>CAZARS010000077.1:2132-3082 GCA_964487625.1 uncultured Desulfobacca sp.
TGCCAACAACACCATGTCTTGGAAGAAACATTTTAAGGTTCCCTTTGCGCTAGTTCCCGACCCAGATTTCAAAGCTTATAAAGCCTTAAACCCCCTGGGGACGCCGACCACCGTGGTTTTAAATAAAGGCGGCGAGGTTCTTTTAGTCAAAGAGGGAGCCTTTGATAGTGCCGAGGCGTTCATTAAAGAACTTGCTGAAATCGTCAAATAAGCCAACAGCAAGGGCGGCTATTTGGCCGCCCTTGGTTATAGTTATAATAGCTTCCGGGAGGTTGTATCAGGATCACTATGGAATTCAACTCCATCCTCGTGGCCACTGATTTCTCTGATTGCGCCGGCGTGGCCTTTAATGCGGCCCAAACCTTGGCCCAGCGGTTTGAGGCCCGCCTCATCGTCTTGCATGTGATTGATCAGCATTTTTTGGAAAAACTCTGCAATCATACCGGCAAACAAAAAGAAGAGGTCACCAAAGAGCTGCGGCGCAAGGCCGAAAAAGATATGGCCGTTTTCTTAAAGGAATGGAACCCCAGCGGCATGGAGGTGGATACCCTCATCGCCGTCGGCACGCCCTTCCAGGAAATCGCCGTCCTTGCTCGGGATCTCGTGGTGGATTTGGTGGTGGTGGGTGGCTATGGCCGCAAGGGTCGCGGCAAGATTGAAGAAATGTTCTTCGGTTCGACCGCCGAGAAGGTAGTCCGCCTGCTGCCTTGTCCGGTCTTGTGTATCCCCAAATAAAGGTGGAATAATCACAACCTTACAAGGCGAAATCCACCTGAATCTTAAAAATCCGCTTAGCCGGAAAACTGTGGATCTTGGCGATCCCACTGTGCGCCTGCATTTCCTCCAGAATGGCTGCCAGCCTTTCCGAGGACTCGGCGATGAGGGTGAACCAGACATTCAGGCGGTGCCGCCGCAGGTAATTATGGGTCACTCCCGGATATTGATTCACC
>CAZARS010000077.1:3112-4058 GCA_964487625.1 uncultured Desulfobacca sp.
CATCTGGTCCGGCGGCACCTCTGCAGCACACAACGTGCTGGTATAGCCCAACTGCCGGGAGTTGAAGTTGGCGCCGATACGCCGGATAACGCCCTTTTCCACTAAGCGTTCTACTCGGTTCAGCACCTCCTCTTCTGACAGGCCCAACTGTTCACCCACCGCAGCATACGGCCGGGGAGTAATGGGAAAGGAAGATTGGATGAGGTTAAGGATGGCCTTATCTATATCGTCCAGGGGCACATTATTGGTCGTCGTCATGCTGCGGTCCTTGGCTCGTATAAACAGAGGGGCTCATCGCCCAAAACGTCACCGGTGAGGGCATAGGCCCGGGCCCGGCAACCGCCGCAGACCTTGCGATACTCACAGCGCCGGCACTTACCATGATAGCCTTCCAGATGCCGGAGTTGGACAAAGAGCGGCGCTTCCTGCCAGATGCGGGAGAACGGCGTCTGTCTGATCTCCCCTGCCGGTAACTCAAGGTAACCGCACGGTTGCACAATACCATGGTAGGACACAAAGGCAAATCCTTGACCGCCCAGACACCCCTTGGTCATGGCTTCCATGCCGTGTGTCGCCGGACTGATCTTTTCGCCTTGAGCCGCCGCCTCCTGGCGCCATAGGCGATAGTATTGCGGCGCACAGGTGGGCTTGATGTGGATCTTACCTTCTTTCTGCCGGCCCAAAAGCCAGCGCAGGGTTTCTTCGTAGGCCTTTGCGGATAATAATTGGTCCTTGATCTCCTCGCCCCGGCCCGTGGGCACTAATACAAACACATGGTGGGCTGCGGCCCCCAATTCCTCGGCCAAGGCCGAGATGGCCGGCAGCTCCTCCCGGTTGGCGGCGATGACGGTGGTATTGATCTGAAACGGCAGCCCCGCCTCTCGGAGGATGCGGATACCTCGGAGGGCGCCCTCGAAAGCCCCCGGCACCTGGCGTAGGCGGTCGT
>CAZARS010000077.1:4068-4376 GCA_964487625.1 uncultured Desulfobacca sp.
CGCAGTGGCCCCATCGAGGGAGATGCTCAGACGTTGGATACCAGCGTCCTTGAGTTGGCGGGCGTTGGCGGGGGTCAACAGGGTGCCGTTTACGGCCATCACCATGCGATGCCCCAGGCTCGAGCCATAGGCGGCCAGCTCAAAGATATCCTCCCGGAGCAACGGCTCGCCGCCTGTCAGGATAACGACGACCTGGCCCAGGGTGGCGATATCCTCCAAGAGGGCCTTACCCTCGGCCGTGGTCAACTCCCCCGGATAAGGCCCTTTGCCCGCTGCGGCCCGGCAATGGGCACAGGCCAGATTACAGC
>CAZARS010000077.1:4411-14126 GCA_964487625.1 uncultured Desulfobacca sp.
GTCATGGTGCTTTGTCAAGATAACCGACCTCTTGTTCTATAAACGGTAAATCAGGGCGTCTTCTATAAAGACGTTATTGATAAAGTTATTTTGAAACCGGATCTTGGCCAACTTGGGGCCGGTCTTTACTCCATGTTTCAGCAATTTTATGAGAGGATCACTGGGACTCATAAGTGTCAATTTATTTAATGGTGTATAATAAAAAATATTATTTTTTTTAATAATGTCACCGATAATTTTATATGCTTCGAAAAGTCCTTTCTCATCAACTATGGGTGTTGCAATGATAAATCGCCATTCTTCCGCTTCTTCAAAGTAATACCATAAAGCAGAATCTACTTTTATGTTATTATTATCTAACGTATTTATCAAATTAATAGCTTCTTCTATGTACTCGTTTACCAAAATTTCTTTAACCATGACAATATCCCTGATTTTTCATCCCTTATGGCATTTAATAGGTCTTCAGCAGCATTTTTTGCTATCGCCTTATTATATCTACTTTTTTCTGACCAGTCTTTGACTACATTCCAAGCACCAAGGAAATCGTTGTCTTCTCGCATTCTATCCAATAATTTCTGATTCAGACCGGCAACGTCAATCAATTTTTTCAAATTATGCACATGACTCTGATTGACCCGGTCCTTGTCGGGAAATTCAAATTCTTTGGTCAACTTGGCAATGCAGGCCTTTAAGGCACATTCCACCACATATCCTGCCAGATAATACGCCCCCTCGACACAGCCATGCTGCAGTAAGACTTGGGCCTCCTTGAGCCGCAGCAGGGCCAATTCCTGAAAATCGAACCGGTTCATTGGGTCCAGAAGTTAAAAATTCCCCTTGGCCAGCAAGCCCGCTGCCTCTTTGGCAAAATAGGTCAGGATTATATCGGCCCCAGCCCGTTTGATGCTCAGCAGGGATTCCAGCATAACGGTGGTCTCGTCCAGCCAGCCCTGGGCTGCGGCAGCCTTGATCATGCTGTATTCGCCGCTCACCTGATATGCCGCCAGGGGTTGGTCAATCTCCCCCCGCAATTGGCTGATTATGTCCAGGTATGGCAGGGCCGGTTTCACCATGATAATATCGGCGCCCTCCTCGACATCCAGAGTGGCTTCCCGGAAAGCCTCCCGGGCATTGGCCGGATCCATCTGATAGGAACGGCGGTCACCGAACTGGGGGGCCGATTCTGCCGCCTCCCGGAAGGGGCCATAGAAGCCGGAGGCATATTTTACTGCATAGGACATAATGGCCGTCATGGTGAAGCCTTGTTCATCCAGGGCCTCCCGGATAGCCAAGACCCGGCCATCCATCATATCGGAAGGGGCAACGATATCTGCCCCAGCCTCGGCATGGGACAGGGCTACGCCCGCCAACAACTCCAGGGTGGCGTCATTATCTACTTCTCCCCCTTGGACGACCCCGCAATGGCCATGGCTGGTATAGGCACAGAGGCAGACGTCGGTGATGACCACCAGGTCAGGCACCTCTTTTTTCAGGCGCTTGACTGCCTTCTGGACCACCCCTCCCCGCTTGGCTGCCTCACTGCCCAATTCATCTTTATGTTCGGGCAGGCCGAAGAGCAGGACCGCCGGCACCCCCACCGCAGCTGCACTCTTCACTTCCTCCGCCAGCAGGTCCACGGACCACCGGTATTGGCCAGGCATGGCGCCGATGGGGTCTTTGACCTTGCTGCCGGGCACGACGAAAAGGGGGTAGATGAAATCCTCGGGGCGCAGGTGCGTTTCCCGCACCAAGCGGCGGATGGCGGCCGTACGCCGCAGCCGCCGGGGACGATAGGCCAGATCCATGGTTTTCTCCTGCCAACGATTTGTTCTGTTGCTTAAACGTAAACCTTTGCGTTCCCGTTGTCAAACCCAGGCACAGGTTGACATGGCTTTTTTTTCAAGCCTGCCGGTCATGCCAGTCAAGAAGGTTTTACTGTAACTGCCAAGCGTTGGTTCTAAGAATCTTGGCTGCCAATATCCTCTTGTCGGAGCGCTCTTTTTGGCCTACAATATTTTTTTGGCTGAAGGCCCATTCATCATCTAGCCAAGGAGGTAGATGTTCATGCGAAGGCAATGGCCCATGATTTTACTGGGAACGCTCACCTTTTTTCTGATTGCCGTTCCCTGGTCTAATCAGTCTTTGGCCGACGCTTGGCAAGACGCCCAAAAACTGCAGCAGTCTGGTCAACAAGCCCAGGGCTCGGCCCAGGGGACGAAACCTGATTATGAAAAAGTCCGGTCCCAAGCCGGCTCCGGTTGGGATAATAGATACCAATCGCCCCCCCCGGCTGTCCATCTTCCCAGCTATAATGTGGGGGTGAATCCCCAAGACCTGAAAAAATATGATCCCAAGCCCAAGAAACTGCAGCAGGTAGAACCGCCGCCGCCCAGCGCCAGGTAACTTGCGCTGAGGTGCTGCCGGAGAAGGGGGCCGGGGCGGCCTGTCATACTGCCCCGGCCTCTTGCCGTTTTCAGAAATAATAATCGAGAGGCTGCCGCCGCCGTCGTACTGCCCAGGCAAAGTAGAGATTAAAGGGCAGCATATGCCAAGAATAAAGGTTGGGGGTGAGACGTTGCAGGATCGAGCGGGGCGCGTAAAATCGCCGGTTGGCCCGCCAATACTCCTCTTCCAGCTGTTGAGCGCTCGTGTATTTGGGATGAAAGACGACGTTGAAACCACAATAATGCGACCAGTCGTGGTCAAAGATGCGACCTTCGGCCAGGAGCTGCTCCCTGATCTTGGTGCCGGGCCGGGGGGCCAGGATAAACATGAAAGACACGGGGGCTTTTATTTTAATGAGAAAATCCACCGTGGCAGCAAAAATATCAGGCCGATCGCCATCCAGGCCGAACATGACGTTCACGGAAAAACCGATGCCCCGATCCCGGAAAGCCTTGAACTGCCGCTCATATTCTTTAATCTTATTCTGCTTCTTGTTGATGGCCTTGAGGCTTTCCGGGCTGATGCTCTCCATGCCGATATTGACGTGCAGGCAGCCACTCCGGGCCAATAAATCCATGACTTCCGGGTCATCCGCCACATTAGCCGTGGCTAGACAGCCGTAAATGAGCTTCAACGGGATCAACTGCTCCATGATGGCCATGGCATGGCGGCGGTTGGCCACGAAATTATCATCCACAAAATAAATGAAGTCACTGCCGGTGATCCTCCGGATGGCCTTAATCTCCTCTATAACCTCTTCCACCGGCCGATGCCTGAATTTCCCCCCATAGACCTGGGTGACTTCGCAATAATTGCAATTATACGGACAGCCTCGCGTCGTTTGGGAAGGGATATTCAACAGCTTATACCGCTTCAGGTTTAAGAGATCATAGCGAGGCAAAGGCAGATTCTCTAGGGGAGATAACTCTTGGGCCTGATACCGAGGGAGAAGGCGCCCGGCCTGAAAATCCTGCAGGAGCTGCGGCCACGTCGCCTCGGCTTCGCCCAACACCAAGGCATCCACGTGCTCCTGGCATTCCTCGGGGGCCAGAGTGGCGTGAAATCCCCCCATCACCACAGGGATCCCTCGCCGCCGGAAACCCGCCGCGATTTCATAGGCCCGGGGCGCTTGATGGGACATACAGGTTAGGGCTACAAGATCGGCCTTTTCTTGGAAAGTGATCTCCTCCAGGAGATCGTCCTTGATGGTCACCTCAATGTCGCTGGGCACCAAACCGGCCACGTATGGCAGGGTAATACCCAACAACCAGCGCTGACGCCGCTTTTCCAAGCGACCATGACGATAACGGGAAGGTTGGATCAATAAGACTCGCATGAATAATGCAAAAAATCCCTTCCTGTCAGGTTTTGTTACCCCGGCATATACTTAATAAAACGTTTATTATAGCATAGAGATGCCTAGAAAGAACTATTTTTCTGGACCGCCTCAGTTTGCTCGGTCCAACAAGCTCTTTAGGTGTCGGGGATTCATGCCAGGAGGGGTTTGTTGTCCAGAAATCCTCTTGACCCTCTGGGTCTTTCGAGATAGAGTACCACCATCCTTTTCTTGAGGGCGGGATATGTTATTGCGACATCGGGCCAAGGCGGCCCTGACTGCAGTCATGCAGGCCATGGCTGATTTTATGGACAAATATCTGGAAGACTTGAGTGCCGCAGCCCGGCTTTTGGCCAAGGCCCTCCAGGAAGGGCATAAACTCCTGATTTTCGGCAACGGCGGCAGCGCGGCAGATGCCCAGCACTTGGCAGCTGAATTCGTTAACCGCTTTCAGATTGAGCGGCGGCCCCTGGCGGCCATTGCCCTGACCACGGATACCTCCATCCTCACCGCCATAGGTAATGATTATGACTTCAGCGAGATCTTTGTTAAACAGCTCCAGGCGTTAGGACAGCCGGGAGATGTGGCCTGGGGGATCAGCACCAGCGGCAATTCTCCCAACGTGGTCAAGGGGCTGCAGACGGCCCGCCAATTGGGGTTGCACACCCTGGCAGTCACCGGCCGCCACGGTGGCAAGATGGCGGCCTGGGCCGATATCAACCTGACCGTGCCCTCCACCGAGACCCCCCGCATTCAGGAAGTACAGTTGGCCATCGGCCACATTCTAGTGGACCTGGTTGATTTTCTCCTGTTCCCGGAACAATTTCCCCTATCATGAGCAAGCCGCCGTTTCTGCCTCTCTCCCTGGAGAAGGTTTCCACTTATAGTCTGTATGGTCGGCCCAGCAAGGTCAATCAGCAGGATTTCGGACAGCCTTGGCGGACCGGAGGCTCACTCATTGATTTTGTTGACCGTCTGCCCCGGATCTTAGCGGCCGGTGATCTGCGGCAGGTAGCCCAGGCCTGGGTGACGGCCCGACGCCAGGGCCATGTGGTTCTCCTGGGGTTTGGCGCCCACGTGTTGAAAGTCGGCTTAAGCCCCGTCATCGTTGATCTCATGCGTCGTGATCTCCTCACCGGTATAGCCCTGAACGGGGCCGGTATCATCCACGACGCCGAGATCGCCATGGTGGGGCAGACCTCTGAAGATGTGGCGGCGGTCTTGGGAGCCGGACAATTCGGCATGGCGGAGGAGACAGCGGCTTTTTTAAATGGTGCCATTGCGTGGGGGGCCCAGCATGATCTCGGGTTAGGCGAAGCCGTGGGCCAACGGCTCCTGGCCGAGTCCTTCCCCTATAATCACCTCAGCGTGGTTGCCCAAGCTGCGGCTTTAGGGATACCGGCTACGGTCCATGTGGCCGTTGGCACGGACATTATCCATATGCATCCTTCGGTGGATCCTGCCGCCTTGGGTCAGGCCACCCACCGTGACTTTCGCCTGTTCGCGGCCCTGGTCAGCCGCTTGGCCTCCGGCCTTTATGTCAATTTGGGGTCAGCGGTCCTCTTGCCCGAGGTCTTTCTGAAGGCCCTCTCCCTGGCCCGGAATTTGGGCCACGCCGTGGAGCCCTTAACCACGGTCAACATGGATTTTATCCAACATTATCGGCCGGTAACGAATGTGGTGCGTCGGCCCACTTTGGGAGGTGGGCAAGGGTTTGCTTTGACCGGGCACCACGAAATCATGTTCCCCCTCTTGGTGGCTTTGGTTACGGAGCTCTGGGAAAAAGGCTAGACACCATGGGAATCAAGGTTCGCTTTCTGGCTGGCGAGGTTGAAGTCTTCGGAGAATTGCACGACACGGCCACGGCCTTGGCCATCGCTGCGGCCCTGCCGCTGGAGGCCACCGTACATACCTGGGGAGACGAGATTTACTTTTCCATCCCGGTGCGCACCGGCTTGGACGAGACGGCCCGGGAATTGGTGGCGGAGGGTGATATCGGTTATTGGCCCCGGGGGCCAGCCCTTTGCCTTTTCTTCGGTCCCACTCCCATCAGTGGTCCGAATGAAATCCGGCCGGCCAGTGCGGTTAATCTCGTCGGCAGATTATTGGGCGATATCCACCGGTTGCATGAGATTCCGGACGGTATTATAATAAGGGTGGAAAAAGTGGAGTTGTAATCGTACTCCTGCCGAGCCGGCAGATTTTTTGCATAAAAGGAGAGCCCCAAACCATGCCCATTTATGAGTTTCATTGCAACGACTGCGGCACTGACTTTGAGAAACTGGTGTTCGGCAGTGATCCCGCCGTGGACTGCCCGCAGTGCCATAAGACCAATTGCTCCCGCCTTATGAGTGCCTGCAACGCCAAGGTCGGCAACAAATTAACGGCCACTTCGGGGGGCGGCAACTCTTGCACCGGCTGCTCAGCCACCAGCTGCAGCACCTGTCATTAAAACCAGTCCGAATACCCTAACCCCCGCCAGGGAGTTGAGTCAAAACTGTATTTCTCACTCACGCGTTCAGGGCGCGCTGTTTTCCGACGGCGCGCCCTGAACGTTTAAGTTTTGAGGGGACTGGTATGGCCTTCCGGCTTAATATACCTTACACACTCCATGGGTGCACTTGCCGTTGATATGGTCCTCGAACTCCTGGCGGAAGTGTTTCAGGAGGCTCAGGAGGGGCGCCGGCGCAGTCTGGCCCAGGGGGCAGAAAGAGGCGTCCATCATGGTCTGGGCCAGGCTCTCCAAGAACTCCAGGTCCCCGGCTTGCCCTTGGCCTTCCCAGATGCGGGTCAGGGTCTTGAGCAGCTGGGGCGTGCCCTCCCGGCAGGGGGTGCACTGGCCGCAGGATTCATGGGCAAAAAAGACCGCCACACTCCGGGCAAAGTCTACCGCACAGACGGACTCATCCATCACCAGCATGGTGCCGGAGCCTAAGGCGCCGCCGATCTTGCTCATGGCAAAGTCAATGGGCACGTCCAAGGCGTCGGCGGTGACGATGCCGGCCGAGGCCCCACCGGTCTGGCACATCTTGAACTTCTTGCCGTCCCGCATGCCGCCGCCATACTCGTCGATGAGCTGACGCAGGGTAATGCCCACCGGCACCTCCACGATCTGAGGGGTGTTGACGTGGCCGATGATCTGGTAGATCTTGGTGCCGCTGGTGTCCGCCGTGCCCAGAGACTTATACCACGCCCCGCCTTTGAGGATGATGGCCGGGACGGAAGCCAGGGTCTCGACGTTGTTAACGATGGTGGGTTTGCCCCACAAGCCAGCCACCCCGGGGAAGGGCGGTTTGGCCCGGGGGTAACCCCGCTTGCCTTCGATGGACTCGATGAGCGCGGTCTCCTCGCCGCAGATGTAGCAGCCGAAGCCCGAGCGCACCTCGATGTCAAAGGAGAAGTTGGTGCCGAAGAGATTATCGCCCAGATACCCTTGGGCCCGAGCCTGGGCAATGGCGGTGTTGAGGCGGTGTTTGCATAAATAATACTCGCCCCGGCAGTAGATGTAGCCCTTGGTGGCTCCCACCGCGAAGCCGGCGATGGCCATGCCTTCCAGGACCTTGTGGGGATCGCCCTCCACGATGTAGCGGTCTTTGATGGTCCCCGGCTCTCCCTCGTCCAGGTTACAGATGATGTATTTCTGGGGCACCTCCAAGGGGCGGGTGAAAGACCACTTCAGGCCAGCGGGAAAGCCGGCGCCGCCCCGGCCCCGCAGACCCGAGGTCTTGACCTCTTCCACGACCTGCTCGGGAGTCATGGTGGTGACGGCCTTTTTCAGGGCTTCGTAGCCGCCTTTGGCTACGTAATCCTCGATCTTTTCTGGGTCAATGACGCCCACGTTGTTCAAGAGCACCATCTCGCCCGGCGGCTGTTTGTAGCTCCGGAAGTCGTTGGTGCTGTAGGGGAGTTTCTTATAATCCGGGGCTTTCCCGGCCCGGTAGTCGGCAATGATCTGGCGGATCTTGTCCTTGGTGAGGTTCCCATGCACCACTTCATTGATCTGCATGGCAGGGGCCACTTCACAGACCCCCAAGCAGGCGCTGGTCTCCAGGGTAAAGAGCCCGTCCTTGGTGGTGTGGTTCAGACGCACGCCCAACTCTTCCTGTATGAACTCCAGGAGATTATCCGAGCCCTGGATATGGCAGGGAGGTGATTCACAGAAGCGGATGACATACTTACCTTTGGGCCGCCAGGTGTACATAGAGTAAAAACTCATGACCCCGAAGATATCACTGCCGGGGATATTCAGGCCGGTGGCAATACGCTCCTGCACCGCCGGGGGCAGGAAGCCGATGGCGTCCTGCACGGCCTGGAGGACCGGCATGAGGTTGCCGGGCACGTCTTTATAGCTCTCAATGATCCTATCTACTTGAGCCCACTGCTCCGGGGTGAGCTCCGGCACCGGGGCGCTGTGGTATTGGCATTGTCCGGACATAGTCAGCTCTCCTCTCAGATTTTTTCCAGCCTCACGGCGCAGACTTTAAACTCGGGGATGGCACAGATCGGATCGAGGGCGCCGATGGTGAGGGTGTTGGCTGCGGCTTCAGCGTAGTGGAAGGGCACAAAGATGGTGCCGGACACTGCCTTAGCAGTTACGGCTGCCTTGGCCGTGATACTTCCTCGGCGGGTGGTTACCCGGACCATGGCGCCATCCTCAATCTGATACTTGGCCGCATCGTCGGGAGAAATCTCCACCCGACACTCTGGCGCTTTTTCATTCAGCCCCGGGGCCCGACGGCTCATGGTGCCGGTATGGTATTGATAGAGGATGCGACCGGTGGTGAGATAGAGAGGATAGTCGGCATCGGGCATCTCGGCCGGATCCTTGTGTTCAACCGGAAGAAAGAGGCCTTTCCCTCGGGTAAATTTATCTTTATGCAGATATGGTGTACCCGGATGGTCTTCGCTGGGGCAGGGCCACTGCAGACCATTAGGCTCCAAGCGTTTATAGGTCATACCAGCGTAAGACGGTGTCACCCGGCGGATCTCCTCAAAGATCTCTTCGGCGTTGGCATAGTGCATGGGATAGCCCAGCCGCGTGGCCAATTCACAGATGATCTGCCAATCGGGCTTGGCCTGCCCTATGGGGGGGATGGCCTGTCGGACCCGAGCCACCCGTCGCTCGGTGTTGGTGAAAGTGCCGTCTTTCTCGGCAAAGGTAGCGGCTGGCAGCACTACGTCAGCAAGCTGTGCCGTTTCGGTGAGGGAAATATCCTGGACCACGAGAAATTCCAGTTGCTTGAGCTCTTTGGCGACCTCGTGGAGATCGGGGTCCGAGACCATGGGATTTTCGCCCATGATGTATAGGGCCTTGATCTCTCCCCGGGGGATGGCCGGCAGCATTTGGGTTATGGTCATGCCAATGTAATCGGGCAGGCTGGCGACCCCCCAGGCTTTGGCCATTTTCTCTCGGTTGGCCGGATCGGTGACCGCTTGGTAACCGGAGAAGACATTGGGCAGGGCCCCCATATCACAGGCGCCTTGGACATTGTTCTGCCCCCGCAGGGGGTTAACACCAGCGTTGGGTATCCCCACATTGCCGCAAAGCATGGCCAGGTTGGAGATGGCCTTGACGTTGTCGGTCCCCACCGTATGCTGGGTAATGCCCATGCAGAAGACAATGGCTGCCGTTGGGGCTTGGGCATACATCCGGGCCGCGGCAATGATCTGCGCGGCTGGGACGCCGCTGATCTTTTCCACATACTCTGGGGTATATTTCTCGACTACTTCCTGCACTGCCTCGAAGTTTTCGGTCCTCTCGGCGATATAAGCCGCAGCATGGAGATTCTCCTTGAGGATCACATGCATAATCCCGTTCAGCACGGCGATATCAGTGCCGGGATATTGGCGCAGCCAGAGCCGGGCATGTTTTATCAAGTCTTGTCGCCGGGGATCAATGACAATGAGGTCCTTGTTCTTCAGCCGGGCGGC
>CAZARS010000078.1:0-2105 GCA_964487625.1 uncultured Desulfobacca sp.
ATGGCTTCAGCCTGCGTTGGTGTTGTTCTAAACATTTTTATATATACTAAGGGGTTTTTATCATATTCACAATATTGCTATTATACTTAAATAAAAATACCCATAATTAAAAATTAATATAATATTTTCAATTTGTTAGCTTTGCTAAAGAAATTTATCAATCGTTAAAATTAAAAAAATTTTTTTCTTTATTGAAAAAATCTAGGATGGTTGGCAAATTGACGGAATTTTCAAGGTTATGCCACTACTGTCCGGCAATGTTTTTGCAAAAGGTTGATGGCGCCTTGGTATCTCTGCTAGACGTCTCATTTGGTCATTCTGAGGGAGCGTCGCGACCGAAGAATCTCAGATCCTGCACTGTCCTCAGGATGACAAGAGAAAAGAAGCCATTGGTGAAGGGCTTAATTTGGCTTTTGACGTTCTTTGTCAAGCTCTGCAAGAAGCTTGCCGGACACTCATGGGGTTATGCAGCAAAATTGGCCTGGCCAATAACCCCCTCACCACAAGGTGAACCCAGGAGAGAGAATAATTATTCTCTCTAGGTAAGAATTCTACTATAGAAATCCATATCCTCTCAACGTCTCTTGACATGGACCTCTGGCCAACCCTGCCTGGATTTTTCCCATACTAGGGACTCCAGAGGGTGGGGCAGCTGGCCGCCCCAAAACAGCTCGGGTTTGGCAGCCTGGGCTGCGGCTTCACCGTGGTCCCGGCTTGGCTAGCTCTTCAATGGCCTGGCGCAGACCCCAGGTGGCGGCTTCTTCCTCCCCTGCCTCCGGCCGGAGGCGAGAGCCCACAGCCACCAACTGCTCATACCAATGGGGGGGGCCGAAGGTGACGGTGATGGGATGGGGTTTGGGCCACGGTACCAGCGGCGACCACGCCTCGTAGGACCCGCGGATATAGGCCGGGACAATGGGCACTGCCAGCTCCTTGGCCAGAATGACCACGCCTCTCTTGATCTCCCGCAGCTCTCCGGTAATGGAGCGGGCCCCCTCGGGGAAGACGCAGAGGAGTTTGCCATGGCGCAGGACATAGGCCGAAGCCTGCATGGCCTCCACCAGATGGCGGGCCGAGTCCACTGGAATGACCCGCAGGGCCTTGACCAGAGGGCGGATCAGGGGAAGGTCGAAGTAGTAGGTGGAGCCGAGAAAAAAGAGATTCTGGCGCTGGGCCTGAGGAGTGACCACGAAGATGAGGAACCCGTCTAAAAAGCTGGTATGATTCGGGCAGATCAACGCTGGCCCGGCGGGCAGCTGCTCCTGCCCCCGGCCCCGCAGCCGGAAAACGATCCGGGCCAATAGACCGAACACGACGGAACAGATGAGAGTAAAGAGGCGGGCTCCCAGCGGTGCTCCCAATTCCAGGCGGCGGCGGATGGCTTCTGGTGGCTCCTTTTGCAGGATGTCCCGCCAGGAGCGTTGGCTTCTGGGCAAACTCACCAGACCCTGGGGTTGCCGGCTTTCCACCAGGCTGATCAATTCCTTGACTGTGAAAACTTCAGCGAAGCCCGTATCTGGGATGGCTACCTGGAAACGCTCTTCCAAGGCTGCAGCCAGCTCCACCAGGGCCAGGGAATCGAGGCCGAGATCCAGCTCCAGATGGTCCTCCAAAGCGATGACGGGCAGCCCACTTTTGGCCAGGAGCAGACGGACCACCTCCAGCCCCACGGCAGACAGGTCACTCTCCAAAGCAGATTTTTTGGCCTGATAGGTTTTCCCGGCCCGCTCCTGATAAATTTTCGCGGCCTCTTGCATGCGGACTTTGCCCAACCTGGTTTTGGGCAACTCTTGATTGGTGAGGACAAAGTCCCGTACCCGCTTGTAGGGTTCCAGTTGCTGGGAATAATAATCCAGATACCATTTTACCCGGCTGTGGATGTCGGTCTCTCCGGTCTGGCGGAAATAGGCGAAGTTGGGGTAGATGACCGCGACTAACTTTTCTTGGCGGGGATCGGGGAGAATAAAGATCTCCTGAATGGCTGGGGCCTGCAGGTAGTGTTGGGCTATCTCTTCGGCGGAGATATTTTTCCCGGAGCTCAGGACAATGATGTCCTTCAGGCGACCTTGCACATAGAGGTAACCGTCGGCATCGAGCCGGCCCAA
>CAZARS010000078.1:2115-14094 GCA_964487625.1 uncultured Desulfobacca sp.
TCACCGCTTTTGAACCAGCCATCTTGGAAAACCGCCCGGGTGGCCTCCTCGTTGTGAAAATAGCCCGCCATGACATTGTCACCCCGGATAAGTATTTCACCGATGCCCCGTTCATCAGGCTGGTCAATCCGGACCTCGACATTCACCAGTGGTTTGCCGGCCGAACCCAACCGAGGGGCTTCGGGGGGATTGATGGAGACGACCGGGGCAGTTTCGGTCAGGCCATAACCTTCCAACACCCTAAACCCGAGGCGAGCCAGGTTTTCAGCCAGGTCCTCGGGAAGCTTGGCGCCACCGCTGACAAAAAAGCGGAATTGGTCGCCCAGGGCTTGGCGGCAGCGGTTTGTTATGAAACTGGCGCAATCGGGACCGCCAGCCTCGTGCCAACGGCGGGCCAGCTCCAGGGCTCGGGGCAGAAGGCGCCCCAACCCCAGAGGCAGCGCCTCCAGACGGGCGGCAATGCCCCGATAGAAATGCTGCAGCACCTGAGGCGTCACCGGCAGGATGGTCACCCGCTGCTCTTTCAGACAACGCAGTACCGGCTCGGCTTTTAAGGTGTCAATAAACGTCACCATGGCCCCGGTAAACAGAGGCAGAAGCAGGGTGGCGGTAAAGGGAAAGGCATGAAATAAGGGGAGGATGGCCAGGAAGTTATCTTCGGGAGTGACCGCTTGCAAGGCCGCAATCCCCTCATAATTGGCCACAAAATTCCTCTGGGTCAGCATCACCCCTTTGGGTGGACCGGTCGTGCCGGATGTATAGATGATGGAGGCTAAATCAGTGGCCGATCCTTTCCAGGGGCTGTCGGCCGGCGGCGTCGTCAGGAGTTGATCAAAGGGGATCGCCTGGGCTGCACAAGGGGGGTGGTCTCCCACGAGGACTAACTGGCGCAGGCTAGGAGCCGTTGCTATTGTGGAGAGCGGTACCTGGGCCGAGGCAAAGACTATGGTAGCCCCCGTTTGCTCCAGGATATAGGACAGGTGTTCGGGGCGGGTTTGGACATCCATGGGCACGGCAGTCAATCCGGCCAACTGGAGACCGAAATAACACAAAGGCCATTCCAACCGGTTCTCTAGGATAATGGCCCCCCGTTCGCCGGGCATGAATCCCTGCTGGCGCAGCCAAGCCGCCACCCGGCCAGCCCGATCGTACAACTGGCCGTAGCTCAGTGAATGGACCCGGCCACCCATAATGGCCAGGATGGCCGTCTTGTCCGGCCGCAACTGTACCTGACGCTGCAGGCAGGCCACCAACGTGTCAAACATGCTTGCTCCTCCGCGCCCTTGCTCCTAACAGAATAACCTTTTCCCGCACCATTAAAAAAGTTTATCATAACTCCAAAGGTTTTCCTATTTTCCCAGTGGGAAAGGAGTTGTCCATGCCCCGTGATCTCCCCGTTGGTAATAACCATCTGTTGCTGGCTTTTGACCGCCATTATACCCTCCGGGATCTTTATTTTCCCCATGTGGGCCAGGAAAACCATATTAGCGGCGATCACTCCCGGTTCGGCGTCTGGGTGGACCATCACTTTTCCTGGATCGGGTCGGATTGGGAAATGGAAAAGCGGTATGAGGCAGACACTCTGGTGACGCAGGTGCGCCTCTTTCACCCCTCGCTGCAGATCCGCCTCATCTGTCGGGACGCGGTGGATTTCCACGAAAATATATATCTAAAAGACATTACCGTGGTTAATCTTCTTTCCCGGGAGCGCCAGGTGAAACTTTTCCTGCACCTGGATCTCAGCATCGCCGGCAATGATGTGGGTGATACGGCGGCCTTTGACCCGGAAACCGGCGGCATGGTCCATTATAAGGGGGCCCGCTATTTTTTGGCCAACGGTATGGTGGTGGGCGGCGGTGGTCTGGACCAATTTGCAGCAGGGCAGAAAGGGTTGCGGGGTCAGGAAGGGACCTTCCGGGATGCTGAAGACGGGGAGCTTTCGGGCAATCCCATCGCCCAGGGCTCAGTAGACTCGGTGATCGGCCTGACTTTACGTATCCCTGGGCAGGCCTCCGCGGCGGCGTCTTTCTGGCTGGCCGCAGGCCATTCCTGGCAGGAAGTGCGGCGCTTGGACGGCTTGGTCCGCAATAAACAACCCCGCCTCCTGCTGGAACGGACTGCGGATTACTGGCGTCTTTGGGTCCGCAAAGAAACCCCTCCTTTAGATCTGGTGCCTAAGCCCTTGGCCGCCCTATACCGCCGCAGCCTCCTGGTGCTAACCACTCAGATCGATTGGCAGGGAGGAATCGTCGCGGCCACCGATTCCGATGTCATCCAATTCAACCGGGATACCTACGCCTATATCTGGCCCCGGGATGGAGCTCTGGCGGCCCATGCCTTGGACCTGACCGGCTATCCTATATTGGCCCAACGGTTTTTTGAGTTTATGGCCCATCTCTTGGAAGCCCCCGGCTATTGGCTTCATAAGTATAACCCCGATGGCACCCTGGCCTCGTCCTGGCACCCCTGGTATGCCAAGGGCCAGAATCAACTGCCCATCCAGGAAGACTCCACCGCCCTGGTCATCTGGGCCCTGTGGCACCATTTTGTGCTCTACCGGGACATTGAGTTCATCAAGCCCCTTTATCGGCCGATGGTGAAGCGCGCGGCGGATTTTATGAGTCAATATCGGGACAGTCGAACCGGCCTGCCGGCTCCCTCGTATGATCTCTGGGAAGAACGGTGGGGTATCTCGGCTTTTGCGGTGGGTGCGGTCTTTGGCGGCCTGACCGCAGCCTCCCTGTTCTGTACGGTATTCGGCGAGGAGGATAGGGCCGAGAAATACCGCCGGGTGGCTGCGGAAATCCGGGATGCGGCCTCCAGCCATCTCTGGCGCTCGGACCTGGGACGGTTCAGCCGCCTGCTCCAGCCGCAGCCGGACGGCAGCTTCTGGATCGACCCGGTGGTGGATGCCAGCCTGGCCGGGCTCTTTGCCTTTGGCATGTATTCCCCCGATGATCCCAGGCTCGTGAGCACCATGGAGGCCGTGCGGCAGCGTCTGTGGGTTGCCACCTCCTGCCCCGGCGTGGCTCGCTACGAAGGCGACTCTTATCATCGGGTTGATCCGCAGACCCCGGGCAATCCCTGGATTATCTGCAACCTCTGGTTGGCGGCTTACCTGATCCAGAAAGATGGCTCGGACCAGGACCTCCAAGAAGCTCTGGCCCTCATGGACCTGGTGGCCAACCGTGCCCTCCCCTCGGGTATCCTGCCGGAACAATACAACCCCCACACGGGGGAACCGGTCTCGGTGTCGCCCCTGACCTGGAGCCATGCCGCTTTCCTGATCACCATGCATGCTTTGCTGCGGCGCCAAGCTCGGGGTCAGGCCTGTCCCACCTGTGGAAATACCCCCTTAGGCTATCTGCGCCGGGAAGATTGGATCGATCAACTTTATGCCGAGACCTGCAGTTCCATCCACGGGATCTGCCAGATTTAAGGGAGCTGCCCTTGCTTGCTGCCAACTGCTCCCCCTGTGGGAAAACACATTAGCGTGCGGACTTATCAGTTATGACCCAGAAGCTCATTGCCATGGAACGCCGGCGCGTCATGGTCATCATTAATCCCGAGCCCACCTCGGGTGCAGACATGATGCTCCTGGATGCGGTGCGGCACCTGGACCCGCAACAATTTCAGGTAACTGTGGGGCTCCTCACTGGGAGGGGAGAGGCCCGAGACCTGCTCCCCCCGGCCTGGCCGGTGGTGGAGTTCCGTCTGCCTGGCCTCAACGGTCTGATCTGGCTGCGCTTTTTGGTGCAGTTGCTCTGGTACTTGCGGCGCCACCGGATTCAGGTGCTCCATATCAACAGTTACGTCCCCGGCAACTACGCCCGGCTCGCCGCCTGGCTGGCCCGGGTGCCCATCATTATCGATCACTGGCATGGGTTTACCCGCTTTAATCGGAAGCGCCGGGTTATCTGCCGTCTGTTGGACCGGATCACGGCGGTGAGCTTGACGGTCTCGGCCGGGGTCAAAGCCCACCTTGTCCGGGAGTTATCTCTGGCTCCAGACAAAATCCACGTCTTGTACAACGGCATTGACCTGCGGCGTTGCCAGCCCCGGCGATCCCGTCAGGTGATGCGTCAGGAGCTGGGACTTGACGAATCCCTGCCGGTGCTGGCCATCGTCTCCCGTCTGGATCATTGGGGCAAGGGGCACCGGGAGCTTTTCCAGGCCCTGGCCGAGCTGCAGGCTGAGGGGCCGGTCCATTGCTTGGTAATCGGGGGGGGGCGCCGCCAGCCGGAAATGGCGGCCCTGGTCCAGGAGCTGGGTCTGGCGACCCGGGTGAGCTTTCTGGGTCAGCGGCAGGATGTGCCGGATCTTTTGGGCGCGGTGGATATTTTTGTCCTGCCCAGCCACAGTGAGGGTATCTCCCGCTCCCTGTTGGAGGCCATGGCCGTGGGTCTACCGGTGGTGGTGAGCACTGCCGGCGGTTCACCCGAGGTGGTGGAGCATGAGAGGACCGGGCTTTTGGTGCCGGTTCGAGATCGTGCCGCCCTAGCTCAGGCCCTGCGACGTCTGCTGGCAGACCCGGCCTGGGCCAAACAGTTGGGGCAGGCTGCAGCCCACCAGGTGGCTAACCGCTTTTCTTTGGACCGGGTCGGTCAGGAACTGACCGGTCTCTATCAAGCCCTGGTTCAGCAACGACTCAGGGCCCCGGGGGCCGGCCCCTGCGAAAACAGTTGACAACCTCCCCCCGGCGTGGCAAGATAAACGTGGTTTTCCGTGCTTCTTGCATCTGGCTCGAGGTATCTTGTGGAGCCAGAATCGCCTCATCTGAGAGCCAATGTTCGCTAAGGAGATTCCCATGGCCGATGTCTTGCAAGTAACCGATAGTACCTTTGAACAGGAAATTCTCAAGGCTGGCATGCCAGCCATGGTCGATTTCTGGGCCGCTTGGTGCGGGCCCTGCCGGGCCATTGCGCCGGTGGTGGAGGAGTTGGCCAAAGAATATGCGGGTAAGGTGAAGATTGCCAAAATGAACGTGGATGAGAATAATAAGACCCCCATGAAATACGGCATCCGGGCCATCCCTACCCTCATCCTTTTCAAAGACGGCAATGTGGTCGATCAGATCACCGGCGCCGTTTCCAAGACCCAGATCGATAACGCCATTAAAAAGATGCTGTAAACCCGCGGTAACCCTCTATGTCCCATTATGATTACGATGTTATTATCGTGGGGGGCGGGCCGGCTGGCATGACGGCTGGCCTATATGCCGGTCGGGGGCGGTTCAAGACCATCCTCCTGGAAAAACTCATCACCGGCGGCCAGGTTATGACCACGGATCACGTGGACAACTATCCCGGCTTTCCCGAAGGGGTGGCTGGCTTTGAACTCTCCCAGCGGATGCGGGAACAGGCCGAACGATTCGGTGTGGAAATCCGCAGCGCGGAAGTGACCGGTCTAAAACCCGGCAACCCCTATCACACCATTGTCTTGGAAGGCGGCGAAGAAATTGTCGGCCGGGCCATCATCATCGCCAGCGGAGCCCAACCCCGGCGGGCTGGCTTCCCGGGGGAGGTTGAATTCACCGGCAAGGGGGTGGGCTATTGCGCCACCTGCGACGGCGCCCTCTATCGAGATGAGACCATCGCCGTGGTGGGCGGTGGCGACACCGCCCTACAGGACGCCGTCTTTTTAACCCGCTTTGCCAAAAAGGTTTATCTCATCCATCGCCGGGACCAGTTCCGGGGGGCCAAGCTCTACCAGGAAAAGGTCTTTGCCAACGATAAGATCGAGGTCATCTTTGATACGGTGGTGACCCGCATCCTGGGCGATAAGAACGTTACCGGTGTAGCCATCAAGAACGTTAAAACCGGGCAGGAGGCCCAATTAGACGTCACCGGCGTCTTTGTCTTTGTGGGTATCCAGCCCATCACCGGCTGGCTCAGCCCCGGACTGCTGGACCAGGATGAATTCGGCTTCATCCGCACCGATGAGCATATGGCCACCAACATCCCGGGGATCTTTGCCGCCGGCGATGTCCGGGTAAAACTCCTCCGCCAGATTACCACGGCCGTGGGGGATGGCGCGGTGGCCGCCTTTGCTGCGGAAAAATACCTGGAGGCACAGCATTAAAACCATGTTGCGCCAGCAACGCCTCAGTCTCTTCATCCTCATCGCGGTCCTGGCCATGACCGGAACCGGCTGCGGCTGGTTCAGCAAAAAGAAGGTAGACCGCCCCCCGGAAGTCTTGGCCGAAGAGGGCTTCCGGAAACTCAAAGCTGGCAAATACGACAAGGCCGTGGAAAGCTTTGAACAGATCCGAGACCGCTACCCCTATAGTCAGGAGGCCATGCTGGCGGAATTAAAAGCTGCCGACGCCAAATATTTCAGCAAAAAATACGATGAGGCCCTCCAGGACTATAAAAACTTTGAAAAGCTCCACCCTTCTCACCCTCAGATCCCCTATGTCATTTATCAACAGGGGCTCTGCTACTATCGCCAGCGCAGCACCATCGACCGGGATCCCACCTTCACCTTTAAAGCCCTACAGGAGTTTAAGCGCCTCAAACAACGCTTCCCCCAATGGGAGAAGATGGACAAGGTGGATGACTACATCGCCAAGTGCGAAAAGGCCCTGGCCGATCATGAATTCTATGTCGGGGAATTTTATTACAAAACTGGCCGTTATCAGGCTGCTCTGGACCGCTTTGCCGCCATTCAGGAAGAATACCCCAACTACCACAAGATGGCCCAGGTGAAGCAATACACCGAACGCTGCGAGGCCATCCTGGCCAACCCCGTCAAAGCCGACCCCCCGGCCATCCTCAAACCGTGGTACTATCTCTTTGATGCCCAATGGTAGAAGCGGGGGCAAGGGGAGGAGGGAAGAGAATATTTGAGCCCTGGACCTTTAACTCTCGGCCCCTCATTGTCCTCTGGCTCCTAACCCTCCTCCGGCCACTCCAACTTGGCCAAGGCTTCCAAACAACCGTAATGGGTCATATCATGGTGGATGGGCGTGATGGAAATGTAGCCGTTTTCGATGGCCCAATAATCCGTCCCTGGCTCCAGACGGCGTTGGTTGTTGATGCCGGCTAGCCAGTAGTAAATATTCTCCCGGGGATCTACCCGGCGTTCATAACGCTCCACCAGCACGCCGTTTTCCTGCCGGGTGAGCATGATGCCCTTAATCTGGTTCTCCGGCAGGGCCGGGACATTGACGTTGAGGCAGACCCGAGGCGGCAAGGGCAGACGGGGCAGCTCGGGCACTAGTTGGGCGGCGCAGCGGGCTGCCACCCGGAAATCCGGTTCCCGGAAGGTACTCAGGGAAATGGCCATGGCCCGGATGCCCATGATGGTGGCCTCGGTGGCCGCAGACACGGTGCCGGAATAAAGCACGTTTATCCCTACATTGGCCCCCAGATTGATGCCTGAGACCACCGCGTCGGGGCGCCGGGGCAGGATTTCGGCCACGGCGATCTTGACACAGTCCGCCGGCGTGCCCGACACCGCCCAACCGAAAAAACCGCCGTTTTTAAAGACTTTCTTTACCCGCAGGGGGTTGAGCAGACTGATGGCGTGCCCCACCGCACTCTGCTCGCTCTCCGGGGCCACCACCGCCACCTCGTGCGCCGGACTCAGGGCCTGATACAGAGCCCATAACCCCGGGGCGTGAATCCCATCATCATTGGTGAGTAACAGAAACAAGCCAAGCCTCCTTAACCTGCTGGCACTCCCGGGTTCTCGAGAGTAACCATTAAAATCTATCCCAGGAACGAAACCCAGGCAAGTGGAATTTGCCGGCGCCGACGAGGCCCAAGAACCGAACGTTTAGAAAATTAAATATGTGGTCGGACTTAAGCACAGCTGGATCTGAGGGTTTGGTGCCCGGGGCAGAACAACAATTAGTAACAGCTTAGTAAAATTATGTTTTTAAATAGGTTAAATTCTTTTCATGATGTTTAACATAATAAACAGTATATCATGCTGATTTTATTGATATAATTATATTTTACGGATTTTTTGTTTCAAAGTTTGAACATCAAGCAGGAATGATTATTTTGGAATAGTTAAATAAAGTTAATGATCACAATAGATTAGGCGAAATATGGGGAAGGCATGAAATTTGCATAAAAAAGCAAGAGAGATCAGCCAAAGGACAAGGAGGTGAACTAAACGGATCGTCGGCAATCACTGGCTTAAACACCGGACCATAACTCACTAACCTTCTGATAAGGAGCTCATCATGAAAAAGCTAATTCTTTTTATTGCTGTGTTGACCCTCGTGGCCTTGCCTCTGGCGGGAATGGCGGCTCAAGTCACCGTCAAGGCGGTTGATCCGAGTAACACTAATGAGATCACCGATCCGGATGGCTCTAATGCCAAAGAGACAATTAATAATCTCGCTGTTTTTGAAAAATACGTAACGATAGAAGAGTTTAAACCTTCTAATAGTGGCCAATTCGATTTCAAAATGACTTGGCAGATAACCAACAAAACAGGTCAGACTTGGGCTGACTATCATTTTAAAATTGTTGATGCCCCCGTTTTTTCTTATAATGGAACTGATTATAATATCACGGTAAATTTTGATGAACCGGCCAGTAGTGCAGATTTTAAAGGAAAGATACCTGATCCGGCCAGCGGGACCGAACTGACTTTTTATTATGATCCGCCGGGGGGTAAGCTAATTCCCGATGGTGACAAATTAAATGTGCAATTTAATATTCTTATGACAGGTTTCCCTGATATCCCCCCAAACGATAAAATCGATTATACTTTTACGCTGAGTCAGCAACCCTCTCTTGTCCCTCTGCCCGGCGCCCTGCTGCTCCTGGGCGGTGGTTTGACCCGGCTGTTGGTCCGGCGGCGTAAGTAACTAAAGAGGGGGATACTCCCTCCTGCGAATTGCGGCGGGGGCCATATGGCCCCCGCCTTTTTTACGGTCAAGGGGGGAATCTTGGAAGACTCAAGTAAATCCCGCGGCGCTAAACCGGGCCAGCCTCCTCGGTCCCGCGTCGTGATATGAACTCACCTGTGTGGGGGCAGGAGGCCTCATGCCCCTCCAGATTTTTATTTTGGCCTGGCAGTCGGAGCAACTGATGGCGTCTCGATCAGCCAGCAATAGTCAGGGGCCTTCCCCCCATATCAAAAAGCACCAAGGGCTCTTTACTCCCCATTTTTTGCTTTTCCCCGTTAACCCTTAGGCCTTATGCCAAGTTGCCCTCATGTGGCTATTTATTCTGCGTGGCCCTTTCTTGCCGCTGGCGGCGGGAAAGGGCAGATTAATGCTGTTCCCATTGGTGTCAACAACAAAAAGCCGGGGTCTGTTTAAGACCCCGGCTGTGGTTAAGAATTGGTGCTTTGCCCGTGGCCCTACCCTGCGGGTTGGGTAATGGCGGACAATCGCCAAGGACCGCTGCCGCTGGGCCGGACAAAGGTCCAATATTCTTCGAATTTTACTGGTTCAGTATTACTCCCGGCTACCACTTCGCTGGTCTTGGCGTCCACGGTATAATCCAGGAGGTTGGCAAAGAAGCCGACGGTGAGGTAATCCAAACCCTGCTCCTGCCAAGCTTCGGTGATCTCCACCTTGCGGATAGCAATGTTTTCCAGTTTGTTGAGGCGGCCCTGGGCCTTCAGGTCCTGGAGATCACGTTCCAAAACCTCGTAGAGTTCTGGGGTGACCAGTTCCTTAATAAGGGAAGCATCCTGGCGCATCCAGGCCCCTTGGAGTTTAAAGAAGACATCTTGGGCCCAATCTTTAAAAGCCGCTTCGTTAAAGGCCGGATCCAGCTTTTGGATGGCCGCCAAGCCGGCGCTCAGATCGGCGTCCGGTAAGGCCGGGGTTTCAGCTTCCTGCCAACTGGCGGGAATGCTGATCGGCGTTGCCCCCGCCGCCCCGGACTGGAAAGATTCTTCTTTGCGGCGGTTTAAGTAGCGGTAACCCACGTAGAGGAGGCCGCCGATGAGCAGGAGGTCCAAGAGACCCACGGAGGAGCAGCCACCAGCGCCGGCCGGGACTCCTGTGGAACCCCCGGCAGCACCTGCTCCATGGCTACCGCCAAAGAGCATGTTGCCGATCATGCCGCCGATGAGACCGCCGGCGAGGCCGCCAGCCAGTCCACGTCCAAAGGTCCCCCAACCTGACGGGGCCGGGGCCGGTGTCGGGCCGGTGGGTGAGGCCACTCCGGGCCGGGGTTGCTGGGGGCCAGGTGCCACGGGCGCGGGGGCCGGGGCCGGCGTCGGCTTATAAGCCGGCGGCGTAGTCATCTGGCGGGGTGGGGCCGAAGAGCGGGCGCCCCGGGAACCGCTGGAGCGGCCGCCGCCGATCCGGGCCTCGGCAAGATCCACCGTGATCAGGAGCGTCCAGATGGCAGTACACAGTATGCCTACTAAGGCTAACATTCTTTTTTGGCTCAATCGCATAGCTTCTCCTTCTGCTGTGATGAACTCGCACTGTTACTGGGTTTGGGGTAAAGCCAATTTAAGAAATTAATCATTAATATAAAAAATATCGGAAATTAGTACGGGTTCATCAGACCAAAGGGCAGACCAAAATGTACTTATAGTTAGTCTACGCTTGAGGCCACGCTTTCGCAAGGAGAATCGGTCCGCTTCGCCGGAAAATCGGTTTACAGGTAGACCCTTTTGAACTTACGTTTGCCTACCCGAAGAAGGTAAGCCTGGCCGGCGGTCAATTCCAGGTCAACATCGCTCACCCTCACGCCGTCCACCTGGACACCCCCCTGTTGAATCAGCCGTCTGGCCTCGGAGGTGCTGCCGGTCAGACCAGCCATTTGGAGGATTTTCGGGAGCCAGAGCGCCGGCTCGGTGACGGCGAGGTGGACCTCCTCAATCTCTTCCGGCAGGGCCCCCTCCCGAAAGATGGCGGCGAACTGCCGGGCCGCGTCCTCGGCCGCTGCGGGGCTGTGATAGCGGCCGACGATCTCTTTGGCCAGATTTTCCTTGGCCACGCGGGGGTGGAGGGCGCCACTGGCCAGATCTGCTTTGAGTCGTTCCAGGTCCGCCACCGACAGGTCGCTGAGCAACTCATAGTAACGGAGCATGAGCTCATCAGAGATGGACATGAGCTTGCCGAACATCTCCTGGGGCGGTTCATCAATGCCAACATAATTCCCCAGAGATTTGCTCATCTTATTGACGCCGTCCAACCCTTCCAAGAGGGGCATGGTAAGGACGACCTGGGGTTCCTGGCCATACTCCCGCTGCAGCTCTCGTCCCACCAGGAGATTGAACTTCTGGTCGGTGCCGCCCAACTCTACATCAGCCCGCAAGGCCACGGAGTCGTAACCTTGAATGAGGGGATAAAGAAATTCATGGATGCTGATGGGGGCGTGATTGATGAAGCGCTGATGGAAATCTTCCCGCTCCAACATGCGGGCGACGGTATGTTTGGCGGCCAGCTCGATGAGTCCTTGGGCCGTCATGGGCTTCATCCAGCGGCTGTTGAAATCCACGATGGTCCGTTGGGGATCCAGGATCTTGAAGATCTGCCGCTCATAGGTCTTGGCATTCTCTCGCACTTCCGCTTCGGTCAAGGGTTTGCGGGTCTCGCTCTTGCCGCTGGGATCGCCGATCATGCCGGTAAAATCTCCGATGAGGAAGATCACCTGATGGCCCAAGTCCTGAAAATGTTTTAACTTCTGAATTAAAACGGTGTGGCCCAAATGCAGGTCGGGGGCCGTGGGGTCAAAGCCGGCCTTGATGCGCAGGGGATGGCCGGTGGCAAGAGATCGTTCGATCTTTTTGGCCAGTTCCTCTTCCACCAGAATTTCCACGGCACCCCGCCGGATCAGGGCCATTTGTTCAGCAACTGCCATGATATGTCAATTCTCCTTTTTCCTTTTCCCTTGTCGCTTTTCCTTCTTAAAAGCCCAGCCAACGTACCGGCCGCTCTTTGCGGGGCACCACCGGCGGGGTTTTGGCGGAGTAACCTACCGGCGTAATGGCCAGGAGATGGCGGTCCGGCAAGCCCAGATAGGCCAGAAGTTCCTTTTCCCGGCTCTT
>CAZARS010000079.1:0-782 GCA_964487625.1 uncultured Desulfobacca sp.
TGGACCACCAACCACCAACCATTAAACATTAACCCCTGATTCCCAACCCCTAATCCCTAACCCCTAACCCCTAACCCCTGATCCCTGGCCTCTGGCCCCTGGCCCCTGGTCCCTCAACCCCCGGCCGGCTGATCATGGGAAAGCAGGATCGGCGCAGCCCGGAGGTAAGAAGGAGAAAGGTCAGATCGGCCAGTATGGGATAAAAACCTGCGTTATCGAGCTGATAATAGTAAAGTTTATGATCCAACGTAACGATTCGCATATCAGATAGATGGCGTTGAGGTCTATGATGGGGATTATCGGCTGGGGTCTGGGTGGGAGAGGAAGCGGTGATATCTCTCCTTACTCTAAAATTTCCTTAATTTTTTAAGGCTATTAGTCGATAGCAGCAGAAATCGTAGTTTTGCAATCATCTAAAAAATGAAAAAATTCGTAAAAATCGCCAGCGAGCTTGTGCTGTTGCGAGACATGTGTTTGAGACCGCTGTAGGATGGGGATTCTGTTTTTGCTCTTACGTATGGAGCAAAACACTGATCACAGGAGAACCACGGGGCCATATACATCCTCTTCGCTCCTGTTTTCGGCCCTCAGGCCGGAGAGAACGTTCTGTTTATATCCCTGCTCTTGTCAACAAGGCCCGCCAGAGAAGGTTTTTGTGCTTTTTCCGGCAGCATGACGGAGCTTAGGCAGACACACCTTTGGCCTGGCCTTGTCATCTGGGCTAACTTGATCAAGTGCTCATAGTTGGCCACGATGGCCGCCAGAAAGGTTTGGATCATGAC
>CAZARS010000079.1:804-13449 GCA_964487625.1 uncultured Desulfobacca sp.
CCCAAGAACGAGCCTGCCGGAGGCTATGAAAACCCTTACACATAGCGCACTGCCTCTCTAGGTTAGGCCGCCCTTGCCGGGAATGGCGAGGATGGCCAGGACGTTGGTGACGGCGAATCATTTCAGAAGATACTCCCTGCGAGGCCAGATGGGCATAATGGTGTTTGCTGCCCCAGGCTTGAAGATCTACTCTGAAAACTGACCGCCAATAATTGCCATAGGATCATAAAAAATTGCTTTCTCAATCATCCCTCCTGTCCGGCAACGCTTTCGCCCAGAGTTAATGCCGCCTTCGTATCTCTTGCCTTCTCTTTTTGTCATGCTCAGAAAGCAAAGCCACCGAAGAATCTCAGATCCTTCCCTTCCCTCGGGATGACCAGAGAAAGGAAGTCCCTTGCGGAAGGCTTTATTGACTTTTGGCGTCCTTTTTAAACTCTGCCAGAGGCCTGCCGGTCACTCAATGCAAGCAGGTATAAAAAGCGGGATGACATGCCCAGACAAGGGGAAGGAGCAGAGGCAACTGTCTAAGGAGGCAGGAAGAGAACAAGGGTAGGGTGAGGGGTGAAACTGTTGCCACGGGAAAGGTCCGCAGCATAACGGGAGGTTTGGTAGGGGCAGGTCTTGGACCTGACCCTACGTAACCCCCTCTACCTTATGCCTACCGGCAACAAGTGAGGCGAGCGGTTTAGTCCTCCTGCCGCCGACCATGGGCCAGTAGGCGCACCATTCCGAGGGCCAGCAGCCCCCCGGGGATGGGGACGGCTGAAATACTGCCCGACCAACTCGTTTTAAGTTCAGTAGTTTTTAATTCTTCCAAGGTTTTGAGCACAGTAAATTGAAAGGATAGAGTCGTTATCCCTCCTTGTAACAGCTCATTTAAAAAGGCATCGGTAAAAGGTCCCTGGCCACTATCCGGAGTCAGGTTGGCCTTGGCATTATAATTTAAACCACCAAACACCCAGACGAACAGTATGTCTTTCCATTCCAGAGAACCATCAAAAGTCTCCGATCCCTTCTTAAGCTGGAAATCCCCTGTACCGGTCACCGGGGCCGAATTGCCGGAAATAGCACCGATTGTAAAGGTTCCGGTGATTTCCCCGGTATAACCGCTAATTGAAGTAAAAGTTCCAGGATTTCCCAAATCAAAGGTAGCGTTGCCATTGAAATGAATATCTTTATTCCCGGTTATATTTATAGTAGTAGCATTACTTGTGCCATTCCATACAACACAGCAACAGATCAGCGCCGCAATGAGGAGGAATTTTCTCAGCATTTGCCCTCCTTTGGTAAATTTTGCAAGTGCCATGATATTGGCACTTTTTATTGTTGAGATATAATCAAAAATGATTTCTCTGTTAAAAAGCCGGCGAGAGAAATGCTTTTCATTATATCTTCCCGGTTAAATTGAAAGGTTACCCGCCGAACATGGTCCTTGTCAAGGGAAAAATACGATTATTCCAAGATCTTTCCCGGCATCCCCTCCTCTCTTGGGTACAACCTCCCGGCAGCACCTTCCGTCCGACATGAGGCTGAATGTGTCAAAATATCAAGCCGCCTCCCGGTGGCCGGCCTTGCCATTGCCGTTGAGGATGGGTTCCAAGTGAAGATACTCCTCATTGGCCCGGGCATAGTCCTCATGTCGGCCGATGTCCAGCCAGAAGCCCTGGAAGGGACGGAAGTAGACCGGCTGCTGGCGGCGCAGGAGGTATTTCACCAAATCGGGGAAGTCCAGGTAGCCGGGGGACCGACCAGGGGCCGACGTCGCCGGGACCTCCTCGTGGTAGGCCCGGATATAGTCCAAAATGGCCGGTTCGAAGACATAGACTCCCATGCTCACCAAGTAGGTATAGGAGGGCTTCTCCACATAATCCTGGATGCGGCGGTCCCCATTTTTGATGATCACCCCCATATCAATGGTCACCTGCCGTTCGTAAGCTGAGACAGTAGCAAGGCCGCCGTGGCTCCGATGGTAGTCCACCAGGGTGCGGTAATCCAGGTCGGTGAGGACGTCGGCGTTCATCACCAGGAACGTGTCGTCCAGACCGGTGACATTGGCCAGGGGGCCGGCGGTGCCCAGGGGCTGGACTTCATGGACATAATCAATGCTCAGACCCAGCCGCTGGCCGTCCCCGAAGTAGGTCTGGATGAGATGGGCCAGGTAGCCCACCGCCAGGGTAATGTGGCTGAAGCCCTGCTGCCGCAATTGCCCCAGGACGATTTCCAGGATGGGCTTCCCCCCCAGAGGCACTAAAGGTTTGGGGATGACCTGGGTTAAGGGGGCCAACCGCACCCCTTTGCCGCCTGCTAAAATTACCGCCCGCATGTGTTACCTCCAACGTGCTGCTGTGAGCCGACGGAGCAGCCTCTGCATGATTATTACCCCTCCACCCCGAACCTCTCCCCTGCGTGTTGGGAAGGAGGGGGAATTCTTCCTTACTTTCTCCTCTCCATCGCCGCCTCGGTCCGGCGGCGCGGTTTAGGGCCTCGAAGAGGCCATAGCGCTGCCATAGCCGTTGGCCACCAGGGGAAGATAAGTCAACCCGGGCAGTTCCGCTGGGTTCGGCAGGAGGCAGCGATCTAAGAACAGGTAGGGCTGTAAGCCGGCTTCCAGGCAGAGCTTCAGCCGCTGCTGCTGCTCCCCGGGGTTGGCGCTTCTGATGGCAATAAAGATGGCCTGCACCTGATAGAGCTCCTTGATCAAGGCTAACTGATGGCGGTTCCCCAGGATCTTGACCCCTTGGAGGCGTTTGCCCCGCTTCAGGGGGTGGTCATCAATAAAACCGACCACTTCGTAGCCCGGTTGGCGTTCTTTCCGGAGATACCGCAGGCAGAGTTCGCCGCAATCCCCCGCCCCCCAGATGAGGACCGGCTGCCGCACCTCGTCGGCCGCGGGGCGCAGGCGATACCGCCGATGCAGCACCTTGGCCCCGGCCCGGAACCCCACCAGCAGGGTGGTGAGGCAGAACCAGTCAATGATGAAGACGGTCCGGCCATAGCCGAAGGTGAGCCCCAGGAAATAGGCGGTGAGCACCAGGGCGCCGCTGCTCAGGGCTACCCCCTGGATGACCCGTTTGATGTCATACAGGGATATGTGGCGGACCAGGACATGGTAAAAACCCATGCTAAGAAAGATGGGCAACCGGACCAGCACGGCCCAGGGCAGGATGGAGCCCAACCCGTAAATCCATACACCCGTCCCCTTCTGGAGGCCGAAGCGCAGGAAATGGGCGATGGTAAAGGAGAGCAGGATGAGGACCACATCGCCGATAAAAAAGTAGATCTGAGTGCGGTTCTGCCAGAGGTGGCGACCGTTGATGGCGCCGGCTACCGTGACCCAGAGGCCCTGGAGAAGGTATTTCAGGTTTTTCAACAAGGACCGGTCCTCAATATAGGCCAGGTCCACGGGCAGTTTCTTGGGCAGGATCTCCTGCAGATAGAACTCCTGGGGGTCCGCCTCCGGGGGATAGAATTCCTCTTCATTGCGCCCCAGGATCTGGTTGGGGCCGATGAGCCCGGGCTTCACCGAAAAAATCTTCCGGGCCTCGGGGGGGTAGTGGGCGGCCAGGTCCGGGGCCTCGGGCCGGGGGCCCACCAGAGTCATGTCCCCTTTCAGGAGATTGATGAACTGGGGGAACTCGTTCAACTTCAAGCGCCGCAGCACCCGCCCCACCGCCGTCACCCGGGGGTCGCCCTGGGGCGAGACACTGGGCCCGAGGTCTTGGGGCCGGTGCTGCATGGTCCGGAATTTGAACATGTCAAAGATCCGGCCATCTTTGCCCACGCGTCGGCAGCGGATCAGGACCGGCCCCGGCGTGTCCAATTTTATGAATAGGGCCACGACCGGCAGCATGAGGAGGAAGATGGTGAGTCCAACGAGTGCCGCTAAGATATCAATGAATCGGGTCATGGTCGCCTTCCTTTAGATCCCTCCACCGGCGGCGGAGGTGTTGCCAAAATACCTATAAGGAATTAATTAATTATTTTGCCCCTCACCCCTACCCTTTCCCCGCAACGCGGGGAGAGGGAGGATAAGGAAGTTCCGGGATAGAGAGCAGTTGCCTGCCTTCTTACCATCATTTCTTTCTTCTCTGGAGATCGGTAGCTCTCCTGCAATCCTTCCTTCTGCCCCTCTTTGACCTTCTTGCCCTCTTACACCCTTCTTCCCACCCGCGATCCTTCCTTATTTTTCCCCTCCCCCTGGGGGGAGAGGATTAAGGTGAGGGTGTGAAAAATCTCCCTTCCTTTGCATAGCTACCGATCGCCTTGCTTACTGGCCACTGATCACTGCTCAACGCTCCCTCGCCCGACCGTTGATCACTCATCACTGACCCCTGGCCCCTGACCCCTGGCCCCTAATCACTGGCCTCTGGCCAAACCCTGCCCCCGGGCCCCCCGCGGGGACCCGGGTCAGGGGTGAAAGGGTGTCAAGTACGAACCGGTTAGTCCAGCTCATCCTCCTCCTGCCGGCGGTGGGCCGCCAGGCGGGCCAGGCCGAAGAGGAGCAGGGCGCCGGGGATGGGGACTTTGCCGCCTACTGCGTCGTTGGCGCAGTCACCGGTGCCGTGGATCCAGATGCCGCCAATGGCGTAAGGATTGAAACTACTCTGGTTCCACGTGAAAGTGTGTTGATATGTGCCTTCCTTGGTAGATGTTTGATCCCAAGAGATGGTCAAATTCCCCAACTCCGTCCCATTACCCACATATTGCGTGGGGACAGGAGCGTTGCTGTTATAGCTGTTAGGATAACTTGGATCTTTCGTAAACGTGGGATCAAACTCGCCGCCGTAATAATAAGTTTGCCTTGACTCCCAAATATCAAATGAAGTGTCAAAATTTGCCCGGTCATTAATTTGGTAAATTTTGCCAGTCGACACATCAAAGACGTACTTCCAGGTGCCGATAGCGCCGCTATAGGAGCCGTCACTGAAGAAAATGTCGGCGAAGGCCGCCGTAACACTTCCTACGGTATGGCCAGTACTGGGCAGATTCGTATAAATGGTTAAGGTGTAGCTTCCGGAGTTAAGGGTCAGATCGGCCCCAAAACTCTGGAAGACCGAGTCGTTGCCTGCTGGTATGGCGTCCACCCAGGCTCCCCATCCTCCTCCATTACTTGTTTTTGTGTGCACATACGTATGGTTGGGGAAGGTGTATGTGTAGTCCGCCAGGGCCCCCCCCACCAGGCCGCAGACCAGCAGGCCGGCTGCCAGCAATACAATGAGTTTTTTCATGGTGTGTCCTCCGTTCTGAGTTAAAAATACCTCCCTTGCGCCGTTCAACGTTGCTGTGATTCCTGTGCCGTCTCTCACCCCCTTTGTGATGGTGTGCTGCCGGGGATGGCCCAAAGCGGCCGGAGCCGCCTGGTATCAGTCATCAGCACCATCCCCGCTGCCCTCCCCGCCAGGCCTGACCTTGCCTCCCGATCGACCGGGGCCGGAGGGATTGATATGGATAAGGTAGTAATCAATGCTATCGCCCCTCACCCCCACCCTTCCCATTAACTTCCTTCCTACTTTTTCTCTCCCCCTGGGGGAGAGGATTAAGGTGAGGGGGGTGCCTTGCGTTTCTTTTAATTCCTGCAATATTTATGCCACAGTGTTTTTCGCATATTCTCGCCGGGAAGTTCAGCTTAAGATCTTATCCGGACGGACGCCTGTAGTTTTAATTATGAATTATTATCAATAAGTTATATCGATTGCATCTGCCCCCGGAACCCTGAATGGGGGCGGCATTGGATTATACGTATTTTTGTGATAATGTGATTTTTGTTAATTCGACTGAACATGGCGTTCAGGGCCATAAACAGGGGGAATAATCGGGGCCTAATCCGCTTATTTCCCAATCCTGCCTAAATTTTTTTGACGGTTTAGTACCATCCCTCCCTTGATAGCGGCCGGAGAATGTTTCAAATCCTTAACAGGAGGCCGGCGGTGGGCTCCGGCAGGACCCCTTGGGGGCTTCTATGGAGTATTTTTTCTCCCGTCTCCGGAGCGGTGCCCCCCGCTCCCCCCCCCCCTTCCTGTTTAGGCTGAGCTTTATTCATCATGAGTGGCCCTCCGGAAACCAAGTGCAGCACAGGATCCGTGCATATGAACCTCAACTGCTGCATGAATAATGAGAGGGGAAAACTGATTAATCCTTCTCACCCCGACCCTCTCTTGGCGTGGCGGGGAGAGGGAGCTCAAGACCTTCCGGATGGGCCCTAATGAGCCAGGCAGAGACTGGCGGCACGGCCAAAAGGAATAATTCAATACATTGCTCCTCCCCTAACCCCTTCCCCGCGGGACGGAGAGCGGAAATAATAAGGATTTTTATGATGTTGTCGACATGGACGTAGTGGCGGGCGCAAAGAAGGCGGGGATACTGCGCCCGGGTTTTACTCCTCGGCGCGGCGGTTTGTTGCCGCGGCCTGACCTTTGGGGCGGGCCTTGCGGGGGAAAAAATGAAGGGAAGGACCGGCCGGTTGGGATTGATCGGCAATGGTGGCCTGGTATTTGCATATAGGAACGGCAGAGGTTTTCCTGGAGCCGGATATGGTCGGCACCGTGGCGGGGCCGAAAGGGGTGCTCGGAAGAGAAGAGGGGTATGGCAGAGGCAAGATCAGAAAAAGGTCTGGCAGCGACGGGCGAGGCGGGGTTGCCCCCCGTGTCGGCGTCCCCCTGGTGGCCGGCCCTGTTGGGGCTCCTGGTGGTGGGGCTGCTGGGCTGGATGTATTGGCCGGTGTTGACGGTCTGGGGGCAGTTGCTCTGGAAGGATGAAGACGTCTCCTTCTACGTGGTCCTGCCGGTGGTGAGCGGCTATATTGTCTACCGCAAGTGGCCCCGGCTGCGGGAGCGGGGCTGGCAGCCGGCCTGGTGGGGTCTGGGGCTCCTGGCCGCCGGATTCCTCCTCTACATTGCCGGGGAGTTGTTTCAGAGTTTTGCCGTCCCGGCCTTTTCCCTGCTGGTGACGGTGGCGGGGTTGCTCTGGCTGGTGGGGGGGCGAACCCTGGTCTGGGAATTGGCCTTTCCTTTGTTCCTGTTGGTGTTTCTCATCCCCTACGAGGGTTTTTTTTTTTTTTTTTTGACCTTGCCCCTGCAGTTGTTCTCTTCCCGGCTGGCGGCGGGGATGCTCAGCCTGTTCGGCTATGCCGTCCATCTCCAGGGCAATATTATTGACCTGGGAACCCGGCAATTAAATGTAGTGGCGGCCTGCAGCGGTTTGCGGTATATTGTCAATATGTGGGCCCTGGGGGTCATCTTCTGTTACTTTTTCCAACGGCGGCTCTGGAAGGTGGCGGTCCTCATCCTGGCCCTGGTCCCCTATGCCATCATCGGCAACGCCGTGCGGATTACCATCATCGGCATCTGGCCCATATTTGAGAAGGGCTGGTGGCACAGTTCCCTGGGTCTGACCATCTTTCTCCTGGGCTTTGATTACCTGCGGTTGATCAATACCGGCTTGAACCGCTTGCAGCCGCCCGTGCGCCGCCGCAAGACGCCCGGGATGGCGCCAGTCCTGCCGGGGCGGACTTGGTCCCGGCTCAGCCCCTATCTCCTGGCCGCGGTGGTGGTGGTGGTCGTGGGCGGGCCGTTGGCCCATCGGGCTGCCAATGCCCCGCCGGTGCCGCTCCAGCAAGAGTTTCAGCACTTTCCCTTGACGCTCGGGGCCTGGCACGGGAACTTTGTACCCATTGACGCCAAAATCTTTGAGGTGACCACGGCAGATTCCTATTTTAACGCCGCCTATCACAATGGCCAGGGGGAACAGGTCAACCTCTGGATCGCTTATTATGAGCATAAAAAACGGGGCAAATCCTTTCATTCGCCGGCCGTCTGTATGACCGGCGGCGGCCTGCGCACGCTGGAAAGCAGGGAGATCGAGGTGGCCCCGGGGGTGCCGGCCACCGCCATGCTGATGGAGCAGGACGGCAAGCAGATCCTGGTATACTTTTGGTATTATCAGGCGGGGCGCTGGATTGCCGGGGATTATGCCAACAAGTTTGCCATTGCCCAGGATATCCTGTTGAAGCAGCGCAGCGATGGCGCCCTTATCCGGCTGGATACGCCGGTGGGCCAAGATCAGGCTGCCGCGGCGGCCAGACTGCAGGCCTTTGCCCACCTCCTGCTCCCCCGTCTGCGGGAGTTTTTCACGGAATGAGCTGTCCTTGGAAAGGAAATTGGTGTTCCTCCGGAAAGTTCTTACCTTCCCCGCCCAGCGCGGAAAGGGTTGTGGTGAGGCATTATGCTAACCCCTTGCGTCGGCGCATTATGGCGCAACGGGGAGAGGCCAGGATTAGCAAGAGCAATGCATTAAAAACGTGTGGATAATGCTTTTCTCCTGCCCGGCAGAAGATAGCAGCCCTCCGGAGAACCAATAAAGAGACATACCCATGGAAAAAGATCTGAAGTATTACTTGCAGGCCTTTCACTTCCGGAAATGGTATTTCATCATCCCGGCGGTCCTCATTGCCCTGGGGACGGCGGTGGTGGCGGTGAAGATGCCGCCGGTTTATCAATCCTCGGCCACCATCCTCATCGAAGAGCAGCAGATTCCGCCGGAATATGTCCGTTCCACGGTGACCGGTTTTGCCGACCAGCATATTCAGATCATCAACCAGCAGATCCTGTCCAGCACCAAGCTGCTGGAAATTATTAAACAGTTGAATCTCTTCGCCGACAGCCGCAAAACCAAGACCCAGGAAGAGTTGGTGGAATCTATGCGGCGCAATATCAAGTTAGAAACCATAAGTGCCGAAGTAAATGATAAGCACAGCGGCTCCAAGATGACCATCGCCTTCAAGATCTCTTACCGGGGGGGCAATCCCCACACGGTGCAGAAGGTGGCCGGGACCCTGGCCTCGGTCTATCTGGAACAGAATCTGAAATACCGGGAGGCCCAGGCCAAGACCACCACCGTGTTCCTGGAGGCCGAGCTGAGGCAGATCAAAGAGCAGATCGCCAACCTGGGACAGAGGATCAGTGAGTATAAAATTGCCCACGAAGGGATGCTGCCGGAGCTCCAGCAGTTCAATCTGGCCCAGGCCGAGCGGCTGGAACATGAGCTCAAACAGATTGATAATTCCATCCGGGCGGCGGAAAATCAGAAAATCTATCTGGAAGGCCTACTCTCCTCCCAGCAGGGCGGCAGTGGCGACAAGAATATCCCCGATCCCCCTTCGGTCCGCCTGCGGGCCATGGAGGAGCAGTTGAGCCTGCTACGGGCCAAGTTCTCCGAAGACCACCCCGATGTTCAAAAGGCTAAGCGGGAAAAGGAACAGTTTGAAAAGTACCTGAAAAGCCGGGGCGCCGGTGATCCCCAGCGCCAGGAAAAGCTGGTGCAACTGCAGGCGGAATTGGCGGAAAAACAAGGCCGATATTCCGAGCAGCACCCCGAAATCCGCCGCTTAAAGAGTGAAATCAATCGGCTTACTGAGGGAGCGGGCGCTAATCCGCTCCTGAGCGCCCCGGACTTGGCCAACCCGGCCCAGGTGAACCTGCTCACCCAGATTCAGACCAATGCCAACGAGATCGCTCTATTAAAACAGCAGCGCCGGGACGTCCAAGCCCGGCTTCAGGTATTCCGACACCGGCTGGAGCAGGCCCCCAAAGTGGAGCAGGAATATCTGGCCCTCCAGCGGGATTACCAGAACGCCCATGCCAAGCATCAGGATGTGATGAATAAATTAATGGAAGCGCGCATCTCCGAAGGCATGGAGGAACACCAGAAAGGGCAACGGTTCACCCTCATTGACCCGGCTCAACTACCGGAACAGCCCATCAAACCCAACCGGCCGATGATCCTCTTAGCCGGTCTGGTCTTTGCCGTGGTGGCCGGCGGGGCGGTCATGCTGGGCGCCGAAGTCCAGGATCATTCGGTCAAGACTCCCGAAGAATTGGCTTGGCTCACGGAAATGAGCCCCCTGGGGATTATCGGCACCATCGAAACCCCAGGTGGCCTGGCCAGAAAAAAGCGCCGGCGACAACTCCTGTGGCTGGCCGCGGCGGGTTCGGTGCCGCTCCTCATCGTGATCGTTCACCTCTTCGTGTTTGATCTCTATATCCTAGCCGCCAAGCTGGGGCGTTGGGCAGGGTAACGCCATGAACAGCTCCTGTGGTATGCCTTCGAGACAACAGTTGGGCAAAACGGCAAGATATCCTCTGCTACCTGCAAACTAGGGAGAGACTAGTGGGTTTTATTGATAAAGCCCTAAGCAAGGCCACGGCCGAGCGGGACAAAACGGCGCAACCGTCGGCAGCTTCTGGTGAAAGCCAGTCATTGCCGTCCGTGACGCCATTACCGCTGGTCATGCCGTCGGTGAAAAAAATCAGCAAGATTGACTATACCGTATCCAAAACCTTGCCTGTGGAGATTGATACACTGGTGGAAAATCGGTTAACCGTGGGTGAAGCCAACCCCGCCGTACTCGAGTCATATAAACTTCTGCGGACCCAGATCCTTCAGAAGACCTTGGCCGAGCGTAAGAATACCCTGATGGTCACCAGTCCCCTGCCCAGCGAGGGGAAGACGGTAACCGCCATCAACCTGGCCATCAGCCTGTCTCAGGAGGTGGCCCATACCGTGCTGATGGTGGACACTGATCTCCGCCTCCCCTCGGTTCATCGATATTTCGGCTGGCCAGATTTGCCGGGTCTCACCGATTATCTCGAGGAGCAGGCGACCATCCCCGAATTACTGGTCCACCCGCAAGGTCTCGACCGCCTGGTCATTTTGCCGGCTGGCAAACCAACCCCTGCGGCGGCAGAACTCATCCGCTCCCCGCGCATGGCCGAACTCGTGCACGAGTTAAAACACTTCTACTCGGACCGTTACATCATCTTCGATCTGCCACCCATGCTTTCCTATGCCGACGCCCTGGCCTTTGCCCCCTTGGTGGACGGCATTATTGTAGTGGTGGAGGCCCGCAAGACCCCCCGGGAGGACCTGGTCAGATGCAAAGAACTACTTGCCCCTCATCCGGTGCTGGGCTATATTTTTAACAAGGCCGAATACGTTTCCACCAAGCGCTATTACCAGCGTTATTACCACCGCTATGATTACCAGAGCAACGGCCAGGCGGGCCAGGGCAGCTTGTGGCGAAAGCTGTTCGCGGGCCGGTCAGGAAAGGACCAAAAACCTTGACAGGGTCCAGCCGGAACACCCTGAAATCCCTCGCCCCGTTGGCGGGGAGAGGGTCAGGGTGAGGGGCATTGAATAATTATTTCAGTCTGTTAAGTTTGCTGCGAACCCAAGCTTAGAAGTAGAGATGAAACCAGCAGCCATTAAGCCCGATCATACCAGCGCCGGCCTCCCCTGGCCGGCCGTCGCCCGCCAGGTCTTGGAGAAAACCGCCCAGGCCATCACCGCCGTGGCTGCCCGGGTAGATGACTCCCTCTCCGAGGCCGTGCGCCTGATCCTGGGGCACCAGGGCAAGGTGGTGGTCAGCGGTATCGGCAAATCCGGGCATATCGGCCAGAAGATTGCCGCCACCCTGGCCAGCACCGGCACCCCGGCGGTCTTTCTGCACGCTGCCGAAGCAGTCCACGGTGATCTGGGCATCTACGCCCCGGGCGACCCCAGCATCCTTATTTCCAAAAGCGGCGCCACGGCCGAACTGCTCCGGCTGGTGCCGGTGCTGCGGCAGTTCCGCTCGCCTCTCATCGCCATTGTCGGCAATCTGCAATCACCCCTGGCCCAGCAGGCCGATGTGGTCCTGGATGCCCGGGTGGAGCGGGAGGCCGATCCCCTGAACCTGGCCCCCACCTGCAGCACCACGGTGGCTCTGGCCCTGGGGGACGCCCTGGCGGTGACCCTAATGCAGGCCCGCGATTTTACCGATAAAGATTTTGCCCGCTTTCATCCGGCCGGCCAGTTGGGCCGCAACCTCTGGCTCAAGGTGGCCGACGTGATGCACAGGGGCGACAAGGTTGCCTGGGTCCAGCCCGACACGCCCCTGCGGGAGGTCATCATCGCCATGACCGCCAAACCCCTGGGCGCCGCCTGTGTGGTAAACGGCGCCGGTTGTCTCCTGGGCCTGATCACCGACGGCGACCTGCGCCGGGCCCTGGTCAAAAACGACGACATCCGCGGCCTGCTGGCCGAGGATTGCATGACCAGAAACCCCTTGACCATCACCCCCGAGGCCTGTTTAAAGGAAGCCGCCCGGCTCATGGAGGACCGGCCCTCGCAGCTCTCGGTGCTGCCGGTGGTGGACTGCCAAGGCAACAACTGCCTGGGCCTCATCCGGATTCACGACATCTACCAGCCGGAGTTGATTTAAGTGGCCTCCCGCACCAGGAATTATTTGGCCGGCCTGCTGTCCGGCTATGTGGTAACTTTCGTCACCGTCGCGGTGGGTCTCTGGCTGACCCCGTTTACCCTGAGATTTTTGGACCGGGAAGAGTATGGAATTTTTATTTTATGTGGAGATCTGCTCGGATGGCTGACCTTGCTGGATTTGGGTATAACTCCATCTTTGAAAGTAAAAGCCGCCCAACTGACATCTGCTGCGGATCACGATGCCTTCAATCGCTTGGCCAGTAGCGCCTTTTTTACACATTTAGGCCTGGTAATTTTATTAGGGATTTTTGGCATCGTTTTAGCTATTAAATTTCCATTCCTTTTTAATGTTCCAGATAAATTAAAAAATGAAGTTGTTCAACTGTTGCT
>CAZARS010000080.1:0-4291 GCA_964487625.1 uncultured Desulfobacca sp.
CCAACCTCCCCCGCTGGCCATAATGGAGTCCCTCCCAAAGGCTTAATTTCCGGGGAGGTGACATTTTCACTTTGCAATAGGGGTGACATTTTCAACTTGCAGTAACAATGGGAAAATAATTTAGAAAGCCTTAAAAATTAGTGCAGAGAAGGCGCAGGTTTTAGAAATGGCAGTCAACACTAGGGGTTATCGGGAGGAATACCTGCTTCAGCTGGCCGGAGGGAGGCGACGGTGGGCCAGACAGGGCAGTTCAGACCTGATTTTCTGGAGATGCTGGTGATCCAGGCGGGCGTAGATGATATCTTCCCGATCAGCAGCCTTGGCCAAGACCAAGCCCCAGGGATCGATGATGACGGATCGGCCATACGTCTTGATGCTCTGTTCGGGATGGGGATATTGGGCCGGGGCCAAGACATATACCTGATTCTCAATGGCCCGGGCCCGGAGCAGCACCTCCCAATGGTCCCGGCCAGTGACTTGGGAAAAGGCGGCGGGCACCACGATAAGATCGGCCCCGCGGTCCACCAAGGCTCGGAACAATTCGGGAAACCGCAAGTCGTAACAGATGGCCAGCCCCACTGTCCACCCTTCATCGGCCAGAGGCACGGCCACGATTTCATCTCCCGGCATGATGTGGGCTGATTCCTGAAACGTCACTTTCCCGGGTATATTGATATCGAAGAGGTGAATCTTGCGGTAGCGGGCTTGAATGCCGCCAGCTGGATTGATCAACAGGGAGGTATTATACACCTTGCCTGGCACCGGGGCTTCTTCGGGGATGGTGCCCAACAGGAGATAGAGGCCGAGCTCCCGGGCTTGTTGGCAGAAACCCTGCACCACCGGGCCAGCCACGGCCTGTCTTTGCCGGACGATGGCCTCTGGCGGCCCCAGCCCCAAGCAGTATTCCGGCAAGGCCACGAACTTCGCCCCCCGGCTGGCTGCCTCGGCGATCAGGTGATGAGCCCGTTGGCAATTAAACTCCAGCTCGCCGGTGCTCTGCGTCTGAATAATGGCTACCCACATACGGAGTGTCCGGTGGTTATTGGTTATTGGTCAGGGGTTAGATTTGATTTGAATAAAGTTCAAGTTACTCCAGAAAGCCAATCCTACCTGAGTTTCCGGCAGGCTTCTGGCAGAGCTTGCCAAAGGACGCCCAAAGCCCAAAAAAGCCTTCCCCCAATGGCTTCTTTTCTCTTGTCATCCTGACCGCCGCACAGGATCTGAGATTCTTCGGTCGCGACGCCCCCTCAGAATAGCAAAATGAGAATATAAAAGATACCAAGGTGCCATCAACCTTTCGCAAAAACGTGGCCGGGCAGTAGTTATCCTATCCTTCCAGATTACCTTGTGATCCATTTAATCCATCAGCGCTGACCTCTGGCAGTCTGCCGCAGGACCCGTTCCGCCATGGGCACCAGCTCCCGCAGGATCTGTTCGCCCCGGGCATCTTCCACCAGGCCAACCAAGATATAGCGGCGCCAGCCGGTGCCCCAGACCAAAACGGAGTCGGCCTGAGTCTGGCCATAGGTGCCGTTTTTCCGGTACAGCCGGTCCGGCGGGACGGATCGCTCCAAGACCGCCACGAATTTGTCTTTCAGTCCGGGGTAGGCCATGATCTCCAACATCTGCTGCGAAGCCGTGGGGTTGAGGAGGCGACCGTAGGCCAACAGGTAATAAAAACGGCAGACCTGGAGAACCGTGGCTGCTTGGGTAAGGTCGTGGAGGGGTTCGGGTAGCTGCGGGCCACCCGGAGCGAAGGTGCTGCCCACCCAGAGCCCTCCCCCCTGGCGCACATTGTAAAAGCGGTAACGGGGCAGAAACAGCAGGGACTGGATGTAAGGCAATCCCAGACGGTTGATGAGCCGAGCCGCGGCCGGATTGCTGGACTCCCGGATCATGGCCACTAAATCCTGCTTGATCTGGGGGGTCTGCGGCAGCCGCCGGTCGGTGAAACCATGAAACACCGCCAACATCACCACGATCTTGGGGAGACTGGCCGCATACATCATGGTCCGGCCATTGACCTGGGCAAACCGCGGAGCCCGAGGGTCGGCCAGATCCACCAAGCCCACCGCCATCTTCCGGGCTGAAAGGAGTTCCGCCCACTCCCGCCGCGCCTCCAGGGCCCGTGCCAATGCAGTCTGAAGGGCGGCATGTTGCCAATCCTCCAAAGGACGCCATGACGTTGCCGGAGCGGTAAGGGGGGGTGTATTGGCCGCTCCCAGACTAGCAGAAACTAGCAACCACAGGAGGCCCAGGCAGCACAATCTCCACTTTACCCCTACCCTGCCTCTCCTCACGGTGTTTTCTCCTCCACCAGCCGTGGCAATCGATAGGCCACCATTAGATTTGAGGCATGGCGGCGATGATGGTAACCGATGCCAAAAGGGAGTGGAGTTCTGGGTTGTTTCTGATAGAGGGCGGCCAGATCCGGTTGATAACAATTGCGAAACAACGCAATGGGTTGCTTATAAATGCCAAAAAACCGCCGCTCCCACTGCTGCTGGTCAAAATAACGCACCGGGATGCCCTCATCTGTCTGTACCACGACCTGACTCTGGGCCAAGATAAACTGCCGGATGTCGCTATAATGTCCTTTGTGCATGAGGTATGAGGCCGCCTTGACAAAGGTCTGGAAAGGCGCCAGACTCTGCAAAAACTGGATGAAAAGCGGCGAGCGGCGCCAGGAGGTGTTGTTGAGATTAAAGCTGAAATAGTATAACGTCTGCTCCGGTGCGTCTGGCCCCCGCCTGAAAACGATCTTGACGCCGGGGATCCCCGGACCGGCAAATTTTTCCCCCGGCACGGCTGGTTTGGCCTGCATCTGCCCATCTGGGTCCTGGAGCAGGTAGGTGACTTCCTTGACCTGGAGTTGTTCCCGCCCCAGAAAAAACAACAGGAGGGGCACTACCCCGTCCAGTTCTCGCCGGCGCAGATCACTGGCCATGTGCTCGGTGAAGAAAAAATTGAACTGCAACAATTCATGTAAGGCGTATTCCAGGCTTTGGTAAAATACTTCGTTGTGCCCGGGACGCAGCACCGGCAAAGTCCCCACCGGCTCCAGGGCCAACATGACATAGGTCTGCGCCTCGGGGAAAAAGGCCAGCATATTAGCCACATCCGGGCCACTAAAAGGATAAAAAACCGTAATATTTTTTGTTAGCAAGCCCCCCAGCTCGGCGGCCACCCAACGCCGCATGGGCTCCAGGTGGGTTTTTTCATACCGCTGCCAGAGCCGTTGGATTTCCTTAACATACGCCCGGAACCCCTCAGGATTGACGAACTTGCCGACTTCTGTGGCCTGCCGGGCGTTGCCGGCAATAAAGTCAGTGAGAAGTTGATAGGTTGGCGCCGTCCCCTCCCCGGCCGCCGCCTCTGCCTCCGATGTCGCCGCCCCTGCCACAACAGGACAATTGCTCAATCCTCCCCAGGCCAGCAAGGCGATCAGCCCCACCGCCAGCAGATTATCACGATGCCTCGTTTTCCCCCACATACTTCCTTTCCCCCTGATTTGCCAACATTCCTCGGCCAAGCCAATAGGTTAAAATCATTTATAAAATATGATTATTGCCACCTGGCCTCTGTCTTTGGGATAAAAGTTTTGCCACAAAAACCGAACGTATCTCCCGAAGACCAAGTTGCCGCACGCCGGCCGCAGGCGCTTAGCTTGCCAAGCCCTACACTGCTCCCCGTCTTATGGTGTTTTTGCTTGGCAAAGCTTCCCGCACCTCATACACTTTTACTACGATGATCAGAGAAAATCAAGCTGGCGCCTACTTGGGCCTGACACCGGGGTTTCGCCGCCACTTCTCGCTGGCGGCCACCGATCCCCATTTCGATGTCTTGGAAACTCAGCACCTGCGCCTGATTCTGGGCAAGTGCTCCCGCTTGCCCGATGATGAGGAGGTTGCGGCTGGTCGGTATGGTATTGATTTCCACCGGGCCTTGCCACCCTTCCAGGGCGACTCGGGCTTCACCTGCGATTGGGGCGATGGTCCCATCCCGGTGAATGCTTATACGTACGCCCGCTACCTGCCCCGCACCATCCGCTTCCGGCAATTTACCGCCAACCTGGCCTTTGCCGCCGCCACCCCAGCAGCGTATGCGGCTAAACGGCAGGTTTACGAAGCCTTTTATCAGCACATTTATGGGGCTGGGCCATCTCTCCTGGTGGCGGTGCCCCATTGCGGGCCGGTGTGGCGGCCGCCGGATGACTACCATCCTTTCCCGGAATCAGAAATAGATGCCTGGACGGCCCGGGTGGCGGTACGCCTCGCCCCTGCCCCACCCC
>CAZARS010000080.1:4314-13336 GCA_964487625.1 uncultured Desulfobacca sp.
TCCTCCTCTCGCTCCACAGCACTGATTACTTTGGCGCCTTCTTGGACATCGGCGATTTCGGCCTTAAGGCCAACCATGTCTTGCCCGAGATCGCAGCGACACTCAACCGGGAATTTGCCGAACCATTGGCCAGCCTGGCGCCAGCCTACCGGGAGCATATCCTCACCTATACCCTGCGGCGGCTGGCCTGGAAATATCAGCGTTGGGGCACCCTGCAGCCCGAGGCCTTGGCCACCCTCTCCACGGCCTCGCAATTCGAGGTGAAGACCCTCGATGGCTTGGCTCGCCCCTTTCTTAGGGAAGACGAGAGATTCACCTTTGCCGGCCTCTGCCGGGGGCTCGAAGCCTTTGCCGATCAGAGGCAACTTGCTGAGATTTCCGTCAATCGTGTCTTTTCCGGCCGAAAAACTGCCAAATTGCTTAATCTGGCCGCCAATCTGCGCCGGGGTGGTTTCGCCACGGCGGTCCAGGCGGAAGTCTCCCGCTTCCTGGCCTACGAAGCCCCGGACTTGGCTGCGGCCCTGATCAACCGGTTGCTGGAGCTCCTGGCCCAGAGGTTAAGTGAATGAGTCGGCGCGGTTCAACCAGTCAAAGGTATTGGCGCGGTGCGCCGGGCCAGTTTGAGTATGCAAAACGCTGCCGGACATGAGTATTATCTTAAAACATGAACACCTAGAATTGAGGGAAAGGGCACCAAGCTGGCCGTGGCCAGGCGTTTACAGGGGGAAATTTTGGCACCCTTCCTGGCTCTCAGCAGGAACCATCCCCCGGACCATACCTGCCTGAGCGGCCAGAGAAGCTGGCAGCCTGGACCTGCCACCAATCATGAGAAAAAGACTCTAATGGATATATGGTTGGGACTCATCATCGCCGCTGTCAGCCTGGCTTGGCTGGTCTCCCTCCTGGCCGTGCGACTCTGGACCAAGAGGCAGGTGCTGCGCCAACTTACCACGACGTCGTGGGAGTCAGAAGAAATTGCTTTACCTTTTTCTGATCTGCGACCTGAGGATCGCCAGGCTTTGGAGCTGGTGCGGGATTACCGGCGGCGGTATCTTCTGAAAATTTCATCAGATACTGACTTTACCTTCCGGTCCCTGCTGAATCTGGCCATGGATCTGACGCAGCAGATCGCAGCAGTCTACCACCCGGGGGAGGAACGCCCCGAACTCCATGCCTCGCTGGCCCAGTTGCTCAATCTACAGATTAGGATCGGAGTAAAACTGCAGGGCCTGTTGGAGACCCTGCCCCTCCAGGCCATTAAGAATATTAAATTGCAAACTATTCTCCAATGCCACGATCTCTATAAGTTCTGCCTCTCCCATCCTGCCTATCGTTTGGTGCGGGACTACCATCTGGATAAGGTGGGGCGGTGGCTGTGGATGCTGAAGAACCTCGCCAATCCCTGGTATTGGGGCCGTCGCCTCGCGTATACCGGCGGGAAGGAGCTCCTGACCCGCTATTTCTGGGGCCGAGCCATCAGCATCATCGGATTGGAAGCCATTCGCCTCTATAGCGGCCGGGCCTCGGGGGAAGAAGTGGGCCGCTTGTATGACCTGGCCTGGCAGGAACTTCAGCAGATGACTGCCGGTGACCCGGTCCTGGAGACCAAGGCCCTGCAGTTTTACCTCCGTTTGGTCCTGCACAGCCGGGAGTTACCTGAAACCACCAAACTCCGCCTCCTCCAGCATGTCACTCAGCCGTTGGCTGGCCAGCCAGAACCGGGGGGGACGGTATCTCCAGCGGAAGGGCGGCAGATCGAGAAGTGGCTGCGCCCTTTTATCTGCAAGGAGCTGCCCGCCGCAACACAACCAGGGAAATTGCAGCAACTGCAGCGTCGGTTGGCAGAACGGACCAGTACTCTCTGATGGCTTCCTCTACCAAGACGGCAATTCCCGCCCCGAAGGGTCCAGGCGCACCTGGCCGAGGCGGAGGAACCGGATTTCTTGAAGATACTTTGGGGATATGGGGGTTAAAATGGTGACTGCCTCTTTTTGCCAATCGACGTCCAGCAGGATGCCCAAGCTCCTGGTAACGAAATCATAATTCAACAAGCCCACCAACCGCATCTGGAGCTGGCTCCAGGGAACCCACCGCAAGCGGTCGGGCGCCACGTGGGCGGCCAATTGCTCCTGCCGGGCCTCGTCTATGGACTCTGCGCCCACCAGATAGACAGAACCGCCGGTCCGTTCGGCCCGCCAGATGGTGGTGCCGGCCAACTCCTCTATCTGGGTTTTTTCAGCTGTTGGCAGCTCGGGTCCCTGCCCGAAGGGGAAGCCCAACCAGCCGCTGGCATCGAATAACAGCTGCTGGGGACGGGCCTTGGCAAAAAAAGCAGCAAACCGTTGTTCCCGATATTGGCGGCGTTCTTCCCAGGTCTTGCTCCGGGCCTGGGGGGAGATCGGCAGGATAGGAATCTGGGGCCAGCGCCTTGCTAAAGCCCGGAATATCGGGTTCGCCTCATCGTCCCGCGCTAATATAACGCAATATCGTGGCGCCAAGGCCTCAACCTTAGCCATTTTGAGGCGGACGGCGGCCGGGCCGTGGATAAAACCGCTGGTGTTGACGATGATCAACTGGCGGCGGGATCGGAGATATTTCACCATATTCTGCAAACCCACCACGATTTCCAGCATGCTGCCGGCCGGGGAGGTCCGGCCGATGAAGTGCAGATCGTCCACTGGGTCTCCGAATTCATCAGGACCGGAGTGCGGGAAAAGCTTTAAGCCGATGGTGGTGGGTGGTCCGATATGGGATTGGCCCAGATCTGCATCAATAAAGGCCAGAGGTTTACCTCGCTTGTTGGCTCTGGCCAAGACATAGCGGCAAAAAGTACTTCTGCCGCTGTCTGGCCCGCCCATAATCAGCACGACCCCCGTGGTTTTCAGAATGTCACTGGCAGTGTTATGCCAGTGGCGGGGAAGATCTATGGCCATGGTGGAGGTTTGATAAATACCCATACCTTCGCAAGCTAAACCTTATACTTTCTCTGAAAGTGCAATGCATCATCGTGGCAGGGTGCGTCGAGGCTGCGCCCCCTGCCTTTTTCTCTTTAGGAAATGTTGCATCGGGCCTCTATTCAAGCCAAGTAAGGCAATCCGCCACATCCAGACGGCCAGGATGAAAAGTGGCCAAGGGATGGGAAAGATCAGGCTTGCCCACGGCAATGGTCATGACTGTGTTCAGACTGGCAGGCAACTGCAGCTCTTCCCGGATGAGATGTTTATAGCGGAGAGCAATGCCGATAACGCAAGTTCCCAACCCCAGGGCCTGGGCCATGAGGAGGAGATTCTGCACGGCAGCCCCCATATCAAAGAGCCGGTCTGGCCCGAGACGCTCATCCAGATTGGCCAAAATCACGGCGGGAGCACCATAAAAATTGAGACTACCCCGCATGAGATCAAAAGGCACCGGATCTTGCCAGTGGGCCTGCAGGTCAGCCAGGAAACGATTTATCCTGCTCTGGTAGGGTTCGGGCAGCTCCGGCGGGGGTGGGATCAGGCCCTGGGCTACTTCTGCGTCATACTGCTTAAGCAACCTCTGGGCCAGCCGCTGCCGGGCCTGACCGCTGACCACCACAAAATTCCAGGGCTGCATATTGCGGGCAGAAGGCGCCGTCCACCACTTGGAGGAGGGTTTTTTTGGCCACTGGTTCGGGCAAAAAGGCCCGGATGCTCCTTCGCTGATAAATTGCCTCTCGCGTCTTCATCCTTATTCACCCCCATCAAAGATACACCACTTTTTTCCCTTTCTGCCGTACCATCAGGGCCATTATATCATGGTGGACGCCGGGCGTCAGGCCCGGTGTGGCCACACCGCCCGTCATCCTGCTGGATTTCGGGGCAGTCAGGGAAAACGGCTTGACATACTTGGCTAATCATGGGATAAATCGGGCAGTCAGGTCAGTGCGCAGAGGAGGCATTTATGCAGAGAAAAGTCTTTCGCGGTTTGGCAGGCATCCTCTTGTGCCTGCTTGTAGCCAGTGGCTGTATGGAGACAGCTCTGGTGGGGGTTGGAGCTACCGGCGCCTTGGCAGGGTATAAATGGATGGAGGGGACTCTTACCCGGGAATACCCTCGCTCCCTGGCCGAAATGGATCAGGCAGTGCAGAATACCTGTCGTAATTTGCGCATCAAGATATCCGAGCGGCGGATTACCCCCACCCGGGGAACGATCTCTGGAGTTGATGCCAATGGTGACGACGTCAGGATTAATCTGGAGGCCAAGCCCAATAATATAACCTCCGTAGGGGTGCGCATGGGGGGCTTCATGGGGAATCGGGAAGCCTCGCAAATGTTCCACGACCAGCTGGCCAAAGAATTGGGATTGTAGTTATAGCCAGGCGGGAGGCGCGTCGCTTTCCCGCCCTCCTCAAACAATAAACCACTCTGCCCAGCCCACAAAACCACCCAAGGGACCGGCCAGCCATTCTTAAGTTAACGAGGAATCGGAAATCTGACGACTATACGGTCATCTGGAAATTGGTGGAAAGGGAAAAGTTTTTTTGTTATATATTGCGTAGTAAGAAGATATTCCCGCCATCCAAGGCCTCGGTTAACCGAAATCGGCAGTTTCACCAGACAATGCCAGGATATCTGGCCAGAAATAAACAGCGGCAGCCGGGCCAGGGCCTTTTACCCTGAATAGGGGAAAGCCGCGGCAGGGTTGGCAGGGTGAAGGAGTGCCATGAGAAAATTGTTCGGGACAGATGGGATTCGGGGAGTGGCCAACGAATTTCCCATGACTGCTGATATGGCCCTCAAACTGGGACAGACCGTTGGCCATGTCATTAAGACCGATCATCAAGGCGGCAAGGTGGTGGTGGGGAAAGACACCCGTCTATCTGGTTACATGTTGGAATATGCCATCGTCTCGGGAATCTGCTCCATGGGGGTGGACGTCTTGTTGGTGGGCCCGTTGCCAACGCCGGGGATTGCTTTTATTACCACCTCCATGCGAGCTGATGCTGGCATCGTTATTTCGGCATCCCATAATCCCTATCAAGACAATGGCATCAAAATCTTTTCTGGCCTTGGTCTGAAGCTGCCCGATGAAGTGGAAGAGCGCATCGAGAGGATCATCTTTGAAGACGAGGTGGCGAAATGCGCCTGCCCGCCTTCTGAGGTGGGGCAGGCCGCCCGGGTGGACGATGCTGCCGGCCGCTATATCACCTACTTAAAAAACACGTTCCCCAAGGACCTCAGACTGGACGGCCTCAAAATCGCCCTGGACTGCGCCCACGGGGCTACCTACCGGGTGACCCCCAATGTCTTGACCGAGTTGGGGGCTGACGTCGTCCCTTTCGGAGTCCGGCCCAACGGCCGTAATATTAACCGGCAGTGCGGCTCCACCTACCCCCATGTCCTGCAGACCATGGTCCGCCGGCACGATGCAGACCTGGGTATTGCCTTGGACGGTGACGGCGATCGGGTTATCTTGGTGGACCATGAAGGGAACCTGGTGGACGGTGACCACACCATGGCCATCTGCGCCCAATACCTCATTCAACAGAACGCCCTCAAGAAAAAAACCTTGGTGGGGACGGTCATGAGCAATATGGGCCTGGAAGTGGCCATGAAACGTTTGGGCGGACGCCTCCTCCGCACCCAGGTGGGCGACCGCTATGTCATTGAGCGCATGCTCCAGGGGGGCTATAATCTGGGCGGAGAACAGTCCGGACACATCATCTTCCTGGATCACAGCACCACCGGTGACGGCACCTTAAGTGCCCTCCAGGTTCTGGCCATCATGCAGCGAACCGGCAAGACCTTAAAAGAATTAGCCCAAGTCATGGAGGTCTATCCCCAGACCCTAGTAAACGTCAAGGTGCGGGCCAAAAGAGACCTGAAAGAGATTCCTGAGGTCTATCAAGCTATTCGCGCCGCTGAGAAAAAATTGGCTGATCGGGGGCGGCTGCTCATCCGCTACTCGGGGACCGAACCCAAACTGCGGGTGATGTGTGAGGGCGAGGATGCGGCGGAAGTGGAAACCATCGCCCACGAGCTGGCCGATCTCATCCACAAGCATCTTGGCCTGCCGGATTAATCCTGGCCTTATTCTTGAGGTCAGGGATAGCAACGACTGCACATTAAGGACGAAGGTGGCAGGCCCTTGTGGAGCTCCTTTGACCTGTTACCCTAACTCGTGTCCATCCGGAAACTACAGAAATCAGCGGATGTGACCTACAAGGTGGCAATAACAAGCCTTTCTGTAGGAGCGTGGCGCAAAACGCCCCTACAGGGTCTAGTCGTAATTCGATGCCTTGCCGGATGAAAACTAACTCTTTGCAACCGCCATCTAATCCGAGGTTCTACCCGTGCTTATCGTAATGGATGTTGGCAATACTAATACCGTGATCGGTGTCTACGACGACCACAAACTCATCAGCGATTGGCGCATCCGCACCGAAAAAGAGACCACGGCTGATGAATACGGTATCCTTTTGCGCAATCTTTTTCAATCCCAGAACCTTACCCTGGAGCCGGGCACTGATCTGGTCATCTCCTGTGTGGTGCCGCCCATGATAAATACCCTGGATAAATTCAGTCGGCGCTATCTGCAGGTCAAGCCCCTTATGGTGGGGCCAGGCATCAAGACAGGTATGCCCATTTACTACGATAATCCTAAGGAGGTAGGCGCAGATCGCATCGTCAATGCGGTGGCAGCCTATGAACAGGTCAAAGGTCCGGCCATTGTGGTGGATTTTGGCACTGCCACGACTTTTGATGTGGTCTCTGGCCAGGGGGAGTATTTAGGTGGGGTTATTGCCCCCGGGGTTATGATCTCCTGTGAAGCCTTATTTCAGCGGGCCTCCAAACTACCGCGGGTGGAAATATTCTGCAAACCCCGGAGCATTATCGCCAAAGATACCATCAGCAGCATGAATGCCGGCATCATCTATGGCTATGCCGGCTTGGTGGATGGCATTGTCCGCCGGATCAAAGAGGCTGTTAAAGAGCCCATGAAAGTCATTGCCACCGGTGGCCTGGCCTGCCTCATTGCGTCTGAAACCCAAACCATTGATTATGTCAACGATTACCTGACCCTAGAAGGCTTGCGCATCATTTATTACCGGAATCGGCCGAAAAAAGAGGAGCGTCCTTGAGGCCTACCCTGCCGGGCGGGAACCAAGGTCGGCTTGTCTCTTTTCCTTGGAAATGGGCGGCAGAGTCTGATATGTTGAAAAATACAACAAGCAGGCAAGGGTTTCTGTTCGTGGACCAAGCAAGCGCCCTGGCGCCGATTCCTGCAGTTTCCTATGCGCCTTGCCGGAGCTGGCGGTCGCAACCAGAGGAGTTTATATCATGGGCGGTGAATTGATCGAATTGGAAAAGAACGCTGGCTATCAGGCGATCTTAACCTATCTCCAGGAATATACCCGTAAGATCCGAGATATCCAGGAAAAATATGCCTTGAGCAACCGGGACATTATGAGCCCTCGGCTTATTGATAACCCCAGGTTATCGCAAGAGGAACTGGCGGCTTTGGCAGATCTGAAACTACATCTGGACGCCATCATTAACGAAGTGGCCGAACGGGTTGAAAAGCACCGGGTCATGTCGTACGAGGATTATACGCAGCGCTATGACCTGAACGCCTATGATCGCCTGCGAGTCAATTCCTTGGTCAGCTCCGTCCGGGATATCAATAAATCCATTCAGAAACTGAAGTTTACCGTGGAAAACTTTTCCCGCTGCAACCGTTATATCATCAACGAACTGGACCAGTGCCTGGATCGGGGTGATGCGGGACAGGGTAAGCTTATGGTTTTGGGCAATATCATCCTGATCTATGAATTAGCCAACTATATGATCAATTTTTTGGAGGCCTTCCAGCTGGAGGGCATTACTGAGATCATCGATCTCTCCCAGAAGGAGTTGGCCAAGATCAATGCCACCAAGCAGACCTTGCAGCAATTAAAGGCCGATGCCGAGGCGCCGGGCATTGACCCCAAGGTGAAGGAAAAAATCCTCGCCAACCTGCAGGATCGGGAGCAGGCCTTGGAGGCTTTCCAAAGCGAATGGGATAAATATCTGGCCGGAATCAAAGACGTCCAGGCCAAAGTCGGGTCCCTCCAGGACAAGATCCCGACCCTCAAGCTGATTCGGGATAACGCCCAGAATCAATTGGATTTTTATGAGATCATGAAGATCTTCGGCGTCATGATGGTGGCCGAGGCGGTCCGGCAGAGTCTGGAAACCATCGAAAGCGTGGCATTGCCCTTGGATGAGTTGGAACTGATTTCCCTGCCGCCACATCGGGTGTATAAGCTCATTGGCCTGGGGTTAGAAGCTGGCACTACGCAGATGGGTTAGCCGGAGAAGTTTGGCCCTACCGCAAAGGAGTCTGCCATCACCTCGAAATACACCAGATATTCCACAGAACAGCTGGAGGTGCTCTTGCCCCACCTGACCGATCCCCAAGAGCGGGAAGCGGTCAAGGCGGAGCTCAGCCGGCGCTATTACGAACATTACCGCAGCCTAAGCAAAGGGGGAGAGCTCCTCACCGCGCCTGTCGAGGCCGCGGACAGTGAAACGGGGCACGGTCAAGACCCTGGCACAGCAAGCCAGCAGGTTGATGGTGCCGAAGCCCTGGAGGCGGCGGCCGATCTCGCCGCGATTCCCCCACCTTTCTTGGCGGGGGAGTCGCCTCAGCCCGCCAAACCAGGTAAGCCACCCATCCCCCCACCGCCGGTCAGCAACAAACGCTGTTTTATTGCCACTGCAGCGTACGGGACACCCCTGGCTTCTGAGGTTAGACTCCTCCAGCACTGGCGGGATTACTATCTCTGCCGACACCCATGGGGTAAAGTTTTTCTCTCCTGGTATTACCGTCTGAGCCCTAGCCTGGCAGCCAGGCTGACGCCACACCCCAGCCTCCGGCGCCTGGTTCGGCTCCTTTTGCGGCCTTGCCTTTGGCTGCTGAAAACCTGTTCCCCCCACTGCCGGCGGTAACAATCCTTCAGACCCCTGCCTTGGCCTGTTACTGCAATTTGAAAATGTCACCCCTATTGCAAAGTGAAAAT
>CAZARS010000081.1:0-3515 GCA_964487625.1 uncultured Desulfobacca sp.
CAGAGCTTGAAAAAGGACGCCAAAAGCCAAAAAAAGCCTTCCACCAATGGCTTCTTTTCTCTTGTCATCCTGAGCGAGGCGAAGGATCTGAGATTCTTCGGTCGCTACGCTCCCTTAGAATGACAAAATGAAGCGGAGATAGGAGATATCAAGAGGCCATCAACCTTCTGCATAAACGTTAACGGACAGAAGTGTTTTCCGGGCGCAGGGAACTCCTCTAAAAAAAATTTACCCTTACCCCTTGACATCCCGGTGATCTGGATTACATTATCGGTGTTAGCACTCAATGCCTATGAGTGCTAATAATTTTCGTCAATTTCAAATATAATCAATATATTTTAGGAGGTTTTGGCATGAAGATCGTCCCCTTGAATGATCGCGTCCTGGTAAAGCGCATCGAAGAGCTGCCCATGACCAAAGGTGGCATTTATATCCCTGATACCGCCAAAGAAAAACCCATCGAAGGTCGGGTCGTGGCCGTTGGTTCCGGCAAGATCGGCGAAAATGGTGAGCGTCTGCCCATGACCGTCAAGGTCGGCGATCGGGTCCTGTTCGGCAAATACGCCGGCACCGAAATTAAGGTGGAAGGCGAAGAACACCTCATGATGCGGGAAGACGACATCTTGGCCATCATCGAAGAATAATCCTGCCAACCTGCATTTTTCCTTATATTCCAGAGTCCTAGATAATTCCGTCTGAAGAGGAGTGAAGCTCTATGTCAGCTAAAGAGATTAAGTACGATGTCAAGGCCCGCGAGGCCATGCTGCGCGGTGTCAATATCCTGGCCGATGCCGTGAAAGTCACCCTGGGCCCCAAAGGCCGCAACGTCATCATTGAAAAATCCTTCGGCGCCCCGGCCATCACCAAAGACGGCGTGACCGTGGCCAAGGAAATCGAGCTGGAAGACAAGTTCGAGAACATGGGCGCCCAAATGGTCCGGGAAGTGGCTTCCAAGACCTCGGATGTGGCCGGTGACGGCACCACCACCGCCACCCTCCTGGCCCAGGCCATTTATCAAGAAGGCTCCAAGTTGGTAGCCGCCGGCGTCAACCCCATGGCCCTGAAACGGGGGATTGACAAGGCCGTGGCCAAGGTCGTGGAAGAGCTCAAAAAGATCTCCAAGCCCACCAAAGACCAGAAAGAGATCGCTCAGGTGGGCACCATCTCCGCCAACAATGATTCCACCATCGGCAACATCATTGCCGAGGCCATGAGCAAGGTGGGCAAAGAGGGCGTCATCACGGTGGAAGAAGCCAAGGGCATGGAGACCACCCTGGAAGTAGTGGAAGGTATGCAGTTTGACCGGGGTTATATCTCCCCCTACTTCGTCACCAACCCCGATAAGATGGAAGTCAATCTGGAAGAACCCGTCATCCTCATCCACGAGAAGAAGATCAGCGCCATGAAAGACCTGCTCCCCATCCTGGAACAGATCGCCAAGATGGGCAAACCCTTGCTGATCATTGCCGAGGATGTGGAAGGTGAGGCTTTGGCCACGTTGGTGGTGAACAAACTGCGGGGCACCCTGCAGGTGGCCGCAGTCAAGGCCCCTGGCTTCGGTGATCGCCGCAAAGCCATGCTGGAAGATATCGCCATCCTCACCGGCGGCCAAGTGATCTCCGAAGACTTAGGTATCAAACTGGAGAGCGTCACCCTGAAGGACTTGGGGCGGGCCAAAAAGATCAACATCGACCGGGACAACACCACCATCATTGACGGCGCCGGTTCCCGTGAGAAGATCGAAGCCCGGGTCAAACAGATCCGTGCCCAGATCGAAGAGACCACCTCAGATTATGATCGGGAAAAACTGCAAGAGCGGTTGGCCAAGATCGTGGGCGGTGTGGCCGTCATCCGCGTCGGTGCAGCCACGGAAGTGGAAATGAAGGAGAAAAAGGCCCGGGTTGAGGACGCCCTTAATGCCACCCGGGCGGCCGTGGAAGAAGGTATCGTGCCGGGCGGTGGCGTGGCCTTCATCCGGTGCCTGCCGGCCCTGGAAGAGCTGAAATTGGAAAACCATGACGAGCAGATGGGCGTCAACATCATCAAACGGGCCCTGGAAGAGCCGGTGCGGCAGATTGCCAATAACGCCGGAGCCGAAGGCTCGGTGATTGCCGAGCACGTTAAGAAAGAAAGCGGGGCGTTCGGTTACAACGCCGAGACCGGGGTCTATGAAGACCTGATGGTGGCTGGCGTCATCGACCCCACCAAAGTGGCCCGCTTTGCCCTGCAGAATGCCGCGTCGGTATCCTCCTTGCTCCTGACCACCGAAGCCATGATTGCCGAAAAGCCCAAGAAAGAAGAACCGGCCCCCATGGGTGCGGGTGGTATGGGCGGCATGGGCGGCATGTACTAAACCTCCACTCTCCCTCAAACACACCACAGCCGGGTTGGCGGGCAGCCGACCCGGCTGTTTTTTAGGAACTTCGGGTTTTTTCATCCCTTTGCTGCGCCATGGCCCGGCTCAGCAACGAAATCAACAGGTTTGCTGCCCTATCCTCGCCTCTCTAACTGCCCCGCCCACCATCACCGAGAATATTCAACCAGGGCCACTAAAAGCCCAACAGCAGGCTTACAATGAGGCAGTCGGCCAGCTTCCGGGTATCGATGTTATACGTTTTATTCCTGATGGCCTGGGCCAGGGAGTTGACCTTGTCATCCCGCACTTCTGGCAGCGGCTTAAGCCGGAACCAAGCCTTGAGAATAACCTGGGAATGTGGCTCAGTTATCAACGTGGACAGATTGTGCTTGGCTCGCTTCATGGGAAAGCCGTCCTGTCTTTACAGGAGTTAACGTCAGGTTGGCCTGCATCTGGCAGGTTGCCGGCGTCTTTTCCATCTTATCGGCTGAACGGATCAAATCTTAAGAATTTCGTTAGAAATCCGGGTAAAAAATCCCCTCTCCATCATTGGCGGTGAAATTTGCAGTTCCTGTCCTCGCCAGGCCACTGCTTGGCTTGCTTTTATTGAATATTAAACAACCCTCATTAACACCCGGTGCATGACGGTGCTTAATTGAGTGAGGTTATAGGGTTTAGGCAAAAAGCCTGCAAAGCCGTGGGCCCGGTAGTCGGTCATGAGGGGGTCATCGGAGAAACCGCTGGAGACGATCACCCTGGCCTTGGGGCTGATTTGTAGCAAGGGGCCGATGGTCTCTTTGGCACCCAAGCCACCGGGAACGGTGAGGTCCAGGATGACGGCGTCAAAGGGACTGCCCTGCTGCCAGGCCTGCTGATAGAGTTCCAGGGCTGCCGCCCCATCTTGGGCCACCGAGACCTCGTAGCCCAGACGGCGAAGCATGGCACTGGATACTTCCAGGATCATCTCTTCGTCATCCATCACCAACACTCTGCCGCGGCCCAAGCGGAGGGCCGGGCTTTTGGCCGCCTTGGGTTTGGGCGGCTTCAGCACGGCCGGCAGATAAAAAGTAAAGGTGGTCCCACTTGCGGGGGAGGAAGAGACGGTTATATAACCTTCATGATTTTTAAGAATGGTATAGGCGGTGGCCAAGCCCAGACC
>CAZARS010000081.1:3530-12734 GCA_964487625.1 uncultured Desulfobacca sp.
GCCCCGGCGTTTCGTGGTAAAAAAGGGATCAAAGACCCGGTCGAGATGCTGGGGAGGGATGCCCACTCCTTGATCCTGGATGGCCACTTTAACATAGGGTCCGGGTTTCAGGGGGACTTGAGCAGATGCGTTGAGGTTGATATTTTCCGCCGTAATTTGGATGGTGCCGCCCCGGGGCATGGCTTGATCGGCGTTGATGAGGAGTTGGTTAATCACCTGATAGAGCTGCTCTTCATCGGCCTCTACCCACCAGAGATCCAGAGGGATATCGGCTTGCCGCCGCACGTTGGAGCTGCGCAGCACCAAACTGGCGGAAGTTCTCAAAATCTCCCTTAGGGAGACGGTCTTCTTCTGGGGCTTATCCCGATTGGAGAAGGTGAGCAACTGCCGGGCCAGGTTCTGAGCCCGGTGGCAAGCCTTCTCGGCCTCGGCCAAGCGCTCCAGGACGAAGACCTTGCTATCGGCATTGAGGGAGGCCATGGTGATGTTGCCCAGGATAGCGGTGAGTAAGTTATTGAAATCGTGAGCTATGCCGCTGGCCAGGACACTGGCCGACTCCAGGCGACTGGTGCGGATGAGCTCATCCTCCAGCAGTTTTCGCTTGGTAATGTCACGGGCCGAGATGATGCCGCCGATGAGTCGCCCCTCCCGATTCTTGAGGGACGAAATGGACAGTTGCACATAGACCTGGGTCCCGCCCCGGTGCTGCAACCAGAGCTCCTGCTCATGCCAGCCTTGCTGATCAAGAGCCGCAATGACCTCATCGGTGAAGATATCCGCCTGCTTGGCTGAATAGAGTTGCGCCAAGGGCTGCCCCATAATCTCGCTGGCAGAGTAGCCGAACAACCGTTGGGCCCCTTGGTTCCAACTGGTCACACAGCCCTCCAGGTCCACGGAAATCACGGCATCATGGATCTGATCAACAATATAAGCCTGCCGCCAAAGCAGCTCTTCCACCAATTTGCGTTCGGTAATATCGGCCACCATGATAAGCGTCCCTGGGAGGGTCCCCGGCGGGGTAGCCAAAGCATTGGCTGCCAGCAAGAGATAAAGGGTCTTGCCATCAGGGCGCTGGTAACAGAAATCGGTGACCACCGGTAGGTTTTGCTTTAAGGTGGCGAACAAACGTAGACCTTGCCGCGGCTCCAAGATTTCCAGAACTGAGCGGTGCATGATCTCCTGGGGCGTTAAGCCCAGCAAGGCAGCCAACCGCTCATTGACATAGGAAGTGCGGTCTTCTCCATCCAGAATCCAGACCCCCAGGTGGGTCTTTTCCACAACCTCTTGCCAGGGCGTTTCCATAGGCGTTTCTCTGTTGTTGGAAATTAAAGGCAAACCGGTGGGGTGGACAACATCCATATTAGCCAGGACAAGTATAACCCTTATCTTGATTTTTTACAAGGAAAATTATCTTATCTTCCGGAATTTCTCCTGATAATTTTTAATCATAAATTATATCACTAAGATAACCTCTGCCTTCTATACTGGCCGGTTTTCGTCCCTGTATCCCCGAACCCTCGGTTGGCCGGGTCTTGCCAAGGTTGTCAGCCTGGCACGCCTGAAAAGATGATGCCACGGGCCTCGGTTGGTTCCTCGGTTTGGCAAATCTTGCCTTGTTTTTTTCTGGCGATGAGATACAATCATCTATTCGTAAGATATGGCCTAAGAATATCTGACGATTCCCTCGGTAGGATGGCGTTATGACCCTGACCCCGGAAGTTGTGCAGCAGATTGCCGATTTGGCCCGGCTGCAGTTGAGTGCTGCGGAGATCGCGCTCTTCACCCGGCAGCTGAACGATATCTTATTGTATGTGGCCAAACTCAACGAGTTAGATACCACCGATATTCCGCCCATGACCCACGTCTTGGAGTTGACCAATGTCTTCCGCCCCGATGTCGTCACCGACAGTCTGCCTTGGGAAGAAGCTTTGGCCAACGCCCCCCAGCAGCAACGCCAGGCTTTCGTGGTGCCCAAGATCATCTAGGCTGAAAGGGGCGATGGTATGGATATCTCCTGGCAGGATTTAACTATCCACGAGTTACACCCTCTGCTGCGGCAGCGGGACCTAAGCGCCGAGGAACTGACCACGGCGGTTTTAGCCCGCATCCGTGAGCTGGACGGCAGACTGCATTGTTATCTGACGGTGGATGAGGAGGGCGCCCTGGCCCAGGCCCGGGAGGCGGACAAGCGGCTGGCTGCAGGCGAGGCCACTCCTCTGACCGGTATCCCCTTGGCCATCAAAGACCTGATCGTCACCCAAGGGTTGCGCACCACCTGCGCCTCGAAATATCTGGAGAATTTTATCCCGCCGTATGATGCCACGGTCATGGCCAAGTTGCGCCAGGCTGGAGCCGTGATTCTGGGTAAGGTTAATATGGACGAGTTTGCCATGGGCTCCTCCACCGAAAACTCCGCCTTCGGGGTTACCCGGAACCCATGGAACCTGGATTATATTCCCGGCGGCTCCAGCGGTGGCTCGGCTGCAGCGGTGGCCGCAGACCTCTGCCTGGCCTCCCTGGGCAGCGACACTGGCGGCTCCATCCGCCAACCGGCCTCCCATTGCGGGGTTGTAGGCTTGAAGCCGACCTATGGTCGGGTCTCTCGGTTCGGCCTGGTGGCCTTTGCCAGCTCCCTGGATCAGATCGGGCCCATAACTAAAGATGTCACGGATAGCGCTCTGCTCCTACAGGCCATTGCCGGTCATGATCCCAAAGATGCCACTTCGGCCCCGCTGCCGGTACCGGATTATACAGCAGCTTTGAACCAGGAGGTTACCGGCTTGCAGATCGGCGTACCCAAGGAGTATTTTCTCCCAGGCTTGGATCCCGCCGTGGAACAGGCGGTGGGCGCTGCGCTGCAGCATTTTGAGAAGCTGGGCGCCACGCTGGTGGAGGTCAGTCTGCCCCATACCGAATATGCCATAGCCGTCTATTACCTCATCGCCACGGCCGAAGCGAGTTCCAATCTGGCCCGTTACGATGGGGTGAAATATGGCTGGCGCGACCCCGAGGCCAAGGAATTGTTGGCCATGTATCGAGCCACCCGCTCCCAGGGCTTAGGCACTGAAGTGCGCCGCCGCATCATGTTGGGCACCTATGCCCTCTCCGCTGGTTATTATGAGGCCTATTATGGCAAGGCCTCCCAGGTGCGGACCCTAATCCGTCGGGATTTTGAGCAGGTTTTCACATCCTGCCAGGTGGTGGCCACCCCGGTAGCCCCTACCCCGGCCTTTCGCCTGGGGGAGAAGAGCGACGACCCCCTCACTATGTATCTTTCCGACATCTTTACTATTTCAGCCAACTTAGCTGGCATCCCTGGTCTGTCTCTGCCCTGTGGCTTCAGTTCTGCCGGCTTGCCCATCGGCCTGCAGCTGCTGGCCAAACCCTTTGATGAAGCCACGCTCCTGCGCGCGGCCCATGCCTTTGAAAGGACTACGACCTTCCATCGCCGCAAACCGCCCCTATGAGCAGGTACGGCCATACCGTCGAGATTAGAAAGCGAGATTGCGCCTATGGATATTCTGCATGCTATTTTTCTCGGTCTTATTCAGGGTTTGACGGAGTTCCTCCCCATCTCCAGCAGTGGCCATCTGGCCCTCTTGGAGCACTATTTTCAGGTGCAAGATGCTGGCTTGGCCTTTGACGTACTGCTCCATGTGGGAACGCTCGTAGCTCTGATCTCGTATTTCTGGCAAGATTGGTGGGATATGGGGCGGGCCCTGCTCCGGCCGGAACGCTTTAACCGCCTACAGCGCCGGCTCTTTTGGTATCTGGTGGCAGGAAGCATCCCCGGAGCCCTGGCGGGTTTTTTCCTGGAAAAAAAGGCAGAAACCGTCTTCCGCAGTCCGACCCGCATCGCAATCCTGCTGGCCCTCATGGGGCTCCTGCTTTATCTGGCCGACCGCTGGGCTCGCCATCAACGGCAATTACCAGGGATCACCTTGGGAGATGCCATCCTCATCGGCTGTGCCCAAGCATTGGCCATTATGCCGGGAGTGTCCCGCAGCGGCAGCACCATCACCATGGGACTCTTCCTGGGCTTCAACCGTGCCACTGCCGCCCGTTTTTCCTTTCTCCTATCCACTCCCATCATCTTCGGAGCCGGTTTCTATCATGCCTTGAAGCTCTTCAAAAACAGTGAGCCGGTTTCGTTTAATATGGCATACTTTCTCGGTTTTTTGGCGGCCATAATCTCCAGTTATCTGACCATCAAATATCTTCTGCAGTTCCTGCAGCGTCACACCTTCCTGATTTTTGTCGTTTATCGGTTTCTAGTGGCCATCACCGTGTTAATTTTGGAATACCGATATCTCCTCGTCAGGTAACCTGCGCAGCCTATTACAGGAAGCTTTTCTGGGTGTTGAGTTCCCGCAAGCCGGCAAAATGGGTCACGGCATCGGCCTTGCTCCACAGCCCCGCATAGCCGTCCAACGGCCGGTTGGCGGTGTAATCCAGGCGAAGTTCGCCGTCGAGCCAACAGCGGCAACGCTTGTCAGCAAAATCCACCCGCAGGGTATACCAGCGTCCAGGGGCCAATTTGGCCGGTGCGGAGGCCCGTTTGAGGCGCTTATTGTCCTCAAACTCAAACAGGGCCACGTCTTCTTCCAGCGTATTTACCCGGAAAACAAAATAGTTCCCCACGTTGCGGATGCCGAAGGCAAGACCGCCGGCCTGATCAATGCGCCCCGATATAGGCCTCACCTGCACCTGCAAGCTGCCCTGCGGGAAATAACTTTCCTTGGCAATGGCCAGAGGAAAATAAAAATAAGCACCGATATTGTCCAGGAGTTCCAGATAAGTTTCGCCCAGCATGGTGGTCAGCATAGTGGCCAGGCTAGCCGAAAATCTCCCCAGGTAATGGGAACCGTCCTGGATTACCAGGGTCATGCCATCTTCCGTGGTTAAGCGCCAGTTGCCGGTATGGGTGTAAAAACCCGGCAGATGAATAGCCTCGGATTGCTGGAGGAAATCATATTGCCCCTGAAAAAAAGCCTCCACCATGGGCGGCACGTCGGCCTCGCCAGTGATGGCCAGGTCCAACAGACGGCTGGAGGCCAACAAGCGTCCCAATTGATCTAAGGTCGCTTCCAGGGCCTGCTGCTCGAGACCGGAGACCGAGGCCTCCAACAGGTCGCCGGTTACTTTCAGGGTGAAGCCCAAGCGGTGCAGGACCTCGCCCAGAAATGTCAGACGCAGGGAACGTCCCACGAAACTGCCGACCCCGCCGGCAAACTGCAAATTGATATAGTTCTGCTCCGCCTCATCTCCAACAAAGGTATCCAGGTTGGCAAAGTGGTAGCCGAATTTGGCACTGAGATTGAGGTAATCCCGGGCCAGGAGGGCGAAACTATCGCCGCCGGGCAAGTCATTCTCCGTCCGCATAGCCCCCTCCGCCATCAGGGTCAGGAGATTCCTCATATCCAGGGGCACGGCGCCCTTCCAGGTAATCCCCGGATGACTGAAACCCCGCCACAAGGCTTTCATGGGAACAGACTCCAAATCGTCCGGGGTTACCGTATCACAGGTGGTCAATCCTCGCCGTAAGCCGCCACCCAGATCAATGAGGTAGAGGACCAAGGGGATATTCGTCTTCATCTTGACCACATTGACCGCTTGGGTCCCGATCTTGGTCAAACCGAACATCTCCTGCATGGCTTTTTCATGGGCATAGCGGATGATATCGTGGACGGTCTGACAGCCGGCCGGCCGAAACTCCGGGGCGTTGGGGTCCGTTAGATTAAGGGGTGAGATTTTGTCCAAAATCGCCCGGAAGCGTTGGTGCACCGGACTATTGAAGAGATGTTTTTTGGCCGGTCGCATCCTGTTTGCCAGTTCGGGGACGATGCCGGCATAAACGGTGGTGGTTTCGGCCACCATGGTTATCTCTTGGCCCGCCGTTAAAATGGCGGTGGCCTCCTTGGCATTGACAATGGCCGGGACGCCGAATTCCCGGGCCACTGAGGCCAAGTGGCTTGTGATGCTGCCCACATCCGTGATTAACCCCTTGAGCTGGCTCATGAGCGCCGCATAGTCAGGGGAGGCAGTGCGGGCCACCAGGATGGCATTGTCCGGTAACGACCTTGGCCGCTGCCCAGCAAACACCACCTGCCCCATCGCGATCCCAGGGGAGGCCATTTTCCCTTGAGAAAGCAACACCGGATAGCGCGAAGTGTCGATGGGGGAGCCCAGGACTTCGCCATGGACCTGTACTACCCCCAACGGGCGGGTCTGCAGGATGTATAACCGGCCTGCCGGATCAATAGCCCACTCCACATCCTGGGGTGTTTGAAAATAGCTTTCCAGTTTCTGTCCATACGTAGCCAGGGTCTGAATCTGTTCCGGGCTGAGAGTTGGCTGGGACTGCTCCGGTTCTGGCACCGGCACAAGTTGGACCCCACCAGTCGGCAAATTTACTAGTTTCTCTTTTTTCAGGCCAATGCTTTGCCTGACTAATTGGCCGGTTCCCTTCTCCACATAAAACTCATCCGGCGAGGCCTCCCCGCTCACCAAATGCTCCCCCAGCCCCCAGATGGCGCTGATTTTCAGCACCCCAGACCCGGGATTAGTGGGATCGACCGTATACATCACCCCACTGACCTGGGAATCGATCATAGCTATCCCGGCCACACACATAGGCGTTTCCCGATCATCCAGACCGAAATTGAGGCGGTAGAGAATGGCCCGAGGCGAGTATTTACTGGCGACCACCGCTTTATAGGCCTCCAAGAGGTTCTCTTTGGTAACGTTCAAGACCGTCAGGTGCTGCCCTGCAAAGGAAGCCTCGGTATCCTCCCCCACCGCGCTGCTGCGCATGGCGATGCGGACATTTTTCTGGGTTTTCGCCTCCAACTCCTCATAGGCTGCCAGAATCTTCTTTGCCAAGAAATCCGGAACCGGCACTCGCTTGATGGTTTCTTGAATTATGGCGCTCTGCGCCTCCAGATCGGCCAGGTCATCTGGTTTTAGAGAGCTGAGGATAAGTTCAATGGGTACCGCCAGCTTATTTTCCTCTAGGAAACGCTCAAAGGCATATGAGGTAATGGCGAAACCCGGCGGGATAGGCAGTTTGAGAAACCGGTGGATGGTGGCGAGGTTTGTGGCTTTGCCGCCGGCCTCTTGCATGGTTTCAGGCCGCAAAGCTTCCAGGGGTAGGACCACATCACCGATTAAGCAGATGGGGCCAGCCTCAAAAGACAGAGCAATTTCCTGGGCCACCCGATCGGCGGCCCTCTCCAGCTCCTGGTAACGCCCCTCCCCCAGGTCGTTCAGGCTTTTCACCAGTTGGCCCAAGGACTGGAGCAACCCATCTACAATCATCCGGATGGTCAGGAGATTGATGCGACTGCCATAATAAAGTTGCTCCAACTCCGCCAGGATGGTCAGGGTTTCTCTATTGTACTCCAAAAATTCCCGATACTTCTGATATTTTTTGGCTATCCGACCATCCGGATCTTCCACAAATTCACAGGTTTTTTTCCTGGAAAAAAAAGCGCTCAAGGCCATGCGGTCTCCCCCTCACCCTTGGTTCACCAAGCGTTTTCTCTTGTCCAGTGACCACGCTGCCTCATGGTAATCTTTGCTGCTCCTATTGTATCAGGTTGCCGAGCCAAAGCAAAAAAAAGAGCGCCCCGCCGGGACTAGTCGGGCGCTCTTTTGGGTCTATGGCTAAACAAAAAGTTTATGTGTACAAGACAAACTTGACAGCTTGGCGGGCCAGGTCCACCACGTGCATGGGGAAAACGCCGAAGCCGATAATAATTAGGATGAGGGCATAGGTGGTAAAGCGAATGGCATTGGACGGCACCACTTTGGGCAAATCGCCCGGTTCCATAAAATACGCCGCATATACTACCCGCAGATAGTAATACAAGGAGATAGTTCCATTCACCGCCCCGATCAGCACGAGCCAGAAATAGCCCTGATTCATGGCCGAAGTAAAGATCAGTAGTTTCCCGGTAAAGCCGATGGAGGGAGGCACACCTGCCAGGGAAAAGAGACCCAACATCAAGGCTAAGGCCAGGAGGGGGGAGCGATGATACAACCCTGCAAACTCAGCTATCTTAAGGTCCCTGCCATCATTGGCTACTTCGGACAGGACCATGAAGCAGGTGAAGTTCATGATGAGATAGGCCAGCGCATAGTAGATGACACTGACATAGCCTGCTTCACTCAGGGTGAGCACCCCCATGAGGATATAGCCGGCATGGGCAATGGAGGAGTAGGCCAGCATGCGTTTGAAATCTTTCTGGACAATGGCCACCAGATTGCCCAAGGTCATGGAGATAATGGCCAGAAACACCAAGATCTGGGTAAAAGAATAGCCATAGGCACTTCCCAAGGCGGCAAAGCGCAACAAGATAGCCACGGCTGCGGCCTTGGACGCCGTGGCGATGTAGGCCACCAATTGGTTGGCACCACCCTGGTAGACATCAGGAGCCCAGAAGTGGATGGGGAAGAGGGACAATTTAAAGAAAAACCCAGACAGGGAAAGAATAAGGCCCAGCAGCCCCACTGGACTTGAGAGGAGGGCGGGCATTTTGGGCATAATGTCCACCAGATAGGTGCTGTGGGTCGCGCCGAACAGGTAGCTCAGGCCGAATAACATGAAACAAGAGGAGACCGCACCGATAAATAAGTATTTGATGCCGGCCTCGACATCTATCCCATCCCCTTTGCGCATGGGAATGAGGATATACAAGGAATAGGAGGCCAGTTCCAAGGAGATGTAGATAGTGATCAGCTCGACGGCGCTGACCAGCATCATCATTCCCAAGGTACAGGTGGTGAGGAATAGATAGAATTCTGCTTGGAAGCGATCTTCGACGCCCGGCAACTGATGGCAGATGAGGGCCACCAAAAAGAGGCCCAAGGCCAGAGCGAGTTTGAAAATCTGGCTGAACAGGTCCACCTGGTAGGAGGCGTAAAAAAGGCTGCCTTGCTGAAAAAGGCTAAGCGTTGCCACCAGGATGCCACCGCCCGCCATAACCAGAAAGAGCCGGAAATCTTTGCTGCTCTCCGGTTGCTGCCTGAGGGAGCAGAAAAACAGGACGAGGGCCATCAACAGGAAATACAATTCGGGAGCAAAGAGTGCGACAGCATTCATGGCTTACAACCCACTGACGAACGGCACCACCGCCGTTTTAATGAGATCCAACATCAGGCTGGGAAAGAGCACCTGTGTGTAATTGAGCGTGATGTAGCCGA
>CAZARS010000082.1:0-12342 GCA_964487625.1 uncultured Desulfobacca sp.
GCTCATTGCAGAGGAATTCGAGATTGTCGTAGATGGGCTGCATCCAGGGGCGGATTTTTTCCTCTTTGTCTCCTGGTAGGTAGCCCAAGTCATGGCCCAGAGGCACGATGGGCCGGGTGATGAGAAGGCGGTTGTAACCGGCCTCTTCTTCAAAGACCTTTTCCAGCCCGGCGGCCAGGGCCAGGATGGTCTTGCCGGTGCCAGCCTTGCCCACCAAGGTGACGATCTTGACATTATCGTCGAGTAAGAGCTCCAGAGCAAATTTCTGCTCTTTATTCAGGGCCTTGAGACCATAAACCGGCCCATTCAGGCTGAGTTTCTGGAGCCTGCCGTGGTGGAAGCGGGCCAACGCTGATTGGGAAGGATTCTCGGCCGTCTTCAGGACACAGAATTGGTGGGCCAACAGGCCGTTCTGCCGGTATTCCAAAAAGCCGTGGCGATAGAAGTTCTCCAGTTCGGCCTCCGTTACCAGCAATTCGGTGACCCCACTGTAAAGGCGGTGATAATCAACTTTATCGCTGTAAAAATCTTCCGCTCTAATCCCCAGAACATCCGCCTTGATCCGCAGATTCAGGTCCTTGGTGACCAAAATCACGGGCTCCGTAGCGTGTTGCTGGAGATAATAGGCCATGGCCAGGATGCGGTTATCGTTGTTATTGAGATCAATATCGCAGAAATTGTCAAAAGTGGTCCGGCAGTTCAATTCGATGCGGATCGTGCCGCCTTGGGGAATCTTCACCCCGGCCGAGAGTGGCCCCAGACTCCGCAGGGCGTCCAATTGCCGGGAAACCTCCCGAGCGTGCCGCCCGATTTCATCGCTCCGGGTCTTTTTGTTGTCCAGTTCTTCGATAACCGACACCGGCAGGACGATGTCGTTATCCTCGAAGGCAAACAGGGATTCAGGATCATGAAGCAGGACGTTGGTGTCCAGGATATAAATTTTTTTCACGATTCCGGTTTTCTCCCAAAGGCTTGGCTACTTGGTTGTCGGGGTCGGACTCTCCTGACCAACTGCTGGCAGCAATGAGAGCCGGTCCAGTGATGCTCGAGGCAAATTGTTCCTGAGTGGCGGCGAAGCTGAACATGAATGGGCGCGGGAACCTAGACAGTTTCATTTTACCAATTTTTCACAAGGGAGTATACCGTTTTTTTGTGAGGGAATGATTCGATTAATATTATAAATGCCCTCCGGGGCCGACCGGCTTGCTTCCCGGGCCCCTGACATGACCGGGGAAGATAAAAAGCTTGACAGGAAAATCGGGGCGCGTTAGGATTAATATGGTTTTTATGAAGCCTGCAACTTTGTTTGTGTCAACCAAAGGAACATCTGTTATGAGCGACTCGGATGGCAGTCACAGTAGCCGCTGCCATAGTATCACGTCTACGCAGTTAGGCGCATTCTTAGGACCGCAACTGTCTCACCCTGCGGCCGGTCACTGGAACGGTCGACCCACCAGCCGTATCTAGGCTTCTGGTTCGCCCCCGGCCGCGTCTGATCTGTCGTTGCGGCCGGAAAGGAGGCGAACCGTGGCCATAAACCCCCTCCTCGTCCCCGAATTGCGTGAGGCTTTGGCCAAGCAAAATGCCCTGGCTTTGCGGGAGTTTTGCCAATCCGGGCACCCCGCCCTCATCGCGGAATTGATTTCTGGCCTGGAAGGTGAAGAAGTTTGGGCTGTCCTGCACCACACTGATCCTTCCCTGCGGGCCGAAATTTTCAGTCATTTGGAGCCGGACCTCCAGGTGGCGATCCTGGAGAATCGCCCGCGCCGGGAAATTTCCCAACTGCTAGCGGAAATGTCTCACGACGACCGGGCCTACTTGTTCAAGTTGCTCCCTGAACATCTCCAGGAGTCCGTCCTGCCAGCCCTGGCACAAGCCGAGCGGGAAGACATCCGACGGCTGAGTGCCTATCGGGAAGGCACCGCGGGGGCAGTGATGACCTCGGATTATGCCGCCCTGTCGCCGCATCTGACCGCAGCCCAAGCCATTGACCATCTCCGCCAGGTGGCGCCAGACAAGGAGACCATTTATTATGCCTATGTGGTGGATGATCAGCACAAACTCCTGGGCTTCGTCTCCTTGAAGGACCTCATCCTGGCCCGCCGCGAGGCCCGGGTAGGCAACATCATGCACCGGGAGGTCATCTTTGCCCGTGTGGATGAAGACCAGGAAGAGGCTGCCCGCAAGATTCAGAAATATGACCTCCTTGCCCTGCCCGTGGTCAATGGGGGCGGCGTGTTAGTGGGCATCATTACCCATGACGACGCTTTGGACGTCATTACCCAGGAAAACACCGAAGACTTGGAAAAACTGATGGCCATTACCGGCGGCCATCAGGCCGGTGTGTACCTTCGCACGCCGGCTTGGATACATTTTAAAAACCGGGCCTACTGGATCGTCGGCCTCGCGGCTCTGGGCCTAATCTCCGGAGTGATCATCCACAGTTTTGAAGCAACCCTCATGAATATGCTAATCCTGGCCCTGTATATGCCCATGGTGGCTGATACCGGCGGCAACACCGGCAGTCAGTCAGCCACAGTGGTGGTCCGGGCTTTGGCTCTGGGAGAGGTATCGCCCCGGGATGCTTTCCGGGTGCTCCTCAAAGAATTTCAAATCGCCTTCCTGCTGGCCCTGGTTCTGGGCCTCCTCTCCTGGGCCAAGGTCTTGTTCCTCTCCCAAGGGTCGGAGATCCCGGTCGGCTTTAGCCTGAACAAGATCGGCCTGGTCATCGCCTTGGCTTTGGCTTTACAGGTCATAACCGCCACCCTCATTGGTGCCATTTTACCCCTGGCTGCCGCGAAAATGAGGATGGACCCGGCGGTGGTGGCCAGCCCGGCCCTGACCACCATCGTGGATATTACCGGCTTGCTGATTTACTTCACCACGGCCAAGATACTTCTAGGGATTTAAAAGGCTTCTAGTTGGCAAAGACTTGACGGCTTTTCTCCTTTTGCCTGCACCCGAAAAGCCAGGATGCCAGGTCGCCGAGACCAGAGTCACGCCCATCAGTGGCACCAGGTGACGGCGGCCTGGTCGGCCCAACTGCACCAATCCCCAAAATCCAATTCCAGGCTCATGGTCTCGGCATCGGGAAAACTTACCAGCCTTTGCAGCACGCCAGGCCCATCACTGGTTTTCAGCACGGCCCAGAAATAATAACGGCCGTCAACACCCTCCAGAACCTTATACGTTCCACAGATGCCGCGCCAGCTTTTCACCAGCCGGGCTTCCAGCTGAATATGGCCGTCCCAGGTATCTTCAATGAGCCAACGCTGCCACGGTGACTGGGCTACCGCGGCCTGTTTAGAACTCAATGGTGCCATTCTCCATTTCCTCCATCTGGGCCCAGGTGGGCAGAATATCCGGCTCTCCCCGGGTCAGCTGATAGACGTATTGCAGATTTTCCAGCTCCCGGCGGGCTGCCCGATCAATTACCCTCAAGAGAACTCCATCGGTTAGTCTATCCAGCCGCAGAATCTTGGCTGGCCCCTTGGGCCCGGACGCTAACCGCCGTCGCCGCTTGGCCTGATCAAAAACTAAGATAGCCATGACCCTCTCCTCGTGGAAGTGAAAGATTTTTCACCAGTTATAAGGGAAAAAGCTTACTTCGCCCAACACACTTGAGACAGATGTCACTTTTCGGCAACCCTCTTGCTGTTCTCTGTAGTTTTGTGCATGGATTTTAGAAATTCAGAGGATCAGCCGATAAAAAAGTGTGGCCGGTCTCCGGGCCGGCCAGGGTCTGGCTAGGGTGGCACCAGAGGTGGTGCCGTGGCCGCGGCCCTAGCATCTATCAGCCGTTTATCTCCATGCAACGATTCCCAGGAAGATACCAGAAGCAAAGAGGGGTGCGGTGACCAGCTTGTGGAAGCTGTGGCAGTTGCGCCGCAGTCTGTTGGCCAATCACTTGGTAGTACTGCTGATGCTTTTCGGCATCGGACCTTTGGCCGTTTTTTATCTTATTTCTCAGCAGTTTTTCATTGCCCACGAAACCACTAACATCCGCCGGGCCCAACAGCAGGCGATATCTTGTCTGGCAGGACAGGTTACGCACGCCTTGGAACAGAAACGGTCAGTCCTTCAGGGCGTCAGTGGGCTAGGGGAAGGGCTCATTGACCCAGAGGTCATCAGGAGATGGCTGGACAGGCTGCGGCGGACGTATCCCGAGTTTCTGGATCTCCAGGTTTATCACTATTTCAGACCCACTGGGGCGCTTGAGCCCATAACGCCAGCCCACGGAGCCACCAGGGGGGAGAATCAGCCGTGTGCCCGCTTCACCATCACCTGGACAGGGAATGACTATCAAACGGCCATGAATCCGGCGGGCCAGGCCTCCCTCCTGGCGCTGCGGTTGCCATTCCCCCTAGCCCCTGCGACCGCTTTACCCACCGGAGAGGTGGTGGGTTTGGTGAACTGGCAAGTTTTCCTGGAGGATCTACAAAAGCGCTTCCCTCCCCAAGAATACACCATCGCCTTGCTTACCACCGCTGGCCAGGTCCTGGGGCAACTCGGCCGGCGCCAAAGCCCTCCTCTGGACTTAACCCAGACGCCGCCGGTGCAGGCCTTGGCCCAAGGACATACCGGGGTTTGGGAATACGCCGATGCCCAGGGGCACCGGGTCCTGGCAGCCACCGCCCTCGTGCCGGGCACTGATCTGGCCATCATCCTGATCCGCCCGGGGGAGCTGGCCTTTCAGCAACTCCACCGTATTGTGCTGGTCTTTTTTAGTCTGTTCAGCCTGGTCATTCTCTTGGCGATCTTTCGCGGCCTCCTGTTCAGCCATGACCGTATCATTAAGCCAGTTAAGGACTTGCAGCGGGAGATCGAATCCCTCACCCAGGGGGTCTTTCCCCAAGGCATCAAAGCCATCGGCAAAGATGAGATCGGCCATCTTTCCCTGGCCTTCAACAAGATGTTGGATTGCTTGAAGAAGACGATGGTTTCACGGGAGCGCTTGGCTCAGGAGGTGGCGGAGCGGCAAAAAGTGGAAGAGGCCCTGCGGCAGCGGGAGGCGACGCTGCGCAGCCTCTTTGTCGCCGTCCCGGTGGGGATCGGCTCCCTGCGGAACTGGCAGCTCACCGCCGCCAATGATAGTTTCTATAAGATCGCTGGCTATGATCCCGAGACTCTCCTCCAGCAGGAGCTTCTGCCGCTTTTCTGTGATCCGGCCAATTATACTAATTTACGCAGTCACTTACAGAGCTCGCTGAACCAGACCGAGGCGGTCATGCTGGAGACCCAGTGGTGTACCCAAGATAGACAAAAGAAGGATATTTTCCTGAAGTTTGCCAAAGTCGCGGCCTCCCCCGCCATGGATTTGGTCTTTGCCGCCATGGATGTGAGCGATCTCAAGAAGATGGAGCAGGAACGGCTGCGCATTGCCAAATTGGAATCCCTCGGAATCCTGGCTGGCGGCATTGCCCATGATTTCAATAACATCCTAACGATTATCCTGGGCAACCTGGAGCTCTTACATCTGGAAAATTGCCAAGATCCCCAATCAGCAAGATTTCTCTCCGAGGCCCATGAAGCCTGCCGTCGGGCCCAACATCTGGCCAAACAACTTCTCACCTTTGCCAAGGGCGGGAATCCCATCAAAAAACCGTTAGACCCGGTGCAGCTCCTTAAGGAGGTTATCCCCCTATCCCTGAGCGGCGCCCAAGCAGCCGTCACCATTGCCACCACCGAACCCATCTGGGCCATAGAGGCGGATGAAGACCAGATGCATCAGGTGCTCAACAATATCCTCCTCAATGCCGTCCAGTCCATGCCCCAGGGGGGGATGATCACAGTGACGGTGGAGAATATTACCCTCACGCCGGCCCACCACCTGCCGTTGCCGCCGGGGCGCTATGTCAAAATTGCCATAGCCGATCAGGGATGTGGCATCGCCCCTGAGGATCTGGAAAAAATCTTCGACCCCTACTACACCACCAAACCCATGGGCAATGGCTTGGGCCTGACTGCAGCCCATTCCATCATCAAGAATCACCGGGGCCACATCAGCGTCAACTCTCAGGTCGGTCGAGGTTCTTGCTTCACCTTGTATCTGCCTGTGGCGCCAGTGGCCGCCCTGCCGACGCCGGTCAAGGCCGCGGCCCAGCTCATCCCCGGCCAGGGACGAATTCTCGTCATGGATGACGAACCGGCCGTCCGGGAAGTCCTGGCCCAGATGCTCAAGAAATTGGGGTATGAGCCGGTCTGTGTGGCCGAGGGCCAACAGGCGGTGGCGGCTTATCGCCAGGCCCAGGAACAGGGGACTGGATTTGCGGCCGCGATCCTTGATCTCACCATCCCCGGGGGCCTGGGTGGCAAAGAGACCCTGAAACTGCTCCGGCACCTGGACCCGGATGTCAAGGCTATCGTCTCCAGTGGTTATGGTGAGGACCCGATCATGGCCAAGTATGCCGACTTCGGTTTTGGCGGGGTAATTGCTAAGCCTTATAAAATTGCCGATCTCAGTGAAGTCCTGTATAAAGTCCTGCACCACCCTAACCCGGCCAACCCACCTGAGGCGCAGCCACCTCAGGGTGTCTGACCAGCGAGGTCTTCCCCCGGAATTGCCTTGGGCTCCTTGTCTTTCCAGACTCTCTGAAACCGCCGCCTAAAGGAGAGATAAAAGTAAACCTAATTATTCTCTCTCCGGAAAGTCCTCCGCCCCCTCTTTCCGCCATGACGGGAGAGGGTTGGGGTGAGGGAAAGAATTAATAATTCCTTAATGGTATTGCTTAACCATTCTCGGTTTGGGCATGCTCTTAGGCCAATCTTACGGATTGCCGAATGGACCCGACATAGTAAAAATGTGAAAGCAGCAGGCATGCACCTAAGTTCAATAAAGAGGGGCAATTGGGTGAATGTGGGGTCAGGATGAGAGCAATAATGAATAAAAGGGCGAGCATGGGGGCTCGCCCTTTACAATTTTTACATCACATAGTGTAAGGCTCACAAACCAATGAGAGCTTAGCGTATAATCAGACCTTGCCAGCCGTCGCGTCGACTCCGAGCCGGAGGCTGGGGAGTTGCTGCCTTTCCTTTGTGTTACCGGCAGTTGCGGCAGATGAAGTATCTTTCCACTGGATCGCCGGTCTGTTTGGCCCAGTATTCCAGAGAAGCCCGAGGGGCGATGTAGCTGCCGCAGGTCTCGCAGGCCACCAGTTCAAAATCCCGGCCCCAGATGCTGCGGACGCCGTTCTTTTCCGTGTAAGTGATGACTCCGGTGGGGCAGACAAAGGCACAGGAGCCGCAACCGATGCAGGCTTCGGAGGGTTCCTTAAAGGGCGTGGAGACCATCTTCTCCGGGGTGCGGTTGATCATGCCGATGGCGCTGACCCCAACGATGTCCCGGCAGGTGCGGACACAGAGGCCACAGAGGATGCAGAGTTCCTCAGGATCCTCGGAGGCGAAGCGGGATTGGCTGATGCCATGGGCAGCAGCTAATTGCTGCACGATCTCCGCCTTGGGGGCCCGGGCCAGGAGGAGCTCCAGGACCATCCGCCGAGCCGCCAGGACGCTTTCGGAATGGGTCTGCACCTTTAAACCCTTTTCCACCGGATAGGTGCAGGAATTGACCAGACGGGTCTGCGGCCATTCCCCGATCTCCACTAAACAGAGGCGGCATTGCCCCTCGGCTTTCAGATCGGGGTGATAACAGAGGGTGGGTATTTCAATATCCATAGACCGGGCGGCATGCAAGAGCGTCGTGCCGACCGGGGCGGTGGTGTACAGACCGTTGATGTAAAAACTAACTTCCCCCATGATAAACTCCACGTATTTTCTTTGGGAGGGAAAAGGGAAGAGGGAAAAGGGATGGGCAATGGCCACCCAGGCCTGCTGATCCCTTACCTCTGGCCTCTCACCCTACTGCTTCGCTCTTATTCCACCTTGACTGCGTCAAACTGACAGGCATCGACGCAGAGGCCGCATTTGATGCAGATATCTTGATCAATGACCTGCGGCTCTTTCTTGGGGCCGCTGATGGCGCCCACCGGGCATTCCCGCACACAGGCCAAACAGCTGGTACATTCTTTGGGATCAATGGTATAGGTTAACAGCTTCCGGCAGACCTTGGCCGGGCATTTTTTATCTCGAATATGCCGTTCGTATTCTTCCCGGAAGTATTTCAGGGTGCTCCGCACCGGATTGGCCGCGCTCTGGCCCAAACCGCAAAGGGAAGCGGTGGCCATGGTCTGGCAAATATCCTCCATCAGCTCGAAGTGGTGGTCTTCGCCCTTGCCGGTGGTGATATCGTTCAGGATGGCCATGAGTTGCTTCAGGCCTTCCCGGCAGGGGACGCATTTGCCACAAGACTCTTCCATGAGAAAAGAAATGAAGTAGCGGGCCACATCCACCATGCAGTCATGGTCATCCATGACGATCATGCCCCCGGAACCCATGATGGAGCCGACCTGCTGGAGGCTGTCATAATCCACCGGGAGATCCAGGTATTGGCTGGGGATACAACCCCCGGAGGGCCCCCCAGTCTGGACAGCCTTGAACTCCCGTTGGTGGGCGATGCCGCCACCCATATTAAAGATGATCTGGCGCAGGGTGGTGCCCATGGGCACTTCCACCAGACCAGTATTGTTGACCGCTCCCACCAGAGAGAAGATCTTGGTGCCCTTGCTCTTCTCTGTACCCATGGCGGCAAACCATTCGGGCCCCATATTGATGATTTCCGGGACATTGGCCCAAGTTTCCACGTTGTTGATGACGGTGGGCAGGCCGAAGAGGCCGGATTGCACCGGATACGGCGGCCGGGGCATGGGTTCACCGATCTTGCCTTCAATGGAGGCGATGAGGGCCGTCTCTTCGCCGCAGACAAAGGCCCCAGCTCCCTGACTGATCTGGATGTCAAACGAGAAGTTGGAGCGCAGGATATTGGTCCCGAGCAAGCCGAATTCCCTGGCTTGATCAATGGCTTTCTGCAAGCGTTTCACCGCCAAGGGATATTCGTGCCGGACATAGATGTAACCCCGGAGGGCGCCAATGGCATAGCCACCCACAATCATGCCTTCAATGACCGCATGGGGATCGCCTTCCATGACGGCCCGGTCCATGAAGGCTCCGGGATCGCCTTCGTCGCCATTGCAGATGACGAACTTGGGTTGGGCCTCCGCAGCGCGGCACAGTCGCCATTTGCGGCCGGTGGGGAAACCGCCCCCGCCCCTACCCCGCAATCCTGATTTTTCCACCGCTTCAATTACCTGCTCCGGGGTCATTTGGAAGAGGATCTTCCTGAGGGTCCGGTAGCCGCCCAGAGCCAGGTAATCATCCAGGCTCTCCGGGTCAATCACATCGAGCTTGCGCAGGACCAGCGGATTTTGGGTCTGATAAAAGGGGATATCCATTTTGTGGGGGCAAGGGGCCTGAGTCTCGGGGTGGTGGTAAACCAGCCGTTCCACCACGCCGCCATTCAAGAGGGTCGTCTCCACAATCTCCGGGACATCCTCCACAGTCACCTTCTGATAAGAAATCTCCCGGGGCCGGATGAGGACGCGCACCCCATGAGAACAGAGGCCGTGGCAACCGGTGGTCTTTAATAAGACTTTCCCGGCAATCCCTTTGGCCTCCATTTCAGCGGCGAAGGCCGCAGCCAATTCTTCGCTGCCCAGAGGCAGACAGCCGGGGCCGCCGCAGACCAAGACCTGGAGCTGTTGGGGGTCACGGGCAGCCCGAACCCGGCGCCGATATTCCGTTAGATGATCAACTGATTCGATGAAAGGCATAGGTCATTCTCTTGTTGAAAATCTCTGGCACGAGAAAGTATGTCACGGTTTGGCCCCCCAACCAGAAGTTCGGGGAAACGGGTCGGCCAGACATTGGTTATTGATATTTTTTCAATATTTTTGGTACCTTGTCCACTGTCACGCGAGCATAGTAGGTGTCGTCGATCATCATGACCGGCGCCTGGGCGCAGGACCCTAAACAGGCGACGGTCTCCAGGGTGAAATTCATATCTTTGGTGGTATAGCCGATCTCCACGCCCAGGCGGTTGCTGAGGGATTCGGCCAGCCGTTGGCCGCCTTTCAAGTGGCAGGTGGTGCCCACACAGACTTTGCACACATGTTTACCCTTGGGCACCAGACTAAACATGGTAAAAAAGGTGGCGACACTATAGACTTGGGCCAGCGGCAGATTGAGACGCTGGGCCACCACCTTGAGCTCATCTTTGGGAAGATAATTATAACTATCCTGAATATCCTGTAAGACCGGAATGAGATCCGATGGCTGGCAGCTATACCGGGAGAGGATACCTTCTAGTCTTTGGAGATCCATAATGCACCTTCTTCAGAGGGAGCCAACGACGGAAATTCGGGATACGGGGCTTCACATTTTTTCAGCAATAATTCGTAGCGTTCCAGAATCTGTTGTTGGATGAAATTAATCTGAGGTTCCCGGAGGTGGCGGAAACGACCTTGGGGCTTCATATAGGCGGTCACCGGCTTCAGCTTGGGAATCTCCACCGTCAGGCGATATCGCCCTTCCACTACCTCGTACAAGGGGAAGACTCCGGTCTCCACGGCCAGGCGTCCCAGGCGGACGCTGAGGTCCGTGGCCGACCGCCAGCCGGTGGGGCAGACCGTCAGGACGTGAATATACGCCGGTCCAGGGGTTTCCAAGGCCTTTTTTACCTTGAAGTAGAGATCAAAGGGATAACTGGGGCTAGCCGTGGCCACATAAGGGATGCCGTGAGCCACAGCGATGGCCACCATATTCTTCTTCCAGGTGCTTTGGCCGAAACTCTGTTTCCCTGGCGGTGAGGTGGTGGTCATAGCGCCGAAGGGCGTGGAGCCAGAACGCTGAATACCGGTGTTCATATAGGCTTCGTTATCCCAGCAGACATAGGTGAAATTATGGCCCCGTTCCATGGCCCCGGACAGCGCCTGGAGACCGATGTCGGCCGTGGCACCGTCGCCCCCCATGGCCAGCACCTTGGGCATATGATCGATCTTACCTTTCCGGTGCAGGATGCGCAGGGCCGTATCGATGCCGGCAGCCACCGCCGCGGTGTTTTCAAACGCCACATGGATCCAGGGATGCATCCAGGAGGTCTGGGGAAAACCAGAGGAGACAATCTCCATACAGCCGGTGGCGTGGGCAATGATAGCGTCTTTGCCGGCGGCTTTGGTGACCCAGCGCACGGCCAAAGCCTCGCCACAGCCCTGACAGGAGCGATGGCCGGAGGTAAAGAACTCTTCCCGGGGCATGAGCCGAGAAGCATAGACATCATACTTTTGGCTATTGGCCACTCCGAATTTATCCATTAGCCGCGCACTCCATAGAGATAAAATTCCTGGCTGGGCCCTTGGGCAATTTCCATTCTGGCCCGTTGATAGATATCCTTAAAGTTCTCTGGGCTAACATCCCGACCGCCCAGGCCGATGATAAAGCCCAGGGTTTGAGGCCGATGGGATTGGGCATAGAGGGCACTGCGAACCTCCGCCAAGACCGGCGGGGCCCCACCACCCGGCGAGAGAGCCCGATCACAGATAATCACCAGATTGGCCCCTGACAGAGCGGCGCGCAATTCTGCGAACGGGAAAGGCCGCCAGAGGCGAAGTTGGATGAGCCCCACCGACTCCCCGGCCTCCTGCAGTTCATCTATGGCAATCTCCGCCACCTCGCTGAGGCTGCCCATCGTTAGGAAAAGCGTGCTGGCGTTCTCGGCCTTATACCGCTCCACCGGTTGATACGCCCGGCCCGTCAGGTTAGCCCATTCATCCCACACGGCCATGATGTGCTGCCGAGATTCCATCAGGGTGACCTGGTGCTTCATTTTTACCTCGGTATAGATCTCGGGCATGGCAAAAGCACCCATGGTCACCGGACTGCGGGGATCGAGGGTATGCCGAGGAGAATAAGGCGGCAAGAATTTGTCCACCACCTCTTGCTCCACAAATTCCATGGCCTCCACCACGTGGGTGAGGATGAAACCGTCCATATTAATGATGGTGGGGAGGAGAACCTTGGAATTTTCCGCAATTTTAAAGGCCATAATGGTATGGTCGAAGGCTTCCTGCCCGTTTTTCACGAAGACCTGGATCCAACCGATGTCCTTGGCCGCCATGATGTCGCTATGATCATTCCAAATACTCAAGGGGCCGGAGAGGGCCCGGTTGGCCACAGTCATGCGCAGGGCCGACGCGATGAAGAGGATTTCATGCATCAGGGCCAGCCCCTGGGAGCTGGTCGCCGTATAGGTCCGGGCCCCAGTGGCCGACATGCCGATACAGGTACTCAGGGCCGAATGCTCCGACTCCACATTAACAAACTCGGCTTCCAGTTCACCGTTGGCCACCATGGAGGAAAGATGCTCGACGATGTGGGTCTGCGGGGTGATGG
>CAZARS010000083.1:0-12327 GCA_964487625.1 uncultured Desulfobacca sp.
ATTTCCCCTTAATGTCCGGACCGTCATGGCCGCCCTGCGCCGACGGCGGCGGGGTCTGACCCCGACCCCAGGGGAATTCTGGGGGGTGGGCCCCTGGGTGCGACATTTGGAGCGGCATTGGGACCACCCAGATTTCAAACTGGCCAACGTCTTTCCTTGGCTCCCTCAGGCGCGTCAATTATTGGAAACCAATGCAGCCCTGGAGCTGGAACGTTTCCTCATGGACCTCATCTGGCAGCATGTGGAGCGGGTAGCCCCCGGCTTCGAGTTTTCCCTGCGAACCGTCCTGGCATACCTCTTTAAATGGGACCTATTGCAGCTCTGGCTGTCCCAGGAGCCCGTGGCCGCCACCCAACGGTTCGACAGTCTTGTGACAGGAGTATTGGATGACTATGGTCCGATCTTTGCCTGAAGCACACCACGTCCAGGCAACACCGTCCCCGAGGTTCGCTAAGGTCATCGCCGTGCGGGAAAGCCTCATCACCATTGAATTGGCTGCTGGCGGCCTCATGAAGAACGAAGTGGGTTATATCTGCGTCGGCCAGGAACGACTGAAAGCCGAAGTACTGCGGATTTACGGCCGCACCGCCGATATGCAGGTCTTCGAGGATACCGACGGGGTGCGTATCGGTGATCTGGTGGAGATGTCGGGCGAAATGCTGGCCATCGATCTGGGTCCAGGCCTCTTGGGACAGGTCTATGATGGCCTGGGCAATCCTCTGGCAGTTTTGGCCCAGCAATACGGCTTCTTCCTGCCTCGGGGGGTCAACCTTGCCACCCTCAATCCCCAAAAAAAGTGGCTCTTTACCCCCACGGCCACCATCGGCGATCTCTTAGTGGCCGGACAACCCCTGGGAACTGTACCAGAGGGCCCCTTTCTCCACAAAATCATGGTGCCTTTTCAAGAGCCGGGTCAGGTCAAAGTCACCTGGATCCGGGACGGTTCCTTTACCGTAAACGAGCCCATCGCCCGGATCCAGACCGCGGCCGGCGAAGAAAAAACCCTTACCCTGCGCCAACGCTGGCCAGTAAAACGTCCCATCCCCGAAGGGCTGCTGCGCCGCCGAGTGGCCGAACGGCTCTTTCCCACCGAGCCGCTGACCACCACCATCCGCAGTATTGATACCTTTTTCCCCATCGCCCGGGGAGGCACCGCCTGTATTCCGGGGCCGTTCGGCGCGGGGAAAACCATTCTCCAGAGCCTCATCGCCCGCTATGCCACCATTGACATCGCCATCATCGTGGCCTGCGGGGAAAGGGCTGGCGAAGTCGTGGAGACCATCACTGAATACCCCGAAATCCCTGATCCGCGCACCGGCGGCTCCCTCATGGACCGTACCGTCATCGTCTGCAATACCTCCTCCATGCCGGTGGCGGCCCGGGAAGCCTCCATTTATACTGGCCTTACCCTGGGAGAATATTTCCGCCAAATGGGGTATAATGTTCTGATGATTGCAGATTCTACCTCTCGTTGGGCCCAGGCCATGCGGGAGACCAGCGGCCGGATGGAAGAGATTCCCGGAGAGGAGGCCTTCCCCGCCTACCTGGATTCGGCCATTAAGACTGTCTATGAACGGGCCGGCCTGATCCGCTGCCCTGATGGCAGTGTGGGCAGCCTCACCCTCATCGGCACGGTCTCCCCGGCCGGCGGCAACTTTGAAGAGCCGGTCACCCAGGCCACTCTGGCCACCGTCAAGACCTTCCTGGGGCTCTCCTCAGACCGGGCCTATCGCCGCTTCTACCCGGCCATCGACCCCCTCCAGTCCTGGTCCCGCTATCTGGACCAACTCAAAGACTGGTTCCGGCAAAATTTAGGGCCCACCTGGGTGGAAGATGTGAAAGCCCTGCGCGAACTCCTCCATCAGGGCGATACGATCCACCAGATGATGCAGGTCACCGGGGAAGAGGGTATCACCATCGAGGACTTCATCACCTATCAGAAGGCCCTGATGCTGGATATGGTCTATCTCCAACAGGATGCCTTTGACCCGGTGGACATTTCCATGCCCCGGGAGCGCCAGGTGGAGAGTTTCCATCTCTTAAAAAGGCTGCTGCAACAAGAATATCGATTCCAAGATCGGGACGAGGTCCGGGATTTCTTCACCCGCCTCACCGGCCTGTATAAAAACTACAATTATAGCGCCCCGGAGACACCCGAATACGCCCGCTATCGGCAGGAAATAGAGGATTTGGCGGCCCAATATCGGGCAGGATAAATAGGGCGAGCAAAGCGGGTAACTGCCAGCAACCGTTCCCTCATTCTGTCAAACCAGCTCAAGCGGTGACAATGCCCACCCACATTTTGGGGTAGAGGTTTTCGGCGCTGCGCCTGCTAAGAATAGGGCGCTTTTTCTCAATCAGCAAGATTGAGGGAAAAGGTGATGCCAAGGCAATAATCCTGGCTGCTCATGAGCCGAAGGCCGGAGGGAGCATTTGTCGGAAGATTGGTGATCGGCTGGGGGTTTTTATCCGGCGTTTAACCCTGAATATTGGACCATGGACTTTCCATCGCAAGGCCAAACATGTCTCATCCTATTCTGGAAAAACACCTGAAAAAAGGGGAACCGAAGCCCGTCTATCTGTTTTTTGGCGAAGAGGACTTTCTGATGCAACGGGCCCTGGCCCGGTTGGAGGGCTGGCTGCGGCAGCAGGATGATCTGGCCACCAAGGTGAGTGGCGACGCCCAGGACATGCCTTTGGCAGACTTTCTGAGCGCGGCCCGCTCCCCGCAACTCTGGGGAGGCCGGCAACTCCTGGTGCTCCACGGGGTAGAGCGCTATAAAGCCGCGGAGCTCAAGCCCCTGGCGGCTTATTTACAGGACCCCTCCCCCCAAACCTGCCTGGTCTTAACCGCCAGCACCCTCAAAGGGAAAGATGTTCAGGCATCAGTGCTCTGGCGGTCGCTCCTCGAGACAGAAGCGGCCCTGGCCTTTCCCCGGCTGCGGGAGAGAGAGGTGCTCACTTGGCTGGAACAGGAGGCCAAACAGCAGGGCAAGAGGCTGGAGCCAGGGGTGGCCCGGCTGCTGGTGGCCGTGGCAGGGCTGAACCTGGCTGACCTGGCCCAAGAACTTGAGAAATTAATCCTCTATTGCGGGACGGGGGCTGACTTGACCCTAGCGGCGGCCAAACAGGTAGCTACCCAGAGCCGCAGCCATTCCATTTTTGAATTGGTGGAAGCGTTGGGCGAGAGTCGTCCGGAAAAGGCCTTGCGGGTCTTGCAGCGGCTCCTGGCCTTGAGCCTCCCAGCCTGATCCTGGTTATGCTAGCCCGCCAACTCCGGTTATTACTCCGGACCCAGGATAAGCTGGCGCAAGGCATGCCCCCAGCACAGCTGGCCAAAGAGCTGGGGGTCCCGCCCTTTGTGGCGGAGAAACTGCAGCGCCAAGCGGCCCAGTTCACCCCTCAAGACCTGCAGGACCAGCTGTTGCGTCTACAGGAGGCTGACCTGCAACTCAAGACCGGCATGAGTGCGCCCCAGCTCTTATTGGAAGAGGTGATTTTAACCCTTTGCCCGTTGCCGGAGCTTAGGAGGTCGCCCTCAGGGCATTGACGCGACGGGTCAGGCGGGAAATTTTCCGGGCTGCGGTTTTCCAATGCAGGGTGCCTTTGGCAGCCACCCGTTGGATGATGGGAATGGCATGCTGCAGGGCGGCTTGGGCCTTCTCCGGCTGATTCTGGGCCACGGCCAGACGGACGTTTTTCACTAAATTTTTTACCCGGGTCTTCCGGCTCATATTGCGGGCCCGGCGTACCTGACTCTGCCGATGCCGTTTCATGACAGAAGGATGTTTTGCCAAGGATCAGTCCTCCAGTGGGGGCGGGAATTTTTCCGCCATAATCATAAAAATTAATATTCCTTTATTATTCCTTCTTTGTCAAGCCTTTACAGGCGTTTTTTTGCGGGGCGCCGGCCGCAGGAAACCGCTAACAACCCCTGCCCGCGTTCCTGGGTGGGCCGAAGTTGGTGGGGTGCTAACCGCATAATATGGCGGAAGTGCATGGGAATCGAACCCACCCATCGCCTCGCGACGATACACCGGATTTGAAGTCCGGGGGCCCCACCAGTGAGCCTTGCACTTCCGCACCTTCGTGACTAACAGTTTAATTATAACCATGGGGTAGCCTTTGGCAAGACCTTTTCCCGCCGGCACTCGCTTCTCTCCTCCAATGGTCCAGGCGGTCGCCCCGGCCAGGGCCTGGCAGGCCAGCTATTTTCAGGGGGGGCCGGAACCAGCAGTTTGATAAAACCTGGCAGAGACTCTTGCGTAACCCTGCCGAGTGTGCTAACAAATAGTTAGAATAGAAGAGAGTCAGCTGCTCGCCCTTGGGATTGCAGCGGGCAGGCGACCCAGCCAGCCACAGAAGCAATATCTTTCCGATTGGCAACAAGTCATCCTTAAGGAGAAGTTCCAAAAGTGCGCGCCACCCGTTTTCAGGCCGTCATCGCCGCCCTGGTGTTCCTGGTCGGCATCGGGGCAGTTCAGGTATGGTCGTATACCACTGCCTCTCCTCAGACCTATTCCCATCTCCGTCTTTTGGTGGAGGCCCTCTACGAAATTGACGGCAAGTATGTCTCGGAAAAAAAGGAACAAGACCTTTTTTATGGGGCCTTGCGTGGACTGGTGGGGGCTTTGGACCCCAACTCGTCTTTCCTGACCCCAGCTGAATATCGAGAATCCCTCCAGAAAACGCAGCCGCCGGAAGCCGAAGCCGGGGTGGCGTTATCCATCAAAGACAATCTCCTCACTGTTATCGCCCCGTTGGAAGGTGGCCCGGCTTGGCATGCAGGTATCCGGGCCGATGACCATATCCTCAAAATCAACAATCAATCCACTCGAACCATGACTCCCTTGGAGGCGGCCAAAAAACTGCAGGGGCCGCCGGGCACCAAGGTGAAATTGCAGATCTTTCGCACCGGTTTGGCCAAACCCGTGGACGTAGAGATCACCTTGGAACGGCCCGCGGTTGAGGCCTTGAGCCATTATCCCCTGGAGGACGGCATTCACTATGTGCGCTTGCGCACCTTCAAAGAACGCACAGCTCAGGATCTGCAACAGCTGCTCCGTACCATTCAAAGCGGGCCCCGGCGGGGGCTTATCCTGGACCTCCGCAACACAGCCACCCCGCAACTGGAAGAAGCCCGGCGCCTGGCCTCTGTGTTTGTGGGGAATGACCCTATCTATGCGGTCAAGGGACGTCACAACGGCAGTAAACAGCTATATACCGGGTTGAAAGATTATCAGATCGTCAAAGAGCGACTCCCCATGGTCGTCCTGGTGGATCATGGCACGGCGCAGGGCGCCGAGATCCTGGCCGGGGCGTTGCAAGCCCAATATGGCGCGATCCTCATGGGGTATAAGACCTTCGGGGATTGTGCGGTAACCAGAGCCTTTCCTTTGCGGGATGGCTCAGCCATCATCCTCAGTGTGGGATATTGTTATACGCCCCGGGACAAGCTGATCCAGGGCAGGGGGCTGGAGCCGGATGTGTCAGGACCCAAGAAAGAGGGAGATGAAGCCCCGGTGGCGGCCTTGCCCTTGAAACCTGACAAGGCCCGCAAATTGCCCGAGGTCGGGGAAATCAGCCAGGACCCGTTGGTGGTCCAGGCCATGAACAAATTGAAAATGTGGGGCCGACACGGCGCCACCCCTGCCTCGACCCTGCGCCACCAGAAAAAGAAGCAGGTAGCCGGGTCCCACGAGGCCGCCGAAGAAATCTCCTAAAGACCATTCTTACTGGGATACATGAAATATGAAGGCATTGCGTCACCCTATCGTTGGCAAAATAAGGAGCTTCCGCCGCACCCTTGCTTGTTGGTTGGCCCTTAGCGCCGTGGTGCTGGTTCTCTGCTTGACCCGGCCGGCCTCGGCCCTCACCGATGAGTCCCGGGAATACTTATCAATCCTGGCCGACGCCCTGGCCATCGTCGAAGACAACTTTGTGGAACCGCGGGAGCCGAAAAAATTAATATACGGGGCCATTAAAGGCATGGTGGGGAGCCTGGATGCCCACTCTGCCTTCATGCCGCCCGAAGAATATAAAGAGCTGCAAATCGACACCAAAGGCAGTTTTAGCGGGATCGGCATAGAAATCACCCTGAAGGATAATCTCCTCATCGTGGTATCCCCCATCGAAGGGACCCCGGCCTATCGGGCCGGTTTGCAGGCCGGGGATCGGATCGTCAAGATAGATGGCCAGAGCACCAAAAATATGAGTCTCCTGGACGCGGTCCGCAAAATCCGGGGGGCCAAGGGCTCCACTGTGACCCTGACCATCATGCGGGAAAATCTCGACAAACCCAAAACCTTTACCCTGGTGCGGGAAATTATCCCGATCCGGAGCGTGCGAGTCCGGCATTTTGACGACGGCATCGGCTATATCCGGATCACCAATTTTCAGGAGAAGACCGACAGCGATCTCAAGCAGGCTCTCAAGGACTTAAAATCCAAGTTTAATCCGCTGCGGGGGCTTATCTTAGATCTCCGGAATGATCCCGGTGGCTTATTGGATCAGGCCATTAAAGTCGCCGATGAATTCCTCTCCTCCGGCCTCATTGTCTACACAGAAAGTCGGAACAAGGCCAATAATTATCGTTTCTATGCCCAGGCCAGTGATAGCGACCTGGAAAAAAATATCCCCCTGGTCATTTTGATCAACGAGGGTAGCGCTTCGGGTTCAGAGATCGTTGCCGGTGCCCTGCAGGACCGCAAACGGGCTATTCTAGTGGGCACGAAATCCTTCGGGAAAGGCTCGGTGCAGACCATCGTACCCCTGGAAGACGGCTCTGCCCTGCGCCTGACCACCGCCTATTACTACACACCCTCGGGCCGGGTCATCAATGAGAAGGGGATTCAACCGGACCTGCTGGTGGAGATGCCAGCTATACCCGAGGGGAAGACTGCCAAAGAGCTGCAACAGGAAGCCATCGAGCGGCGGATGAAAGGCGAGGACCTGGCTGCCAAAGCCTGGACCGTGCCCATTTCGGCGGCCGAGTTGGAGAAAGACCCGCAACTGGCCCGGGCCGTGCAAGTGCTCCGACAAGGGTTGGCCACCAAGGTGTCCGAAGCCCCCCGGAAGCCCTAAATTGTTGCACCAATGGGTCAGGGTGACTTGGCCAAGCCCTGGCTCCGACTGGTTTGAGGCCCCAACGCCCCCTCCTCCCACCGTGAGCAGGGGGATTTTTATCGAAGCACAATCCTTAGGGGTTTAGAGAGCAAGTCGGTTGGGCTGCTGGGTCGCCACACCTGCGGCGAGTGCACGCCGCCCGGCAATGGCCGTATCTCCTGACGTGTCCGGCGGCGGAAGCCGGCAACAGCCGGGCCGGGGCACTAATTGGTGCCCATCCGGAAAGTCCTCAGCTTTTATCATCCTGAGCGGAGCGAAGGATCTGAGATTCTTCGATCGCGACGCTCCCTAAGATTGACAAAAGGAGATAGATATAAAAGATACCAAGGCGCCATCAACCTTGTGCAAAAACGTTGCCGGACAGTAGGGAAATTTTTTTAAATTATCATGAGTGGAAGCTGTGTTAAGCACAGGCACTAACATGGTTTTTGCAGACAAGCCATGACGAGCTGATGAGGTAACATTTGTCTGAAATTACTCATAATTCCGGCCATGCCCTCGTGGCCCTCATCGGCCGCACCAACGTGGGCAAATCAACGCTGTTTAATCGCCTCACCCGCCAATCTCGGGCTTTGGTGGATAATCGGCCAGGGGTGACCCGGGATCGTCTCTACGGTGAGGTCACGAGGGGGGACCAGACTTTTATCCTCATCGATACCGGCGGGTTCGGGGGCGTAGAGGATGACCTGAGTCGGGAAGTCCGCCGTCAGGCTGAGTTAGCCGCGGCCGAAGCGGATCTCATCTTGTTCTTAGTGGACGGCACCCAAGAAATCCAACCCGATGATCTGGAGGTGGCCCAGTTTCTGAGGCGAGTCGGCAAAACGGTCCTGTTGGTGGTCAATAAGATAGACGGGAGCAAACAGGAGGCCTTGCTGCCGTCCTTTTACCGACTGGGCTTTGATCCCCTGTACCCCATCTCCGCAGCCCATGGTCTGGGGATTGACTCTCTCTTGGAGGCCTTGACCGCGCAGCTGCCGATCCGGGAGGTCGCCGCCACAGCTCCGGCTGGGATCAGGGTAGCGGTGTTGGGACGGCCCAACGTGGGTAAATCCTCTTTTATCAACCGGGTGCTGGGGGAGGAGAGGTTATTGGTAAGTGCTACCCCCGGGACCACGCGGGATGCCATAGATACCCCCCTGATTTGGCAAGGCCGGCCCTATGTCCTCATAGATACGGCCGGCATCCGGCGGCGCAGTCGGGTCACTGCCGACCTGGAGCGGGGGATGATCTGGCAGGCCCTGCGGGCCCTGGACCGGGCGGAAATCGTGCTGTTCTTGATGGATGTGGCGGAGGGCCTGACGGAACAAGACCTGCGGATTCTGGATCTTGTGGCTCAGGCCGGCAAAGGCTGCCTCATTGGCCTGAATAAATGGGACCTACTGACGGGCACCGCCAAAGAGAAACAATACACGCTGGACTGGCTGCGGACCAATCTGCGTCTGATGCCCTATGCTCCCTTATTACCGCTGTCGGTGAAGTCCGGTTATCAGGTGGATAAGGTCTTCCCCCTTATCGATAAGATCAAGGAGCAGCTTGATTATCGAGTCGGGACTGGAGAATTGAATCGAGTCTTCAGCGGTATCGTCAGCGCCCAACCCCCACCCCGCCAGCAACAGCGTGTGGTGAAGTTTTACTATATCACTCAGACTGGGACCGCGCCCCCGACGTTCGTGATTTTCACCAACATGCCGACCGGGATTCCAGAGTCATACCGGCGCTATCTAAGTAATCAACTCCGGGAGCGCCTGGAGCTGCCGTACGCGCCCCTCCGCCTTTTCTTTAGGGGCAGAGATAGCCACCACGGTCGGACCGGTCGGAGGCGGGCTGATCATTAAGCTCTGCCGGACGCTTCGTCTAGAAAGACGGCTTATTTCACTACTCTTAATTGCCGTTGGGTCTGAGATCGGTCGGTTTTTCGGAGACGGATCAGATTCTGGCGATTGGTCTGGGCGTTCAGGAGATTGTTCTTAACTCGGACTCCACTGATCAGAAAGAAGGCGATGACGGCTTTTTCCCATTCCGGGGTGGGATGAAAATCTTCCATGATTTCCTTGTAATGAGATAATTGACCAGCCAGATCTTTCTCGTCCAGTGAGAGAATCTGTGCGGCCAGCTCTTCTACCGTTTTTTGGATCATAGAAGGTACGCCTCCCGATTTAGTCGAGCCTCGCCACTCATGTGCAATAGTTATAGGCCACCGCCACGGATTTGTCAACAAAAGATTGGCCTTTGTTCAATATTTAATTTGCATGAATATCAATATGTTATACTTTGACGAGATTTTTTCCAGGTAAGGGTCACTCGGCAAAGGCTTCCAGTGCCTGGATCACTTTGATGAGTTCCCTGACCTCGCTGGCCAAGATCTCCCTGCCCTTGGCAGCGGAGGCCGCGGTGGGGTCTCCCCACACCCCACTGGGCCAATAGCGCCGTTTCTGCCGGGTCAGGATATACTTGGGAAAGGCTGGCCAAGCCGCAGGCGCAGTGCCCTGGACCAGCTCCGGTTGAATGGCCAGCAGCAGCGAAGTTTCCACTTCGCCGGCATGGCCATCGCCCTGTGTCTGGATCAAGGTGGGGTTGTGGCGACAGGCTTCCCGGAGCAGCTCCAGGATATTGACCACCGCCACTTGGATCGTGGGAAAATCCTGCAGGAGCTGCTCCCCGGCTTCCAGGAGGGCGGCGACGTGGCCACCGCCGGCATGGCCGGTCAGGAAAATAAGCCGCCGGCAGCCTTGGCGGTGCAGGGACGCAGCCACCTCATAGGCCAGGAGGCGCACCGCCGCAGCAGAGATACTCAGGGTGCCCGGATGCCCGCCGGTAGAGCGGCAGAAACCATACGGCAAGGCGGGGGCCACCAGGACAGGTATCTGGGCGGCAGTCAGCTTGGCCACCTCCTCGGCGTGGAGGAGATCGGTATTGAGGGGCAGGTGCGGGCCATGCTCCTCGATGGAGCCGCACGGGATAATGACCGTTTGGGTCTGCTGCAAGGCCGCCTCAAAGGCCGGCATGGTCAGGGTGGCGATATCCATCCTGGGACTCCTCCTGTCGTTAGTGAAATATTCCGGGCCAGCAGATTAAGGGAAGCGCAGTGCTTTTTGGTTCTCCCAGCCCGACCAATTCGCCCGAGGGTCAGAGCCCCGAGCAGCAGCGGGGGGCAAGAAAAAGGGAGGGCGAACTGCCTCGAGATGTTCTCATGATAATAAAGGCTTGCCAGGATTTCCGGCTGAAATTACCTTTTCCTTATTTAGCCTGTTTTTTTCAGGTATTTGTTGGAGAGCAGGCTCGCCTTCCCATGACCAGACCGCTGGCCAGGCCCAATGCCGTGAAGCCGACGCAGCCCCAGGCAAAAAGATCGCCGTGGTGGGTATAGAAGCTGCCTCCGGTCAGGAGGGGCAGGGAGCCCGTATGGGCGGTGGCCACATAGAGTTCTGATTGCCAGAGGATGGTGCCGTCCGGTAATGCCAGGGCGCTGATACCGGTGTTGGCGGCCCGGGCCAAGGCCACCCGGTTCTCCACGGCCCGGGTCACCGACATGGCCAGATGCTGGTACGGCGCACTGGTACGGCCGAACCAAGCGTCGTTGGTAATGTTGACCAAGAGATCAGCCCCGTTGGCCACCATGGCCCGGCTGAGGTAGGGGAAGATGGATTCAAAACAGATCAAGGTGCCGAGGTTGGCCTCCGGCAGGTTGAGAACCCGCCCCACCGGACCCTCCACAAAATCTCCCACCATGGGCACCATCTTGCCGATGAACGGGAAATAACGGCGCAGCGGGACGTATTCCCCATACGGCACCAAATGGGCTTTGTCATAATACCCCACAATGGTGCCATCATTGGCCAGTAGGTAAGCCCGATTATAGAAAGACTCACCCTCTGGGCCCATCTCAAAGGCTGGGCTGCCGAACAAGAGGTTGCCGCCGCTTTCCTGGGCGATGGCCGTCACGAGAGATGATAGTTTCTGATCCCGCAGGAAAAAAAACGGGGCCGCAGTCTCAGGCCAGACGATCAGGGCTGGACTCTGCGGCCGGGTGGCCAGGGTTAACTCTCGATAGATGCGAAGGGTCTCCTCCTGATAGGCCGGGTCCCATTTCCGCCCTTGCTCAATATTGCCCTGGACCACCGCCACCGTCAGTCTCGGACTCTGGGCCATCTGCTGCCGCACTGCCGGCAGCCGCCAGAAACCATAGGCAAATACTGCCACGAGGGCCAGGGCAGCCAAGGCCAGGGAAGGCCATGGTGTCTGCCCTCTAACCCGACCTACGCAGAAATCGTAAATGGCTATATTCACTAAGACAATGAGGGCGCTGAGTCCATAGCTGCCGATGAGGTCCACCACCTGGAGGAGATGGGTGGATTGGTGAAGGCCGTAGCCGAGGAGCATCCAAGGGAAGCCGGTAATGAGATAAGTCTGGAGAAACTCCAGACTGACCCAGAGGGTGGGGCCCCACCACCAGCCTGCCAGGCCGTGGGCCTCTCCCCAGGTATACAGCCAAGCCCAGACCCCCCGGTATAGGCTGAGGTAAGCCGCCAGCAGGAGGAGGACCGCCCCCCCCACCACCCAGGGTAAATGCCCATACACTACTGTCACATAGACAATCCAATAGAACATGACCAAGTTCTGGGCCAAGCCTTGGAGGAATCCCCAAAAAAAGGCGGCGCGACCCCGCTGCCCTTGCAGAAGCCAGAGCAGGGGGAGCAATCCACCCCAGAGCAGGGGCGTGAGATTAAACTTGGGCATTGCCAAGGCCAACATGACCCCCGAGATGCTGGCAGCCAGAAGATTGATGAGCATGGTGTCTTTATTCCTTTGCTGTAAGATTAGCGTCACCGCTACCCCAATGGCTCAACCCGGCGCCGCCGCCCTTACTTTACAGTGCTGGCATTATTATGGGGTATCTCTCCGGCAAAAAACAAGTTAGTTCCCATCCGCAAACGATTGGCGAGTGAGCTCCGAACCACATATTGGGTGGAATTTTCCATGGTAGGGGCTGGGTAACCCAGCCCCTACCATCTCCCTCACTCTGGTACGTGGGAGAGGATGGGGGTGAGGGGAAGAATAAATTATTGCCAAATATTATTGCACTGCTGTCCGGCAACGTTTTGCATAAGGTTGATGGCGCCTTGGAATCTCTTATAGCCGTTTCATTTTGTCATTACTGAGGGAGCGAAACGCCCGAAGAATCTCAGATCCTGCCCTTCGCTC
>CAZARS010000084.1:0-11978 GCA_964487625.1 uncultured Desulfobacca sp.
CACCGCATCAATCCGACCGGATAGCTCATCCCGTACGGCGTTAATGCTACCAGATAGCTCATCCCGTACGGCGTCGATACGACTAGATAGCTCTTCCCGCACGGCGTCGATACGCTTGTTGGTTTCATCAATACGCCGGCTCTGGTCCGCAAGATGCGTGTTGACATCATCCAGGCGTTTATTGGTTAAAGTGAGGGCAGTCTTGAGCTCCGCTTGTTCATAGCGGATTTCTTTGAGCTCAGGGAGAATCAGCTCTTTAATTACCGCCACGAGGTCTTTCAATTCCATCACATGCCCTCCGGAAAGCTGATTTCATTATAGAGGAGTTTTTCACCACTGGCAAGGCCAGCGGTAAAGGATTCACCGTTTTATGGTGCAAAATCTCATGGATAGTCAGGTCCTACCCTGATATTGGCGGCGCCATGAGCCAGAGGGAGGGAGGGCGATGCCGGTGAATTTATTTTACCCAATAGGGGCGAAGGGAAAACCAGTGGTGCGGGCAGGTAACGAGAGGCTGAGATCACTTATTGAGGCGTTCGGCCACCACCTGCAGGCCCAGGGGGAGGTCCTGCGTAGTCTCCAGGCGGAGGATGGTCTGGAGATACTTGGTATCTAAGCGTTCTAGACGATCTTCGGTGCGAAAATCTCGCTCCCCCATATAAGGGACGATCTCGACCACCTCGCCCAGTCCAACCTCTTGTAAATTATCCGCGGTCTTGACAACAAAACGGTCGCCCACTTTGATTCGGCCGAACCAGAAGGCTTCCACGAAAAGCCGAACCTGCTTGTCGGGACGGCCCAAGATAATGCGCCGGTAATCCTGGGGGGTGAGCTGCTCCCCGAGCCGCACATCAAATTTATAGATCTGGCCAGCCATGGGGGCCCGGAGCGTCAACTTGTCCATTTCCACCCGGCGTAATTCGACCTCAGAGCGGGCCGAGGCAATTTGTTGTTCTTCAATTTTCGCCTGCAGTTTTATCTGGCTAACTTCAAACTCGGGAATGGCCTTTCTCTGGAAGAGGGCCTCTTTGCGGCGCAGCTCATCCCGGGTCAGATCCAGGCGGCACACGGCTTCTTCCAAGCGAGAAGCGGCTAGCCGCCAGGCTTGGCGTTCCACGTCATCATCTTGCCGGAGCAGGGGCTGATCTTTGGCCACCGCCTCCCCTTCCTTGACAAAAATGGCCACAACCCGGCCCGCTTGCCGCGGCCCGACAAAGACCTCCCTCTGATATGGCTCTACCAACCCATAAACCCGAAAGGGGGCCTCTGCCAGACGTACGGGTGGACCGGCGACGGGCGGCTGAGAGGCTTGGCGCAGGGCGTCCCGAATAAAAAAGGCAGCGGCGCTGACAGCAATCAGGGCGATGCTGGCCAAAACCAGCGTGCGGATTTTCATGTCAGGGCAACCTCACCTGCGGCAGCGGTGGCTGCAGTATCAGCGATGATTTGGCCATTTTCCAACTTGATCAGGCGATCGGCATAAGGAAACACCCTGGCATCATGGGACACGACCACGACGATTTTTTTCTCCTGGACGGCTATCCGTTTCAAAATATTCATGACTACTTTGCCACTTTCGGCGTCCAAAGCCGAGGTGGGCTCATCGCAGAGAATGATGGCCGGGTTTTTGATGAGTGCCCGGGCAATGGAGACCCGTTGTTTCATGCCACCCGAAAGCATGGCGGGCTGCATGGCGGCAGTGTCGGCCAGCCCCAGAGAGGCCAAAATTGCCTCGCTCCTGGCCTTTAGGGCAGCCGAAAGTCTGTCCCCCTGGATGCCGACGGCCAAGAGAATATTCTCCTGCACATTGAGACCTTCGATCAACATCGGCTGCTGAAAAACAAAACCGAATTGTTGTAAGCGGAGTTTGGCGCTGTCATCATCCGATAACCCCGAGACCTCCCGGCCCATCAACCATAGCCGGCCTTCCGAAGGCCGCAGGACCAGGCCGATGATGGAGAGCAAAGTGGTCTTGCCACTGCCCGAGGGACCAGCCAACACTGTCAGGATACCGGGGTATAAAGTCAGGTTGGTGGGATAGAGCACTCGGCGCAGCTGTCGGCCGTCGGAAAAATCCCGGGCGATGTTTTCTAACCGCACTTCGGCCACCGTCAGGGCCTCCTGATCCTAATGAAAAACTGAGGCTGGGTCGGCCTGCAAGGCCTTGCGCAAGGCTACCAACGACCCCAGGAGACTGACGATCAAGGTGATGACAGCCAGTACCGGCGGCACCATAGAAGGTAGGTAACTCGGTATATCTGAGCCCCGGGTCACTTGTAACAAGCCCGCCAGGAGAAAAAAACCAAAAAATATCCCGGTACTACTTAAGATCAGGGCCTGACTGATTACCAGGACGGCGATATCCCGGCGCCGCCCCCCCAAGGCTCGCATGACCGCAAAATCCCGGGTTCGCCCCATGACACTGGCATACATGGTGAGGGTGATAATGACAATCCCGATGAGCACGGCGATGGAAGTGGAAAAACCGAAGCTGCCGCCGATACCGGTGTTGGTCAGGTAGTAATACTGCGTCCGTCGGGCCAATTCCGGGGTGGTCAGGACCGAGCACTCTGGGAGCAAAGAACGTAGACGGGCCATGGCGTGGGCCAGATCTGTCCCCGGCCGGAAACGTACCAAAATGGCCGAGTAGCGGCCCGGCGGGGTCCCGGCCATATCTTTAACTTTGTCCAGGGAAATGAACACCAGAGTGCCCTGAAAAGCACGGGCGCCCTGAGTCACCGCCTGGAGGCGACTGCGCCGGCCGCTGATTTCCGTAAGGAAGGGCAATGTCGGCTCGCCGAATTTGGGCATATCCAGTTTGTCCACGGCAAGGGCTTCCAGGTCGATTAAGTTCTCGGCCCGCCCCTCCCAAAATGCCCACGGCCCTCCGGCCAGACGGGGCCGTCGGAGCCCCACCAGCTTGACGGCTTCAAAACTCCCATCCGCGGTGCGCATCAGGCCGTTGCCCAACAGGATCGGCTCAGCCCACTCTATCTCCGGCAGACCGATGACCCGATCCAGAAAACGGCCAGAGATAAGGTTGGTGGCATCCACATTGCGGATGTTAGTACTTGTGATCCAAACATGGGCACCGCTATGATCAACCAGGACCGACATATACTGCAACAGGCCGAAGAGAATGGATAACTGTTGACCCACAAGAAAAACAATGGCCACCACGCCCAAGAGAGCCCCACCAGTCGAAGAGCGGTCGTGCAGAAGGAGGCGGAGAGCCACCCGACTACGCATGCCTGTCTCCGTGGCAGCCCACTGCATGGGCTTCTTCGAAGGTCTCGACCACCCGGACGCCGGCCTCTGCCAGAATGGCCGCCGCAGCCCGGGTGCCTGGCCCCCCCATAATAAGGCGCCAAGGCTGACCAAGGGTTTTAAGGTAGGCCACCGTCGCCAGGGCCTCCTCCAGGCGGGATAACATGGTGAGAGACAGAAAGATGACCTCCGGCTGAAAGGCAGCGGCTGCGGCGCCGATCTGCTCCAGGGGCAGGCTGCGCCCCAAAGAGCGGACTCGCCAGCCCCGCAATTCAAGATAAATGCCCAAAGCCAAGGGCAGGAGCTGGTGTTCGTCGCCAGGTACGCAAGTGACCAGCGCCAGTTGCTTTCCAGATACGGCAACGGGCCCGTAAGCCGGCAAGGCACACAAGAGCCGGATGATGGCCTCCGTGGCCAAGTGTTCCTGATAGATGGCCAGGGAGTTTTGTTCCCACTGCCGGCCGATCTCCACCATGGCCGGGAGTAACGTGCCGGTAATAATGGCATAAGGGGGGGTTCCCTGATTTAGATACCCTGAAATCACCGCCTGGGCCGACACCACCTCACCCATCGTCAGGAGGTCTACCAGGGCGGCCAGATCCGGTGACGGTGGCGCTTGTACCCTGGCTTGAGCAACCTGATAAATCTTCTGGAGATCGGCCCGCAGCATCTGCAGGGGTTGCGCCAGGATATTACACTCCGGGGGCTTAATAAGGCCCTGAATCGCCACCAGCCAACTGTCCAGGAGCAGGGCCAGGGCCTCTTGGCCAGCGCCCCGGGCCATGAAGACCGCAGCATACCAGGCGGTTTCCTCTTTCAAGGCCTCCAGGAGGTGGTAGCGCAGGACGACCCGGAGGAGGCGCCCGAATTCCTGAGTATAGTCCAAGAGTTCCGCGGCGGCTGGCTGAGGCTCATCCTCCTGCTGGAATTGCCAGAATACGGTAAAGCGCTGGCGCACCAAAGCCAGGAGATGGTCATAATGCTCCACAAAAAGCCGAAAGGCTGCAGTCGGCTCAGCGGTCATACTTGCTCCAACCGGCGGGGAAGCTCGCCCAAACCCATGAGGCCATGATTTAGGGAAAGGGTTTGCGGGATTGACGTAAATCCAGCTAGCAATTCCTTTAAATATAATATTTTACCTCCAGGTAGCAAGGAATTACCAGCCTCTCGGCATTTGGCCTGCCCTACCGATGGCCACCATTGGGCTTCTGCGGTCATGATTCTGTTGGTTCTTTTTCTACAGATTATGGGATAAGGATCATGAACCATTCAGGGAGGCCGATTTTCCAGACTGGCCAAGCCACCAGACCCCCACAGGCACCACTAGCCATAATCATTCTTTCCAGAAAAACGGCGACAGGCTGCGGTGCCGCGGGGCTGGGGGGCCCGGCGAGGCTAGGTTTTTCGGGTCATAGGGCAATATTTTCCTTGCTGTTTGCCCGCCAAGATAATACACTTATTTGAAACATTTGTTTTAAGCCAAGCAGATATTTACCCCCGGGCTCACTCCTGTCCGGCAAGGTTTTTGCATAAGATTGACGGCGCCTTGGTATCTTTTATATCTGTTTCATTTTGTCACTCTGGGAGAGCGTAGCGACCGAAGAATCTCAGATCCTGCGCGGCGCTCAGAATGACAAGAGAAAAGAGGCCAATGGTGGAAGGCTTTTTTGGCTTTTGGCGTCCTTTTGCAAGCTCTGCAAGCAGCCTGCCGGACACTCAAGCCCGGGGATGATTGCAGCAAAAGGAAAAACCCGCCATGTTCTCGGCTCCCCACCACCAGATTTCTCTGGACACCAAGGCACGGCTTTTGGAGGCCGCCACGCAGGTCTTCGGCAGCCGGGGTTTCCAACGGGCCACGGTCCGGGAAATCTGTCGTTTGGCTGGCGCCAATGTGGCGGCGGTCAATTACCATTTCCGGGACAAGGCCGGTCTGTATCAAGCGGTGTTGGAGGAAATGCATCACAGGGCCTTGGAAAAATATCCCCCCGAGAGCCCGGCCGACGCCTCCCCGGCCGAACGTCTCCATCGATTCATTGAGCACCTCATCTTCAAGCTGTTCGATGCGGACCTGACCGACTACCGGTTTCGCATCATGGCCTGGGAGATGATTGAACCCACGCCGGCTTTGGACGCTCTGGTAGCGAAGGTCATTCAGCCTCTGTCGCAGCGGTTGCAGGCCATCGTGCAGGACTTACTGGGGTCGGCGGCCTCGGCGGAGCGCGTCCGTCTCTGCCAATTAAGCATCATCGGGCAGTGCGTGTACCATCGCCAATGCCAGGCGGTGATCTCCCGACTCTTTCCAGAGCAGCATTATAATCTGGCTGACCTGCGCCGGCTGGCCGAACACATTACCCGCTTCAGTCTCCAGGCCCTGCAGGGTCTGGCGCAGGAGGGCAACTCGTTGTCATGAAGGGACTCTTCACCTTAGCCTTCAAACTCCTAGTCAATGATCGGGGCAAGTTTACCGCCCTGATTGTGGGCATCACCTTTGCCATGTTCCTCATGGTGCAACTGACCTCCATCTTTGCCGGGATCCTGCAGAAAGCCTCGGCCAACATTATTAATATCGGCGCCCGGGTCTGGATTATGGATCCGGCGGTGAATAACCCCTTAAACAGCATCCCCTTGCCGGACACGGTCTTGGCCTCAGTGCGCAGCATAAATGGCGTGGCCTATGCCGTGCCGGTGTATTCCGGGGCCTCTCTGGTCAAACTCAACAACGGCACCTATCAACCGGTGACGGTCATCGGTTTGGATGACACCACCTTGGTGGGCCGGCCCCAGTTGCTGGAGGGGAAGATTGAAGATATCTATGGCGAGAATGCCTTTATCGTTGTCAAAGATCAGGAATACGTCAAGTTGGGCAACCCGACTCTAGGGACGACCTTTGAGCTGAACGATCATCGGGGGGTGATCGTCGGCATCGCCCAGGTCACCACCAGCGGTCTGTTTGGCATGCCCACCCTCTATACCACCTATGGCCGGGCCATCCAGTACATCCCCACCCAACGCTTTACCGCCGCCTATATTTTGGTGGAGCCCAAGTCCGAAGCTGACATCCCCCATATCAAAAGCCAAGTGGCTGCCCTGGGCTATCTGGCCCTCACCAAAGAGGAGTTCATCCAGCGGGTGTCCAATTATTACAAATTCCAGACCGGGGTGGGGACGAATATCCTCATTATGACCATCACCAGTTTCCTCGTGGGTCTGTCCATCAGCGGCCAGACCTTTTATACCTTTGTCCTGGAGAATTTGGATAAGTTCGGGGCCCTGAAGGCCATCGGGGCCAAGAACCGGGAATTGGTCTACATGATCCTCTTCCAGGCCGGTTTCACCGGCTGCACCGGCTATGGCCTGGGGGTGGGCCTCTCGTCGCTGCTCATCAATATTGCCGTGCGGCAGGTGCCCGGGTATGCCGGCACCATCACCTTTTTCAACCTGGGGCTGGCCTTGGTGATGCTCCTGATCATTGTGTGTTTCTCCAGTTACATTGCCGCCCGCAAGGTCATCCGGGTGGAACCGTTTGAGATCTTCCGGGGGTAAGCATGGCCGCAGTGGCCATTCAGGCCGATAATCTGGAGAAATGGTTCGGCGAGGGTGAAGCCCGGACCTATGCGGTCCGAAAGGTGAGCTTTACCGTGCCTTTCGGACAGATGTTTTATATCGTGGGGCCGTCGGGGAGCGGCAAGACCACTTTGCTCAGCATGATCTCGGGGATCCTGCGGCCCGATGGCGGGCAGGTGAGCGTGGCCGGCCAGGACGTTTGGCGCCTCAGCCCCGATGCCCTGGCGGATTTCCGCCTCCACACCTTGGGCTTTGTTTTCCAGGATTATCACCTGTTTCCCCGTCTTACCACCTTGGAAAACGTGGCCATCCCCCTCATCTTACAACGCTGGGAGTGGTCCAAGGCCATGGCCGCGGCGCAGGAGATGCTGGCGGTAGTCGGCTTGCAGGATCGGGGGGGGTTGCCTCCCACCAAATTAAGCGGTGGCGAGCAACAGCGGGTGGCCATTGCCCGGGCCTTGGTGGCCAAACCGAATATCATCGTCTTTGACGAGCCCACCGCCTCCCTGGACGGCGCCACCGGCAAGATGATCATCGGGTTTGTGAAGCACGACATCCTCAATGAGCACCGCTGCATCCTCATTGTCACCCACGACAACCGCATCTTCCCTTTTGCTGACCAAACGCTGTATCTGGAGGATGGCGCCGTCGTCAAAGTGGACACCGGAGGGAGTCTTGAAGAATAAGCTGCTCTTTATCCTGGCCTTTGTGGGGGCCATAGCAGGGCTGGTGAGCGCCTACCAATTCAGTAAGGAAAAGAAGGCCCTACCCCCGGCGTTCCAGCCGGCCAGCAATCCTTTTCCCCAAGGCATTTATGCCACCGGGATCGTGGAAAGCTATCAATTACACGGGGCCAACATCAATATCTTTCCAGAAGTCTCGGGGACGGTGCAGGCAATCTTAGTCAAAGAGGGTGACCGGGTCACCCAGGGCACCCCCTTGCTTCGCTTGGATGATACCATACAACGGGCCACGGTGGCTCAGTTGCAGGCCCAGGCCGCGGCCGCCCATGCCCTGCTGCGGCAACTCAAGGCCCAGCCCCGACCGGAGAACCTTAAGGTGGCCAAGGCCCAAGTGGATTATGCTGCGGCCAATGTCAAGACCGCGGAAGACCAATGGCGCAAAGTCAAGACTTCCTACGATCTCAACCCCCAATCCGTGAGTCGGGACCAGTTGGACGCGGCGTCCAACGCCGTCAATCTGGCCAAGGCCAACCTGGAGGTGGCCCGCCGGCAATATGAACTCACCAAGGCGGGGGCTTGGAGCTATGATATCCAGAACCAGGAACACCAAGCCCAGGCCGCAACCCAAGCCGCGGCCAGCGCCCAGGCCCTCTTGGGGAAATATACCCTCCACGCTCCCGCCGATGGCATCATCCTGGCCATTAATGTGGCGGTGGGGGGCTTCGTCTCTCCCCAAGGCTCCTATGGCACCTATTCCCAAGGGTCGTACCCGGTTCTGGTTATGGCCAAGGAAGAGCCTTACCTGGCGGTCCGGTGTTTCATTGATGAAATCCTGGTGCCCCGTCTGCCCCGGAATGGCATCAAGGCCCAGATGTTCGTGCGGGGCACCAGCATTAGCATCCCTTTGGAATTTGACCGCTTGCAGCCCTACGTCACGCCTAAAATCCAGCTGTCCAATCAGAGGACGGAACGGGTGGATACCCGGGTCCTGCCTCTGCTCTTCCGCTTCCAGCCCCCACCGGATCTGAAGGTCTATCCTGGCCAACTGGTGGATGTTTACGTGGAGACCGAGTGATGGTGGTCGGACTGTGGCTCCATCTGCTAACGATCCTTCGGCCTCGCCGGCGTTGCCCCCTACCCCCCCATTCTTCCACGGCAGGTGGCGGCGAGGCCGGGGGCAGACGCCCCAGGCGGCGCAGCTGGCCGACGGCCTGCCTTGCCCTAATGTTGGCAGGGCTGGCCGGTTGTGCCGTGGGTCCCGATTTTGTCCGGCCAACCCCTCCTGACGTGGCCCAGTATACCCAGGGGCAGGAGCCCGATCAGACCATCAGCGCCGCCGGCCAGGCGCAACAGTTTGCCTATGGCGAGACCATTGCCCAGGATTGGTGGCAGGAGTTTCAGGCCCCGGCTTTGCATGAGCTCATCCAGACGGCTCTGAACCGGAACCCCACCCTGGCCGCGGCCGAGGCCCGGCTGCGCCAGAGCCAAGCCCTGCTGCGGGCCGGCTACGGCGTCTTCTTCCCCCAGGCTTCCGCCAGCCTGGATGTGGTGCGGCAGAAATTCTCGCCGGTGCAGTTCGGCGGCACTAGCACCGGCAGTACCTTCAACCTCTACACCCCCCAAGTGAGTGCCGGCTATCTTTTAGACTTGTTTGGCGGCCAACGGCGGACCGTCGAGGGTCTGGCGGCCCAGGTGGACTATCAGGAGTATCTGGCCCGGGGGACCTATCTTACCCTGATCGGCAATATCATCAATACCGCCGTGGCTCAGGCGGCCTATCAGGCCCAGATCGAGGCCACGGAGCAGATCATCGCCGCCATCAAAGAACAGGTGCAGTTGACGGAAACCCAGGCCCAGGCCGGATTGGTGGCTCAAACCAGCGTCACCAGCCTGCGGACCCAATTGGCCAGCATGGAGGCCAGCCTGCCGCCCTTGCAGCAAAATCTTCAGAAAACCAATCATCTGTTGGCGGTCCTGCTGGGCTATCCCCCCGGCGCCTGGACACCCCCCCGCCTGCGGTTGGACGAAATCAGGCTGCCCCGGACTTTGCCCGTCACGCTCCCAGGGGAGTTGGTGCGCCGCCGGCCGGATATCCTGGCCGCGGAAGCGCAACTGCACCGCGCCAGCGCCCAGATCGGGGTGGCCACTGCGGCCCTGTTCCCGTCGGTCACCTTAAGCGCCAATCTCGGCAAGAATATCACCGATCTGAGCGAGATTTTTGGCGCAGTTGGGCAATTCTGGAAGATCGGTGCCAACCTGACCCAACCCCTGTTCCGGGGCGGAAGCCTCTGGTACCAGCGCCGGGCGGCCCAGGAGGCCTACCAGGCGGCCCTGGGTGACTATCAGCAGGTCGTCCTCACTGCCTTCCAGCAGGTGGCTGATAGCCTGCGGGCCCTAGAAAACGACGCCAAAACCCTTCAGGCCCAGACCGAGGCCCTGCAGAACGCCAGCCAGACCCTGAGCCTGGTGCAGGCCAACCACCAGGCCGGCCTGGTCAACTACCTCCAGGTCCTCATTGCCAATGCCCAATACCATCAGGCCCGCTTAGGGGCCATTCAAGCCCAAGCCCAGCGGCTGCAGGACAGCGCCGCCCTGTTCGTGGCCTTGGGCGGCAGTTGGCGCCCCGTTCCCCACTCTCCACGGCCCTGAACCAGCCAGCCCTCATAACCTCTGTCCCCGCCCTTGACAAAGGTTGGGGACAGCCTTATTATGTGAATTAAGATTCACAATTATGGGCGCCCAGAAAATTGCTACTAACCTCAGACGCCAACAGATTGCCGTCGCGGCCTTGGAGCTTGTGGCGGCCCAGGGTTGGCAGGGTCTGACCGTGGCCGCCATCGCCGCCAAAGTCGGTCTGGTGCCCTCGGCCCTCTACCGGCATTTCCAGAATAAAGACCAGATCATCGCCGCCATCTTGGCGCTGATCCGGCAGCGACTGCTGAAAAATGTCCGGTTGGCGTTGGCAGAAACGCCTGATCCGGTGGATCGGCTCCACCGCCTCCTGCACCTGCACCTGCGCCTCCTTCTGGATCACCCGGGGATTGTGCAGGTGGTCTTCTCGGAGGAGGTCATGAGTGGTCCGCCGGAACGGCAAGCCCAAGTCTATGAGCTGGTGCAGACCTATCTTGCAGCAGTGGCCGACCTGATCCAGCAGGGTCAGGTCCAGGGAGTGATCCGAGCTGACCTCCAACCGGAGAGCGCCGCGGTGGCCTTTCTCGGCCTGCTGCAGCCGGCCGTCATTCTCTGGCACTTGAGCCGTAGGTCATTCGCCGTGCAGTCGGCCGTCACCCAGGCTTGGCAGATCTTTGCTGCCGGCCTACGAGCAAATCACCTCAACCCCAAGGGGGCCGACCATGAAACACCTGAATCTGTATGAGGCCAACGATTTTGCTGATAAAGGGCTGAAAAAGCTCCTGGTGCACGACTCACCCTATTTTAAGATCATCAATTTCAATTTTAAACCCGGTCAGGAACTGCCGGTCCATGCGCATGACATTGAAGGGCAGCTCAGCCTGGTAATCCTGGAGGGAAGTGGGGAATTTCTCGGGAAAGACGGTGTATCCTTTCCTGGCCGCCAGGGGGATGTAGTAATTTCAGACATCGCCGAGCCCCATGGCTTCCGGGCAACGACGCCGGTCCGGTTGCTGGTGACCATCGCCCCGCCCATCTGAAACCAAGGGGCAAGCAAAAGACATTTTCCCCCTCCTGGCCCTCTCCCACGCAAACGGGAGGAGGGGGAATTATCAGGAAAGTCATACAATTGCGGTAACAGCAAGCCTCGGCGATAAGAAGAAACAACGAGAAACATGGGCAGTAGGGCGTACCTTGATATCTGGACCTCGCCCAACCACCTGGCCAAAAGGAAGAGGAAGATGAGCAAGACCGTGGTTATTGATGAACCGGAATGTATCGGTTGCGGCACCTGTGCGGAAATCTGCCCGGAGGTCTTTGAACTGCCGGAGGGGGCCGATAAGGCTCGGGTGGTCAAGGCCGAAGGCGGGCCGGAGGACCTCATTCAGGAAGCCATAGACACCTGCCCGGTGTCCTGCATTCACTGGGAAGAGTGAGAGTTACCGTGGGAGTGCCCCTTGGCTCAGGCATTCCTGAGTGAGAAGCGATACGGAGGCCAAATCTTTCTGAAGCGGCCTCCAGTGCCAACCCTGACTTTAAAGGTGGTTGTCTAACCTCCTATCTTTAAGGTTCCTGCCGCATATTACTGGCAGAGAGTCTGACGGCGAGACAATTATGGGTGGCTCTCCCACCCTGATAGTTGACCGTGCCATGACGCACGACCCGCCAACCGCCATTCTGATAAATCCCTTCGGTTTCTATTTTGTTGACCAGGTCGGGCTCGCCTTCCAGTAACTCGTGGAGGGTCGGATTCTGGGTGAGAACCACCGGCTTCAGGGAATACTACTTTTAGATAGATTTATGCTAAAATATCTCCTGAATAATTCAGGAGGT
>CAZARS010000085.1:0-11955 GCA_964487625.1 uncultured Desulfobacca sp.
TGCCTTCGGAAATTGATGAGATCGAACGCCGTATCCGGCAGGAAGAGATTGAAAAAGAGGCTCTGAAGAAAGAAAACGATCCCGCTTCCCTGGAACGGTTGGAGAAGATTGAAAAATCCCTGGCCGATCTGCGGGAACAGGCTGCGTCTTTAAAGGCCAGATGGCAGCAGGAAAAAGAAGCCATTACCCGCATCCGAGCCATCAAAGAGCAGATTGAAGAGACTAAGATCGCCGAAGCCCAAGCGGAACGGCAGGGCGATCTTGCCAAGGCGGCGGAACTGCGCTACGGCAAACTGTTGAGCCTCCAGAAAGAGTTGGAGGCCGAAAACCAGAAGCTGGCAGAACTCCAAAAAGAGGGAGCCATGCTCAAGGAAGAGGTTGACGCCGAAGACGTGGCCGAGGTCGTGGCCAAATGGACGGGCATCCCGGTCACCCGTCTGTTGGAAGGCGAGAAAATGAAACTGGTCCACATGGAGGAGCGTTTGGCCGCCCGGGTTGTGGGCCAGATCGAGGCAGTGCAGGCGGTATCCAACGCCGTGCGTCGGGCCCGCTCCGGCATCCAGGATCCCAACCGACCTTTGGGCTCCTTCATTTTCATGGGCCCCACCGGCGTCGGCAAGACCGAGTTGGCCCGCGCCCTGGCCGAATTCCTGTTTGATTCCGAACAGGCTCTCATCCGCCTGGATATGTCTGAATACATGGAAAAGCACACGGTTTCCCGGCTCATCGGTGCCCCTCCCGGCTATGTTGGGTATGAAGAAGGTGGCCAGCTCACCGAGGCGGTGCGGAGGCGCCCCTATTCGGTGGTCCTCTTTGATGAAATTGAGAAGGCTCACCCCGAGGTTTTTGACGCCCTGTTACAGATCCTGGACGATGGCCGCATGACCGATGGTCAAGGGCGCACCGTGGATTTTAAAAACACCATCGTCATCATGACCTCCAATATCGGCAGCCAATACATCATGGAGGTGCAAGACGAGGAGGAAATGCGCCGCAAGGTCATGGAGGCCCTCCGCTTCCATTTCAAGCCGGAGTTCCTCAACCGGGTGGACGATATCATCATTTTCCATCGCCTCAGCCGGGAACACCTGCGCCAGATCGTCGATCTGCAGGTGCAGCGCCTGGTCAACCGCCTGACGGAACACGGCATCCATCTGGTGCTCACCGACCGGGCTCGGGATTACCTGGCCGAGGCAGGCTACGACCCGATTTATGGGGCCCGGCCCCTGCGGCGGGTCATCCAGAAGCAGGTACAGGACAGCTTGGCCAAGCTCATCCTCAGTGGCGAATTCGTGGAGGGCGATACCATCACCGTGGACGCAGACGAAGCCGGTCTGGTCTTTGCCAAAGGCACCAAATAACAGGCAAGCTCAGAGACTTATAAGGATAAAGGGGCGGGGTTACCTCGCCCCTTTGTTTTGTGGCAGATTGTTATTGCATGCCCCCTGGATCCACGTCAATCAGCAGGGTGACACCGCTGCCGAGGTGTTTGGCCGTCAGGGAACGGACCGTGGCCAGCACCTGGGCCAGGGACCGGCGGCCATAGCTTTTCAGGAGTAGGTGCCAGCGGTAATACTCCTTTAAACGGGAGCGGGGGGCTGGGGCTGGACCCAGGAGGCGGAGGTGCGCCGTCAGGGCAGCTTGGCCTATGGCAGCCTGCAGCAGCGCAGCGGTCTTGGTGGCAGCGGCCGCCGCTTTTTCAGCTTTTTTACTCTGCAGGGTCAAGAGGGCCAGCCGGGTAAAGGGCGGATAGCCCAATTCCCGACGGGCTGCCAGTTCCGTCTGATAAAAGCTCAGGTAATCGTGATGCAGGGTGGCCTGTAGAGCCGGGTGTTCTGGGTGGAAGGTCTGAATAATGACCCGACCGGGATTATTCCCACGCCCGGCCCGTCCAGCCACTTGGCTGAGGAGTTGGAACGTCCTCTCTCCCGCATGGTATTCTGGAAAAAAGAGGCTCAGGTCTGCGGCCACCACGCCCACTAAGGTAACTTGGGGAAAATCATGCCCTTTGCTGATCATCTGGGTGCCGATGAGGATATCGAGACGGTGTTGGCGCAGGTCCTCCAAAATGGCCGCGGCCCGACGGGCAGTGGTGGCAGTGTCCCGATCCAAGCGACCGATCCGGGCTCCCGGAAACAGGGCCGCGACCTCTTTTTCCAAGCGCTCTGTGCCCAGACCGTGGTGTTTTAGAGCCGCTGATTGACATTGGGGGCAGAGGGCTGGAATATCCTCTTGGTGGCCGCAATAATGGCAGCGCAAGCGGTTGGCCTGGCGGTGCAGGGTTAAGGTGACGCTGCAATATGGACATTGATGGATATGGCCGCAGAACAGACAGAAAAAGATATTGGCATACCCCCGGCGGTTCAAGAAGAGTAGGGCCTGCTCGCCTCGGGCCAGGGTCTCGGCCAGGGCCAGGCGCAGGGGTGTGGTCAGAATGGGGTGACGCCGGCCTTCCCGTTGCTCCCGGAGATTGACCAGCTGGATCTGCGGCAACGGCTGGGGCGTAACGCGTTCGGGGAGGCTAAGGTAGCGATATTTCCCCTGCTGGGCCTGGTAAAACGTTGATACCGCTGGCGTCGCCGACCCCAGCACCACGGCGGCTCTGGCCAGGTAGCCCCGGTAGAGGGCCGCATCTCGGGCTTGGTATGGGAGCCCGCCTTCGTTTTTATAAGCCGGATCATGCTCCTCATCGACGATGATAAGGCCGAGGTTGTTCACCGGAGCAAAGACCGCAGAGCGGGCCCCGATGGCGATTTGTCTTTCCCCGGCTGCCAGACGCTGCCATTGCCCCAGTCGAGCGCTGACCGCCAAGCCACTATGCAGCAAGGCCACCCGCTGGCCGAAGCGGGCCTGAAAAGCCTGGGCCACTGGGTCGGTGAGGGCAATCTCAGGGAGGAGCACCAGCACACCCCGGCCCAGTTCCAAGGCCGCTGCTGCGGCTTGGAGATACACCTCGGTCTTACCACTGGCCGTCACGCCATGCAACAGGAATGGCGCAAAGGTCCGTTGCGCCAAGGCCGCAGTAATGGCCTGCACTGCCTGGTACTGATGGGGGCTCAAAGGGTGTGGGGTGGCAGCCGTGGTGGTTGCTCTAATCACTTCGACGGCTGGCTTAGACCGGGCCTCCTGCCTCAGGAAGCCTTGGGCCACCAGACGCCGCACCACTGCCTGAGGCTTGGAGATAACCTGAGCCACCTCAGCCAAGCGGCAACTACCCTGAGCTGCCACATAGGCCAGGATGGCTGTGGCTTTGTCTCCTAAGCGGGAGGAAACATCATCAGGTTTATACCGCGGCCCCAAGGTTAGCCATCGTTCCTGGTTGCTGGTCCGGCCTTGGGGCGGATCCGGGATGGCGGTTTTCAGGACCTCTCCCAGGGGGTGATGATAATATTCCGCCAGCCAGCGGTAAAAAACCAGGAGATCCTGATCAAAACGGGGCTGGGGGTCCAGGATGGCCAGAACTTCTTTCAGGGCCACATCTGGGATTTCTTGGGCCGGCCCGAGGAGATACCCCACCAGGCGACGCCGCCCCACCGGCACCAACACTGCTTGGCCGACGCGGGTTTGACCAGATAGGTGGGCCGGCAAACGGTACGTCAGCGGCTGATCCAAGGGCAGGGGCACTGCCACGGCCACTAGGTCTGCTGCCGTCATCCGGGTCTCCGCCAGACAAGGGCGCCGATTGGCTGGAGCCCGAGGCCCTGCTGCCAGCCTGTGAGGGTGTTCCAGGCATAGCCCGAGCTGCGGCCAGGGGCTGGCCTGGGCCCCTTAATACCCCTGTGCCTGAATCCCAAAGATATCCCGATACGCCACGGTGAGGACACAGAAGGTATAGGGCAGGGTTACGAAAAAGCCCAGCCCCAGGAGGAGCAGGCCGCCGAAATTAATGAGCAGCAGGATAAGGCAGAAGCCGAAGACCTCAAAAAACCGTTTCTGCATGGTCTTGCGGCTCAGCTCCATGGCTGGCCAGAAGTCCATCTTGCGATCGATGATGAGCCAGGCCGGGAAGAGATAGCCCACGGCAAAATAAATCCCCGGCAGGATCAGGAGTACAAAACCGATGCTGATGATGACACTGGACACAATGCCATAAAGAAAGAGGGGCAGAAAATAGGCAAAGCCTTTGCCGAAGTCATTGATCTCGATGGGTTGCTGCTGCAGGCTCTTCAGGGCCACCACGATAAGACCACTCCACAGTGGCGTGGCCAGCACCGTGGTCAGGACTTGCCCCAAGCCCGGGAGTTTATTAAGGGCGATGAGGACAAGGATGAATACCACACTGAAGCCCACATATTCCAGGGCGTTCTGTTTAAACAATTCCCACCCGGCTTTGAGATAAAAACCCGTGCGGATATGGTAGTCGGGTATGATTTCCTCGAACCGAACCGGCAAGTGGTCAGGCATAGAACAGCTCCTTTAGAGTGGTCAGTGATCCGGGATAGAGAAGTGGTTCAGGAGTGACGCGCTAGTCTGGGTCCCGTCAACCTTAGGAGTTAATGATAGCACACACTTAGGGAGAGGAAAAGGGGGAAGTCTTCATGGCAGAAAATAAGCGGACATGACATCTACCGGCTTGCGGCCGCTCTTGCCTGGGAAACGTCAGTTTGATCAGCTAGCCGGTCGTTTGCGTGGTGGTTTGTTGGGCGGATGCCTCGCGCCGCTCAGTATGCCAGAAAAACAAGGTCGATGGCACCGGCTGGTCACCCTGGGCCAGATATACGACTCATGCATGAGATTTTTTCGCTTAGCGTTTCCCAGGTCAATATGAGAAAGACGGGGATCAAGGTTATTAGCCGTTGGGAGGCGCGGGGCCGGCCTGGAGGCTCTACACCCCCAGAAATTTTCCAATCCCTAATCCCTGGCCCCTGGTCCCTGACTTCTGGCTCCTGGTCTTAGCCCAAGCGCTGCTCCTGGAACTGGCGCACCTGGTACATAAAGGCCTCCATGCGGGTGCGGGTATTGGTCTGTTCCTGGCCGTCGTACGCCAGATTGAGGAAGGGGATGTTGTGGTGCTCCTCCCGGAAGCGTTTGAAAAGGGCGTTGACCACGGTGCCGGGCATGCAGGTGAAGGGCATGATGTTGACCAGACCGCTGACGCCTTTCCTGACGAAATCCTTGGATTTGCCGATGCTCAAGATGGCTTCTCCCTCAAAGGAGGCATCCAAGTAGCCCTGGGCAAGGGCGATGACCTCGGCAATGGCCGGTTCACTGAGGTTTTTCAGGCAGCCACGGAAAATCTCCTCCAGACGGTGTTCGTCTTTGATCTGGACCCGTTCAGTCAGGAAGACCTGGAGGAAGTTTTTCCATTTGCGGAGCTGCCAAGCCCGGCGCTTGGCCGTAAAATTGACATAGAGGAGCCATTCGCTGATGGGCGCCATCCACACTTCGCCGCCCAGAGCCTCGATCTCCCGGACCGTGTTCTCGTTGGAGAAGATGTTGGCCCGGGTGTAGATCTCCCCCACCACCCCGACGACCGGTTTATCCCGCAGGCCGTTGCGGGACACGTTTTGGAAGGCCTGGCGGGCCCGGCGCAGGGTCGCCTCTAAGTCACCCCGATCTCGCAAGGTTTCATAAACCTGCTGGAGGGACTGTTGATAGACCTGGTCGGCGTCCCCTGTATATCGTTCATAGGGTCGGGTTTCCCGGACCAGCTTTTCCAGCAGGTCAATGGCCACAATTCCTTGCCAGGCGATGCGGGTGAAATCATCGCCTACCATCCCCAGTTCCTCGTACATGGTCTCGGTCTGGTTGGGGGCAATGATGGGGACTTGCGGGTAGCCCAGTTCATCTAAGATGCGCCGCTGCAGGCGGTTGTATTGGCCGAAACGGCAGGGACCATCGCCGCTGGGCATGAAGAAGGCGCTCCGGTCTGGGTCGAAATCCGGCCGTTGGGTCATCTTCACCATATCGCCGGTGGTGAGGATGAGGGGGTAACACTCCTTCCCTGATGTCAGCCGCCGTCCCCACAGTAGGGTCTCTTCATCCGAGGGTGGCAGCAACTCGGCGTCGGTGCCACAGGCCTGGAAGGCCGCGACCAAGGCCCAGGCATGGTCGGTCATGGGCGGGAGATAGACCTTGCGGCTCTGGGGGTTGGCCACCCGGATGGTGATGGAAGGCCGGGAATGGGCCGTGGATCTGGGGGGCACGTTTTTCAGGCTGTCTAGGAAGGCTTCCAGCCGGGTGATGGCACCCACATCGGCAGAATGTTCGTCAATCTCGATCTCCAGGAAGGGTTTGCCCCGCATCATGTCCTTGAAGAAATGTTGGATGAAGGAATCCGGGCCGCAACTGAAATTGGTGACATAGATGGCGTGGAGTCGGGGGTCTTGGCGGATGAGGTCGGCCGCAGATAGGATCTTCTGGCCGAAGCGCCAATACATGGGTTTAATCTCAGCCACGGTTTTGACCTCATCCAGGGGCAGGAAATCCATGGGGATGGCCAGGACGCCGAGTTGCCGCAGTTTGCGGGGGAGATTCAGATTCATGCCGCAGTCAAAGCCATTGTATGGTCGGCTGACGATGATCATGGCCCGTTCCTGGGGCTGCAAGTTGGCCAGGATTTCCCGGCCCCGGGCTTTAAGTTTGGCATAAAAGGCCTTCTGGGCGGCTTCCGCAGCCCGCAGGGCCCGGTTGACTGCCAAGACCGAGACGCCCAATTCTTTCCCCAAGGCCTGGAGGGAGCGGCGCAGGAGGCGAGGGCCCCGGCCCATATACAACACCGGCGTCAGGAGCTTGGCGCCATAGGCCTGAAAGTCAATGGTGGACGGCACCGTGTAGGGCAAGGTCTGGGCCAGAGGACAGACTACCCCCTGGGCAATTTCGGGATTGCTGTGGGGCAGGTCAATGATGCTGGGGAGGAAGATGGTTTTGACGCCCTTGTCCAGAAGATCCAAGATATGGCCATGGGCCACCTTGACGGGGTAACAGGTCTCGGCGGCCATGCACTCCACCCCTTTGTTGATCACGGCCTTGTTGGTTTTTTGGGAATAGACGAGGCCATAACCCAGCGACTCGAAAAAGGTACGGAAAAAGGGCATGAGTTCCTGGAAATACAAGGCCCGGGGTAAGCCGATGACACCCCGCCGCCCCCGGCCGTCCGGTTCGGGGCCATAGAGCCAAGCTTCCCGCTCCTGGAAGAGGTCGGGGAGATCGGCCAATTGCTGGTCACGGCGCACTTCGTATTTTTCGCAGCGGCCGCCATAGAACAAGGGTTTCTCGCCGCTGATCTTCACCTGGCGGATTTCGCAGGCATTGGGGCAAGACTGGCACTCGAAAGAGGAGATGGTATACTGCCGATTTACCAGATCAAAGCCTTTAAAGCTGGACTTGGTCCAAGTCCGCTCCCGCATGGCCAAGATGGCTGCGCCGATGGCGCCGGTGACGTCGTGGTGCGGCGGCACGGTAATCTTTTTCCCTAGGACCGCTTCAAAGGCCGCCACGATCCCCCGATTGGCGGCCGTGGCGCCTTGGTAAAAGATAGTATTGCCGACCCGGCGTTCTTCTTTCACTTTGTTGAGGTAATTGAGGACAATGGAGTAGGCCAGACCGGCCACCAGGTCCTCTTTGGCCGCGCCCTGTTGCTGGTGATGCACCAGGTCTGATTCCATGAACACGGTACAGCGTTCGCCCAACGGTACAGGTTTTTTGCTCTGCAGGGCCAGCTTGCCGAACTCCTCTTTGATGGCGATCCCCAGTTTTTCGGCTTGCTCTTCCAGGAAGGAGCCGGTGCCGGCGGCGCAGACCTTATTCATCATGAAATCCACGATGGCGCCGTTTTCCAAGGCGATGAACTTAGAGTCCTGGCCGCCGATTTCAAAGATGGTATCAACCTCGGGATTGATCGCGGCCGAAGCCGTGGCTTGGGCGGTGATTTCGTTGCGGACCAGATCTGCGCCGATAAAGTCGGCGGTCAGGTAGCGACCGGAGCCGGTGGTGGCCGCACCCAGGATAGTCAACCGATCCCCAAATTTGGCGCCGATGCGGCGCAGACCTTCGGTAACCGCCTCCAACGGCCGGCCGGCGGTCATGAGGTATTCCCGGGCCAACACCCGCATCTGGGGATCAATGACCACTACATTGGTGCTGATGGAACCTACATCGATGCCCAAGTACCCTTCGGCCTTTTCTTCAGGACCCAATTCCACGACCCGATAGTGGTCCGGGGTTAAGGGAGCAGGTGGTTGGAGGGGAGGATGATGGCGTTCTTCGCCCTGAGCTTGGGCAATATGGGCCTCCAAGGCCTCAATATTGAGATGGAAATCCTGAGGCGGGTTTTCCCGGGCTACTTGGATGGCGCCGATGGCCCCCAGGGAGCAGAAATGGGGGGGGATGATGAGTTCTTCTTCCCCCAAATCAAAGACCGTGCGGAAGGCCTGGCGCACGCCCAGATTATGGGCCACCCCGCCTTGGAAAGCCACGGGTCGGTGGATGGTCTTGCCCTTGGCAAGGTTGCTCTTGAGATTGCGGGCCATGGCCAGGCAGAGACCGGCGATGATTTCGTAATCCGGGGTGGCCCCCTGCTGCAGATGGATCATGTCGGTCTTGGCAAAAACGCTGCAGCGCCCGGCTACCCGGGGGGGCGTGGTGGACTTCAGAGCCAGTTGACTGAATTCTTCAATGCTGTAGCCCAAACGGTGCGACTGCTGGTCCAGAAAGGAGCCGGTGCCCGCCGCACAGAGGGTATTCATGGCAAAGTCCACGATAATCAGATTGCCTTGGGAATCCCGATCCAGGAGGATCAGCTTGGCATCTTCGCCCCCCATATCAATGACCGTGCGAGCCTGGGGCAAGAAGGTAAATGTGCCACGGGCTTGGGCGATGACTTCGTTGATAAACACTCCCTCCACGGCCTGCGCCACGCCTTTGCCGCCGATGCCGGTAAAGGCCGCCAGGCGGAAGGCGTCGGCGCCAAACTGTTCCTGCAGTTCCCGCAGGATCTGCAATGCCGTCCGCCAGGGTTCCCCGTGGGTGCGCCGATAATCTTCGTACAGCACCTCTCCAGCCGGATCAAGAACCACGGTATTGACACTCACCGAACCGATATCCATGCCCAGATCAAGCCTTGGCTTCATACTATCGTCCTTATTGAGTTATGGCTGAGAAATTTTCCTGCGGGTTTGCCCGGCATGCGGGTGCAGGAGCAGGCTGAGATGAGAACCCGAACCTATCTATATGAAACTTGTCGCAATCCGGAAAGCTATCAGGTAAAAGGAGGCCCTGGCGGGACGGGTCTCAGACCCCCTCGAACCTGCAGGTCTCTTTTATCCTTATCCCGTTTCCTGTGCCTGGTTGAGGCGGTTTCCGGACGAAAATCTACTACCCGCTAAAATCAAAGTCATGGCCCAACCCCTAACAAAGCAGGATTCCCCGGCTGAGGATCGGCCTCCCCGCCAGCCCAGGGTTTGGCGGGTGGCCCCAAGACAAAATTCAATATATCCTTGGCCCAGTGAAGTCCGCAAGACCCGTGCAGCATGCTGAGCGGGTCGCCTTATTGGTCTTAGCACTGCGTTTTTTTTGGAAATATCAGGAATAGCTAAGCATCGCTCAGCTGATAAAAAATCTGCTGCTGATGGAGGCTGGATCGCAACCGCCCCTGTCGGACCAGGTTTTTCAGACGGGTGACCACTTCTGCTTCCGGCAGATGTAAGACCGCAGCCAGGTCCGCGGCAGTCTGGGGCCGCCGGGCCAGGCTTGCCAGGAAATCCGCATCGCTTAAGGTGACCTGGGTCGCTGGCCGCCGTGGCGCCGCAATTACCATGGCCGTGGGCCCGAAAAAGCGGGCCGCCGCGGCCAGAACTTCGGGGCTCACGGCCATGGCATAGTCTTCCACTCCCGGGCGGACCACCGTATTGAGATGGACAGCATCGGGTCTGATGGCCGCCACGGCTTCTTTTAGTTTGGCCATTTCCGCTGAAGTATCGTTGAGACCTCGGAGCAGGAGAATCTCCAGCCAAATCTGGCCAGAGTATTCCCGCCGTAGGGCTTGGAGACCACTGATCAGGTCCTCTACCCGCAGACCCGGCAACGGTCGATTGATCTTTTGGAAGAGGGTCGGACTGACGGCATCCAGCGAGGGCAGGATGACATCGGCTTGGCTAAGCTCCTGACGCACCTGAGGGTCAGCAAGCAGCACGCCATTGGTTAAGACCGCCACCGGTATATCGGTGATTTTTTTAAGTTGAACAATGATCTGGCCGAGGCCGGCATGGAGCGTCGGCTCCCCGGAACCGGCCAAGGTAAGATAATCAGGCGCGGGATTATCACCGGCTAAATAGGCAGATAATTCCGCCAGAATGGCCGTTGTCGGGATATACTCCCGCCGCTTTAGGGTCTTGTCGGTGGTTCGGCCTACCTCACAATAGATACAATCCAAGGGACAGGTCTTGGGGGGAATTACGTCGACCCCCAGAGAAAGGCCCAACCGCCGGGATGCAACGGGTCCGAAGAGATAGTGCATGGTATATATTAGCAGTAGTCGGGAATTTGTGGTCGGTGGCCAGGAGAATCAGAGGGGGCGAGCCCGAGGCACGCCCTAAACCCTCGATCAAGGAAAACAGCCTAATTGGCAATTGATGATTTTGATCCGCAACTCATTGAGCAGCTCGCCCATCCGGCTGCGGCTGATCCCCAATTCCTCGGCCAATCGAAAGGCGGTGGCGCAGGGGATTTTGCCCTCCGGCGCGGCCGCTTGAATACGTGCTTTGAGATCGGCGGTGGTCATCAATAGGACTCCTCCATTAGCCACATTGTTCATTTTATAGCCTAAAAGATCGCTTTCTGCAATAATCCTCCCTAAGGAGTAACGACGGGCCAAGATTTTCTTTGGAAGGGGTATTGACGTTTTCGGTATTCTAAGATGGAAACGACAAACTCTGACCGCTGGGCCATGACCATCCTTGCCACGACCGGCAGAGAGTGATTATTGGGGGCGGGGCGAAGCTCCGACCACTCGCTGACGCTCGTGGTTCTGATTATTAAGGCTATCTGGCTCCTTGCAGCTGGAAGACCGCTGCCAAACAATCAGCCCAACTGCCATCACAAAAAACCCGCCTGGCCAGAGCCAGGCGGGGCAGGGGAGGTGAGGAGCTCAAGGCTTAGTTACGCCGGATATTATTGCGAATAAAATCGATGATCTCTTTGGTGCTGGCGCCAGGGGTAAAGATTTCGGCAATGCCGCTGGCCTTAAGGGACGGAATATCCTCGTCGGGGATAATACCACCGCCCAGGACCAGGATATCCTGTATACCTTTTTCCTTTAAGAGCTCGGTAACCCGGGGGAAGAGGTAGTCATGGGCCCCGGAGAGGCAACTCATGGCGATGACATCCACATCCTCTTGAATGGCGGCGCTGACGATCTGTTCCGGGGTTTGCCGCAGGCCGGTGTAGATAACTTCCATGCCAGCGTCCCGAAGGGCCGCACAGATAACTTTAATGCCACGGTCATGGCCGTCCAACCCAGGTTTGGCGGCCAGAACACGGATTTTTCTCTCAGGCATACTTTTTCTCCTCCAATGCTCGCTCTTAAACAAAGGGAGCAGCTTCGTATTCCCCGAAGACATCCCGCAGGGTATCGCAGATCTCGCCCAACGTTGCCAGAGCCCGGACTGCCGAAATGATGGGAGGCATAAGGTTGGCGCCGGTCTGGGCCGCTTCTTTGACTGCGGCCAGAGCTTGGCTGACCGCGGCCGCATCCCGTTGGCTCTTCAGCTCCTTGAGCCGTTCGATCTGTTTGTCCCGCACGGTGGGGTCAACCTTGAGGAGCTCTTTGGGTTTCTCTTCCTGGACCTGGAATTTATTCAGCCCCACGATGATCCGCTCGTTGCTCTCAATCTCTTTCTGATAACGGTAGGCGCTCTCTTGAATCTCTTTCTGGATGTAGCCTTTTTCCACGGCCACCACCGGTCCGCCCATCTTCTCAATGGTATCGATGTAGGCCTGGGCTCGGGCTTCGATCTC
>CAZARS010000086.1:0-11809 GCA_964487625.1 uncultured Desulfobacca sp.
AAGGGGAAGCAACACGTTAGGATTTTTTGGGCAGGCGTTGGCGCTGATTGGGCCACCCCATAGTGGCACCGAAATGACTGTGCCACCAAGACTCGTAATCATCTTTGGTCTCCGGCAGTTCCTCCAGGCGGTAGCGATAATTTTCCAGGAAGGTCAAAATCACCTGGTAGGCTTCGTTCACTGCCAACATGCGTTGATGGCAGAGCGCCTGCTCCTCCGGCGGTGCCGTGTCTGGATGCCAGCGCCGGGCAGCGCGGCGATAGGCCTCCTGGATTTCCTGCCGGGTCGCCAGCAGGTCCAGGCCGAGAATTTGTCGGGCCGTGGCCAAGTCCATGGGGATGCACAACCTTACCAGAAAACGATGGAGTTATATTAACCATTTCCAGTGGTATGGTCAAGGGAAGAGAACGGGCGATAGACGTCCTGGATCACAGGCCTGGGCTCTAGCTTCCTGGTTGCCGCCCACCAACCCTTCCCTCTGCCCTTTTCCTTGTCCCTATTCTTGGCCCACCCATTGACGGCGGGAAGCAAAAATTTATAATATATATGGATAAATCATCAGAGCAGGCTAGATGATCGCTGGCCAACCATGGGTTGGCGAGAGGAAAGTCCGAGCTCCACAGGGCAGGGTGCTGGGTAACACCCAGTGGGGGCAACCCTAAGGAAAGTGCCACAGAGAATAGACCGCCGGGGCGACTGCGGTCGCGTCGGTAAGGGTGAAACGGTGAGGTAAGAGCTCACCAGTTCCGGTGGTGACACCGGAAGCTCGGTAAACCCCACCCGGAGCAAGGCCAAATAGGGGAGCGTTTGAGGGTGGCCCGTCCGAAGCTCCCGGGTAGGCCGCTGGAGGCCGTCGGCAACGGCGGTCCTAGATGAATGATCATCGCCGGCCGCAGCCGGTTACAGAACTCGGCTTATGGCCTGCTCCCGATGATTTGTTCAAGCGGCGTATGGGGCCGCTTTTTTCTACTTGGAACAGGCGAGCCGGTGCCTGCCAGGCATTCGGGACGGCTGTTCTTGTTTGGAAGGTGTCACACGATGAATCAGACCATCCCACCGGCGCCGGCCGCCGGTGCCCACCCGTATGTTTCCATCGTCATTCCGGTATATAATGAAGAAGATAACCTCCCCGAGTTAGCTCGCCGCCTGCTGGCTACCCTGGATGCCCAGCCGTACCAGTATGAGATCATCTTTGTAGATGATGGTTCCGTCGACCGGTCTTGGGAGATCATTTCCCAATTGCACCGGCAACACCCGGACAAGGTGCGCGGTCGTCAATTCATCCGCAATTTCGGGCAGCATCCGGCCATCTTTGCCGGTTTTCAATTAGCCCAGGGTGAAATCATCGTCACCCTGGATGCGGATCTGCAGAACCCTCCCGAGGAGATCCCCAAATTGGTGGCCAAGATCGAAGAGGGCTACGATACCGTGGGCGGCTGGCGGGAGCTGCGCCAGGATTCCTTTTTCCGGCGCCTGCCGTCGGCCCTGATCAATTGGCTGATGTCCAAAGTCACCGGCGTTTACCTGAAGGATTATGGCTGTATGCTCCGGGCCTACCGGCGCACCGTCATCGACAGCATCAACCAATGCCAGGAATCCACCAGCTTTATCCCGGCGTTGGCCAACAGTTTTGCCCGGCGCATTACCGAGGTGCCGGTCAAACATGCCGAACGCACCAAAGGCAAGTCCAAATATTCCTTGGTGAAATTAATCCGCCTGAATTTTGATTTCATGACGGGTTTTTCCCACCTGCCCATTCACTTCGTGGGTGTCACCGGCGTGCTCCTCGCCTGCATCGGCCTGGGCTTTGGTTTATTCCTCTTCTTGCGCCGCCTCTGGGTGGGGCCGGAAGTGGAAGGGGTCTTCACCCTCTTTGCCATCCTCTTTGTCTTTGCCGGCCTCCAGATGCTCGGCTTGGCCCTCATCGGCGAATATGTGGGCCGGATCTACCGGGAAGTGCGCCACCGGCCCAGGTTCGTGGTGCGGGAGGAATTATAAGAGAAACCAGGAGGGCTAGAGTTTGTTCTTGGTCTTTGCTGCTGCTGAGAGCCAACTATGCTGCTAGCTTGAGGGTATATTTCCAAAGGTTGATTAACGGTGGCCACACGGTGGCAAGGTTGTATGCCTAAAGGGGTCCTATGCGCCTGATATTCATGGGTTACAGTAATGTCGGCTATGTCTCTCTAGAGGTCCTCATTGAGTTGTGCCGCCAATTGCAGGATGAGATCGTGGCGGTGGTGACCCATGAGGATGATCCTCAGGAACGGATCTGGTTTAAGTCTGTCAAGGAGTTGGCCCTGGCCCATAACTTGCCGGTCTATACCCCGGCCAACCCCAATGACCCGGCCTTTGTGGAACTGCTGCGCAGCCTCAAGCCGGATTTTATTTTTTCCTGCTACTATCGACTGATGCTCAAGCAGGCAATCTTGGATATCCCCACCAAAGGGGCCCTGAACCTGCATGGCAGCCTGCTGCCCCGCTACCGCGGCCGCTGCCCTTTGAATTGGGTCCTAATCCATGGGGAGCCCTTGACGGGTCTGAGTCTCCATTATATGGAGGCTAAACCCGATGCCGGAGACCTGGTGGCCCAAGTGCAGGTGCCCATCACCGAGGAGGACACGGCTTGGACCCTGTCCGAGAAAATGACCGCTGCGGCGGCCAAGCTCATGCGGCAGACGTATCCCCTGTTGCGGGCCGATGCCGCCCCTCGCATCCGCCAGGACCACAGCAAAGCCACCTATTTCGGCGGTCGGCGGCCTGAAGACGGGCGCATCCATTGGCAGCAGTCGGCCCGACAAATCTACAACCTCATCCGGGCCGTGACCCACCCCTTTCCAGGCGCCTTCACCACCTGGCAGGGGAAAAAACTCTTCCTTTGGGCTGCCAAAGTTGATAAGGAATATGCGGGGCCGCCATTGCCGCCGGGTGGCGTCCGGCAGGAGGGCGACCACCTGCTCATCGGCACCGGCGACGGCGTCCTCCGGGTGAACGCGGCCCAATGGGAGGGAGAGCCGGAAGTACAAGGCGCCGCTCTGCTCCAGAACCTGGCGCCGCTGGTGGGGCAGCAGTTGGCATAGGGACACGGGAAGGGGTATCCCTTGCACCGGAAATAGCTAACTCAGAAGGAGCATTCGTTGAAAATCCTCATTCTTGGGGTGAATGGCTTTATCGGCAATGCCTTGGTGCGGCGGATTCTGCAGACCACGAACTGGGAAGTGTTCGGCATGGACCTTTATAACAACAAGCTGGAACACTCCCTGCACCATCCCCGTTTCCACTTCTTGGAGGGGGATATTGCCATCAATAAGGAGTGGATTGAGTATCACATCAAAAAATGTGATGTGGTCTTGCCGTTGGTGGCCATTGCCACCCCTATGACCTATGTGAAGGAGCCGCTGCGGGTCTTTGAGCTGGATTTTGAGGAAAACCTGCGCATTGTGCGGCAGTGTGTCAAATACCACACCCGCATTGTCTTCCCTTCCACCTCCGAAGTCTATGGCATGTGTCCGGAGCCGGAGTTCAAGGAAGATGAAAGTGTCTTAGTCTTGGGCCCCATCAACAAACAGCGCTGGATCTATAGCTGCTCCAAACAACTATTGGACCGGGTAATCTGGGCCTATGGTCAGGAAGGGGCCCTGCAGTTTACCCTGTTCCGGCCCTTTAATTGGATCGGTCCCAAATTGGACGATATCTATGCCGCCAAAGAGGGCAGCTCCCGGGTGGTAACCCAATTTATCATCAATCTGGTAAACCGGGAACCCATCCGGTTGGTGGATGGCGGCCTGCAGAAGCGCTGTTTCACCTACATTGAGGACGGCATTGATTGCCTGATGAAGATCATCGAAAACCCCGGCGGCGTCGCCGATGGCAAGATTTTCAACATCGGCAATCCCGAGAACGAAGCGTCGGTTAAGGATTTGGCCCACTTATTGCTCAAGATGTTTCGGGAGCATCCAGACCACCGGGAGGACACCGTCTTTTCGGAGATCATCGAGGTACCCCATGAAGAGTATTACGGCAAGGGCTATCAAGATATCTTCACCCGGAAACCCTCCATTGCCAATGCCCAGAAATACTTAGGCTGGAGTCCGAAGACTGATCTGGAAACCTCCCTGAAGATAACTCTGGATGCGTTCCTGGAGGAGGTGCGCCAGCTGGAGAGTCAGGTGTCGGGGAGTGAGGTCTATTGATGCGCCTGGCCCTGAAGGTGGATGTGGACACCCTGGTGGGGTTCCGGGAAGGAGTGCCAGCTTTGCTGGAGGTCCTGGCGGACCGAGGCATCCCGGCCAGTTTTTTTGTGGCCATGGGACCCGACCACTCCGGGCGGGCCATCCGCCGGCTGTTTACCCACCGAGGCTTTCTCCAGAAAATGCTGCGGACCGGAGCGCCCCGCCTCTATGGGCTCAAGACCATGCTGTATGGCACGCTGCTGCCGGGTCCCGCCATTGCCGATTCTGAGCCCGAGTTGCTGCGGCAGATTCCCTTGGCTGGCCATGAATTGGGACTGCATGGCTATGACCATGTATATTGGCAGGATCGCCTGCCTGGCTTGACCGTGGCTGCAGTGCGAGCTGAAATCATGCGGGCCCAGGAAGTGCACCGCCGGATCTTGGGGTATCCGGCCATCTCCTTTGCGGCCCCCGGTTGGCAATGCACGCCCGCGGCCCTGGCTGCCTTGGTAGCCGAGGCATTCTATTACGTCAGCAATACCCGGGGCCAAGGCCCTTATTTTCCGGTGGTGGCGGGGCGGGTCTGGCCTGTGCTGGAGATTCCCACCACCCTCCCCACCATGGACGAGCTTCTGGGGCTCAACGGCTGCTCGGCGGCAGGATTTACTGAGAAGATCATAGGGGCCCTGCGGCCAGGCAACACCCAGGTCCTGACCATCCATGCCGAAGTGGAAGGGCGGGTTTATCTCCGAGATTTTCAGGCCCTCTTGGACCGGCTCCACAGCCTCAAGGTTACCTGGCCCCGTCTGGTGGATTATGCCCAGGAACTGTGGGAGCAATGGCAGCAGGTGCCCCGCCAAGGTATGGCCCCAGGAACCTTGCCCGGCCGGGCTGGCACGGTCACCTGCCAGGTCACGCTGGAGGGACAGCCATGAAAGTGGCGGCCATCATTCCGGCGGCGGGCATCGGCCGCCGTATGCAGCAAAACCTTCCTAAACAGTACTTAACCCTGGGTGACCGCCCCCTGTTGGCCGTGACTTTGGCCATTTTTGAGCAACTCCCTGAAATTACTGAAATCACCGTCGTAGCCCAACCCGCGGCCCTGGACTTCTGCCAGAAACAGGTCATCACGCCGTATGGTTTTAAAAAGGTTCTGCGTCTGGTCCCTGGCGGCAAAGAACGGCAAGACAGCGTCTACAACGCTCTGAAGGTACTGCAACGCCAGAATGATTGGGACATCTTCCTGGTGCACGACGGGGTCCGACCTCTGGTGACCGCCGAGGAGGTCCGGCGGGTCATCCAGGCCGCGGCCCAACACGGCGCCGCGATCCTGGCCTGCCCGGCCCAGGATACGGTTAAGAAGGTTGACCGTGAGCAGAAAATCGTCGCCACCCTGAACCGTCAGGAGATCTGGCTGGCCCAGACGCCTCAGGCTTTTCGCGCCCAGTTGCTCTGGCGGGCCTTCTTGGAGGCCTATGGCCGGGAATTTTATGGCACAGATGAAGCCTCGTTAGTGGAAGCCTTGGGCCTGCCGGTCTGGGTGGAGGCCGGGTCACCCTTGAATATAAAAGTTACCACGCCGGCAGACCTCGTGCTGGCCAACGCCATCTGGCAGAGCCGGGAAAGGAGGCAGGCATGTCAGCCCCCCTCAGAGTAGGCTTTGGCTATGATGTCCACCGCTTGGTCCCGGACCGGCCCCTTATCCTAGGGGGGGTAACCATACCCTTTACCTTGGGGCTGGCCGGCCATTCCGATGCCGATGTCTTGAGTCATGCCATCGGCGATGCCCTCCTGGGCGCGATCGCCGCCGGTGACCTGGGCCGTCACTTTCCCGATACTGACCCCAAATTTAAGGGGATATCCAGTCTTCTCCTGTTGGCGGAGATCGTCGCCATGGTGCACCAACGGGGCTATCGGGTAAGCAATGTGGATGCCACCATCGTGGCCCAGGCCCCCAAACTAGCTCCCCATATCCCTAGCATGCGCCACCAGTTGGCCAAGGTCCTCCAAATTCCGGAAGAGGATCTTAACCTGAAAGCCACGACCACCGAAGGGCTGGGCTTTACGGGGCAGGGCCAGGGAATGGCAGCCTATGCGGTGGTGTTGGTAGGCCGGGAGCCAGAGAATGGGTAAGAGGTCAAAAATCAGGGGGAATAAACCAACCTCTTTGCCAGGAGACCTGCATGGCGGCTTTTGGCAAGGGCTGATTTTGCCAACAATACTCCGGTGGGGAAGTGAATTGCGGCATGCGCTATGAAGGGCCCATTTATCGACCGCCCAGTGAAGCCGATAGCCTGTTGATCCAGGCCACCGTGGGCTGCCCCCACAATAAATGCACCTTTTGCATGGTTTATAAAGATGGGGTGCCCTTCAAGGTGCGGCCCACGGCGGAGATCAAGGCTGATTTGGCCGAGGCCCGCAACGTCTATGGGGAGAACGTGCGGACTTTGTTCTTCCCGGCTGGCAATACCATCGCCATGCCCACCGCCGCCCTGGCGGAGATCTGTGTCTACAGCCGCCGACTCTTTCCCAAGCTTAAGAGGATTACGGTCTATGGCTCGGCCCAATATATTTTTCAAAAGGGCCTGACCCGGCTGCGACAGTTAGCCGAGGCGGGCCTCAGCCGGATCCACGTGGGGCTGGAGAGCGGCGACGACGACATCCTGCGGCGGATCCACAAAGGCAGTACCCGGGAGATACAAATTGCGGCCGGCCAGATGGCCCGGGCGGCGGGCCTCGAGGTGAGCGAATACGTTATCTTGGGCATCGGCGGCCAGGAGTTAAGTGATGTCCATGCCGCAGCCACGGCCTCGGCCATCAACGCCATCCGGCCCCACTTCGTGCGGTTGCGGACCTTTGTGCCCAAGATTAACACACCGCTTTTGGCCGATGTCTTGGCAGGTCGGTTTCAGATGCTCTCTCCCCATGGCGTCATCCGGGAAACCATGGCCTTGATCGCCGGCATCACGGTGGCTACCGTGGTGACCAGCGACCACTATACCAATTACGTGAATATCTGCGGGGAGTTGCCCCGAGATCAGGAAGCTTTGTTGGCCAAGTTGGCGGCCGCCCTGGCCCGGCCGGAAAATGACTTCCGCCCCTTTTTCATCGGCACCCAATGAGACCGTGAGCCGCTATCTGGGTTGATGTTAGGGGGCTGGGAGCCAACGACGGGCTGACCGAGGTTTTATGAGGTAAAGCCGCCTCACCCGCCTCCAGGCCATTCCCTGGTCTCGGCACGCCTTGCTTTTCCGAGAACCCAAAGCTCATACCAAGTTGCCATCAAACTATTTTTTGCTTCCCCCTCACCCTCCCCTCTCACCCGCCAGCGTGGGGCGCGGGACATGAGGAATAAACAGCCATTGGAAGGCAATGTAGTGGCACAACCCGAAACTCAAAACCAGCAACCTCGCCTTCACCCATGCAATTTGTAGTCTTAGCCACCGATACCGAGACCGCCGCCCGTTTGGGCAGGCTCACCCTGCCCCGGGGGGTGATCGACACCCCGGTGTTCATGCCGGTGGGTACCCAAGCCACGGTCAAAGCCATGACCCCGGAAGAGGTGCAGGGCTTGGGAGCCCAGATCATCTTGGCCAATACCTATCATCTGTACCTGCGGCCGGGGCTGGAAGTTATCCGAGCTTTGGGAGGGCTACACTCCTTCATGAACTGGCCCGGCCCCATCCTCACGGATTCGGGGGGGTTCCAGATATTCAGCCTGGCCAAGTTGCGGACCTTGAGCGAAGAAGGGGTGACCTTCCGGTCCCACTTGGATGGCAGCCAGCATTTTTTAACGCCGGAGCAGGTAATTGCTTTACAAGAAGGCTTTGATGCTGATATTCTTATCTGTCTAGATGAATGCCCGGCCCATGATGTGAGCGAGGCTTATGTGGTCCAGTCAGGGGCTTTGACCTGGCGGTGGGCCCAGCGCTGTTTGCAGGCCCGCACCCGGCCGGATAAAGCCCTGTTTGCGGTGGTCCAGGGAGGTATGTGGCCCCAGCACCGCCGGGAGCAGGCCCAGGCTATGGTGGCCCTGAACTTCGACGGCTATGCCATCGGCGGCCTGAGTGTCGGCGAGACCAAAGAGACCCGGGAAGCCATCCTGGAGGTGACGGTCCCGGAATTGCCGGTGACCAAGCCCCGTTATCTCATGGGGGTGGGGACCCCCGAGGATCTGGTGGAGGCGGTGGCCCGGGGAGTGGATATGTTTGATTGCGTCCTGCCTACCCGCAATGCGAGGAATGGCATGGCTTTGACCCGATTTGGCCGCGTCGTCATTAAAAATGCCGAACATGCCACATCCCCCCTGCCCCTGGACGAGGCCTGTGGTTGCTATACTTGCCGCCACTACAGCCGGGCTTACCTGCGCCATCTGTATTTAGCCCGGGAGATTTTGGCCTATCGCTTGTTGACGTGGCACAATTTGTTTTATTATCAAGAACTCATGGCTGGTATCAGGCAATCCTTGGCCCAAGGAACTTTTCCGGCTTTTCGCCGGGCCTTTTATCAGCTCAGAAAAAACGGAGGTACTTCTCGTGATTGATGTTGCCTATGCCATGGCCGGCGGTGCCGGTGAGGCGCAGGGTGGCGCCAGCGGTTTAATGACCATCCTGCCCTTGATCCTGATGTTCGTGATTTTCTACGTGCTCCTGATCCGGCCCCAACAGAAAAAAGCCAAAGAACATCGCAACTTCTTGGAAAACCTAAAAAAAGGAGACAAAGTGGTGACCGCCGGCGGACTGTATGGGGAGATTACCGGTCTGACCGATCAGACTGTTACCTTGGAGGTCGCTGATAAAATCCGGGTCAAAGTCGGCCGGGGTTATATTGCCGCTTTTGCTCCCAAAGAAGGCGGCAAAGCCAGCGGTGGGAATAATTAATTGAAGATGGCGATGCCTCGGTCAAGCGCCACGGCATGGGCCAATTTTGCCATATTACCCTCTAACCTTGTAGGACACCGTTCGTGGAGGCACAAACGCCAGGCCCTGATGTTAGAACCATCTTAACGAGGTGTGTAGCCGCCATCCAGTCCCTCCTGGTGGAGATTACTCCCCTGGTGCCGGTGGGAGCCAGCCAGATTGATCATTGGCGGCTTATTGTAGCAAATCTGCAGGATAAGGCAGCTACCGGCAATTTTCGCGTGGCGGTGGTGGGGACAGTCAAATCCGGCAAGAGCACCCTCATTAACGCCCTGTTGGGCCAGGATGTGCTGAAACGGGGGGCAGGCATTGTCACGGCCATGATCACCCGGGTGGAGCCTGGCCATCCCCCCCGGGCGGTGTTGGATTTCAAATCCTGGGAGGAAGTAAACGGCGAACTGAATAGCGCCCTCAGCCTCTTCCCCAGTCCGGTGTTGCTGGAACGGCGGGAGGGCTATGATATCCGCGTCGAGGCGGATCGGGAATTCCTCCGCCAGGCCTTGGCCGAGATTGATCCAGCCCACCTCCTCAACCTGGATATGATGGATAAAAATTATATCCTGGTGCAATCCATCTTGACGGGTTATCCAGACGTGGCACGGCTATTGGCCGGAGGACAGCAGCGGTTAGAGTTCACCGGCCAGGAGTTAGACCGCCACCAGCAGTTGGTTACTCATGATGCCAAGGCCATTTATCTTAAGGATGTTCATTTAGTCTTGCCCTTTCCCTGGCCGGCCGCAGGTTTGGAATTGGGAGATTGTCAAGGGAGTGATTCTCCCATCCCCCAGCACCTGGCCCAGGTCCACAACTATCTGTTGGGCACTGATTTGGTGATTTATGTGGTGAGTGCCCGAGTAGGTCTGCGTCAGGCCGATTATAAATTTCTGGCCGAGCTGAAACGGTTACACCTGTCGGACAGTTGTGTCTTTATCCTCAACCTGGACCTCAATGAGCTGGAAAATCTCGACGAGGCCCAGCAGCTGCTCCAGCGGTGGCAGGGAGAGATTGCCACTTTTCAAGGAGGCGCGCCCATTTTTGCCTTCTCGGCCCTGGACCTACTGCTGTCCCGGTTGCGGCAGCGGGGACAGTCCCTGGCCCCCAAGGATCTGGGCAAACTCATGACCTGGGAAGCCGATACCGCCCTGACCGACTTTTCCCGCCGGGAGGCAGAGCGTTTTGAGACCTATCTGCAGCAGACCCTGACCGCCCGGCAACAGGAACTGCTGGTGGCCAGCAGTGCGGCCCACATATCGTTGGTTCTTAAAGGCATGCGGGAACGGCTCCTCCTTCAGGATCGGCTGGTGGATACCGATGTCTCGGCTCTCCAGAGCAGCATGGAGAGGTTGGGGCAACGGCGCCAGTCTCTGGAACGGTTATTACATAGCCTTGATCAGGCCTTGCAAGGGGCGGTGGCGGACCTGAAGCAGAGTCTGCGGCGGCGCTTGGATGCCTTTTTTGATGTCCGCGCCGGCGAGATCGGCCCGGCTATCAGCAAATTCATTGAGGCTGATAGCGGCGACTTGGACCGGTTGGAACTCCCGGCCCACGTCAGCGCCTTCCTGCCGGGTCTCTATATGCTCTATCAGGGCTTTCAGCAACGGCTCCTGCGGTTTCTCACCGACGAAGTCAATCTTAAAATCCTGGACTTCGTGCATGGCCAAGAGCAAGGGCTGCAAGAGGAGCTGCAACAGGTCCTGGAACCCTTGTTGGTGTCACTACAAGATGCCCTCAACCTCTATTACCATGAAATAGCCGCCTTGGGGATTGGCGCCACCGCGCCTACCATTGCCTTGGCCCCCTGGCAGAAGCCAGATAATCTGCCTCTGCGTCTGTTTTCTTTGGAGCTGAGTTTAACCATGCGGCTCCGGAGCCAGGCGATGCTCCGCTTCGGTCTGAATCTCATGGCAGAAGCCTTGGCACGCCTCAAGAAACGCCTCAGGAAACAGGCGGCTGGGCCCAACGTTGATCGTCTGCGGACTGCCTTGCAGGGGGCCTTGGAGGATATCAAGACGCATACCCGGCAAGAGTTGGCCGACGCCCTCTTGAGTTATTGCGAAAATCTGAAATTTCAATATTTTTTCCCTCTAGTTGAGTATCTGGCCGCGGCCCAGGCCCGGGACCTACGACTCTCGCTCGCTGCCCTGCTCATGGATTTAGAGGGCATGCAGCAAGTCATCAGCCAACAGCGGCAGCAACGGGAGGTTTGGCGCCGCCGTCTGGCAGAGATCTCTCAGGGTCTGGAGCAGCTGGAAGCCACCTGTCTGCAGCCGTTGACCGGTCTGTTGCCGACCCCAGCTCCATGATAGACCCTCTCAGTGTGACTCCTTGGTTAGCCTTGCGGGCCATTCCCGGCTTAGGGGTGGTAATCTTTAATCGATTACTGCGTCATTTCGGCTCTCCCCAAGAGGTTTTTCAGGCTTCTGGAGCCGAGTTGCGCCGGGTGAAAGGGGTATCAACCGCCATCGTCCAGGCCATTTTGACCTTTGAGGACTGGTCCCGCTGGGATGCTATCCTCGAACGCCTGGTGGCCATGGGGGGTGAGATCATTACCTGCCAGGACCCGCGTTTTCCTGAAGGGCTGCGCCAGATTCCTTACCCACCGCCCTTTCTCTATGTCTTGGGCGATCTCAGACCCGAGGATGAATTGGCCATCGCCCTGGTGGGGACCCGTAAGCCCAGACAAAAAAAAAGAAAAACCGGCTATCGGCTGGCCGCCGAATT
>CAZARS010000087.1:0-210 GCA_964487625.1 uncultured Desulfobacca sp.
CCTCCCCCGCCCCACTACCCGGACGCCGCCAAGTTCGCCCAGGCCCCCCGCCCCTATGTCCTCAACCCGCCCCTGACCACCCGCCAGACCTTCCACCCCGGCGACACTCTGGCCTTTGAGCTGGTCCTCCTCGGCCCGGCCATCGAGGCTTTGCCGTATTTTATCCAGCTTTTCCAGGACCAGGGACGGCGGGGTTTGGGGCGGGAGCGG
>CAZARS010000087.1:231-3767 GCA_964487625.1 uncultured Desulfobacca sp.
CTGTTGCAGGTGGAGCAGCTCTGCAACGGCGCCGGCACGGTGGCTTACGACGGCAAAAGCCGGACTCTGTTCATCTGCCGGCCGGAAACAGCCCCCGGACCGGTCCCCGCCACTGCGCCGATCAGCCGCCTGACCCTGGAATTTTTGACCCCCCTGCGCTTGAAAGAAAGAGGGGACCTGGTGACGGAACTGACCTTCCCGTTACTTTGGGAACGTCTGGCCCAACGCCTGACCCTGCTGGCGGATTTTTACGGCCCTCCTGCCGAGGCCGACCACCGCTGGCTTCCGGCAGCCCTCCAGGCCCGGGCCGCTCAGGTGGCCGTCAGCCAGAGCCGGCTCCGGTGGCAGGACTGGGAGCGCTACTCCCGGCGCCAGGATACCGCCATGAAACTGGGCGGCCTGGTGGGCAGCATCACTTTTGCCGGCGACCTGACCCCCTTTCTGCCTTACCTGCACCTGGGAACCATAATCAATCTGGGCCAAGGCACCACCTTTGGGTTGGGGAGATACACTTTTTCCCACAATCTTGGTATCGATAACATGTCAGGATAACAGATAAATCTGGATAGAGGCTAAGAGGGATAAGATGACCGCAATAAATTCTGTAAATGTTTCGGGGTTAGGAGCTTTTTACCTTGGCATGAGGCACCATGATTTTGCCAAGTCCTTCTTCCTGGCCAGAGAGAAGCACGCTCTGTTAGGTTTCACGCTGTTGGCCACCATAGGCCGTTGGGAGGAGGCCTTGGCAGCGCTTTTTCACCATAACCTTGGTTCGTCACCAGATCCTTTCTCAGATTTGGCAGTGAATTTCCGGTTTCTGCGAAACTGGCTCGATACCCTGAAAAGCCATACTAAGGAGATACCAAATTGGATCTGGCTCACTTCCCCCTTGGATCAATTGGCTGCTTCAGCCTACAGTCTGGCTGAAGAAGGAGCAAAACCTCCATACTGGTCGGTGCAAAATCCCTTTTCCCGGTTGCCGGTAAAAGTTAACGAGCAACTGGCATGTGGAACTAACGGTGCTTCTCGGAAAAATTTACATGCCTCGCTGTGGAAACAGGTTTTTGACAACGTGGTGGACTTCGGGAAAGCCGAAGAATTCCTGAAGAAACCTGATGATTCCGATAGTTGGCAACAACACCTATCCACTGATTTGGCAAAAGAAAAGATAGGGCAATATTACCAAATGGTCCGCCAGGGTATGGCTTCCCCCTACAGCCATTTTCCCGAACGCACTTATCCGGCGGCCAACGACACGGCCCTGCTGGAGCACGGCCGGCTGACCGCGGCCCTGGCCCTGGTTGTGGGGGCCAATCTGCGGGCCCAAGGGGTGGACTGCTGCTCGCTTTTCGATTTCACCACAATGAAGGGGAAGCTCTTTTGTCACCCGGAGCGAGTGGTACAAAACTTCCACCAGGCTCTGTTGCTGCGCCTGTCTTTCCGGCGCTGGCAGGAACTCTTTGAGCAGGGCATCCGCCTGGATGACCTCCACGGGGTCAAACGTTTCCTGGGCGAACCAGGGGAAACGGATTCTTTAACTTACCGCCGTCGGTGGCATGAGGCCTTGGCCGGAGCCGTAGCTGAGGCCGTGGGTGATAAGTCCATCGCCGGGGTTCTTGAACCCCTGAACGATTTTGCTTTTGATTTGGTATACCTGTTGCCCGCCAGTCTGGAAGAAAAGTTGCCACAGATACGGTCCCAAACGGAAGAGGAAGTAAGAATAGCCGCCGCCTGCAGGCTGGCCCAGCGATTCCAGGAGGATTTTGCCTACTTGGAGGAACAACATAAGGTGAAGACGCCAACCCCCACCCCAAATCAGCTTCAGAAAGAATTGAAGGCCTTGGCCCCGATTTGGCACTTTCAGGTGGTACAGGTGGAACGACAAGCAGAGTTTAAGAAATTCAAAGGCGAGTTTGCCACCGAACTCTTTAGCCGATATAGGGACCTGTGGCGGGACTCCCTCGGACAGGTGGCCGCAGTGCAAGACCAAGTCGACCAGCTTGCTGAAATCTCGACAGCCCGGGAAGTTTGTGACGTCTGCCGGCTGCACCCGCCTTTTGCGGACTTCTACGATTTTTACCAGACTGCCAGGGCAGAGGTTCAGGAGGAACTGCGCAAAGTGATGTACGAGCATAGAGAAGAGGAGGAGCGCTTGTGCCGCCTTTGCCTGGCCTTGCGGGTGGTATCCCATGGCACTGGCCGGGAGGACTGGCTCAGGGAGATGCTGACTTGGGAAACTGATCGGAGCAACCCTGACCGGATTAAGGTCTCCCTTAAGCCGCCTCCCTATCCTTTTGAGCTTACTCCGCCTCCTGCCTTGGTTTCTCCGGTCTCAGTGCTCAAAGGTTCGCGTCGACCGGAGGATATGCAAGCCTGCTTTGTCCGGGTGCGCCGTCCCGCCGACGGTCCAGATTGGGAACTCGAAGTTTTCCCCACTACTTATTGCGCCGCCGACACCGACGGCAACCTGGCTCTGCTGCGACTGGAGGCTGTGGGGAAAAGTGACGCTTGTTATGATTACCGCCAGATTACTGAGTGGGATAATTATAAAAAATTCTCTTCAGAAATTGCTGGTATATTAGGTCGCCTTGTAAATGGCCAGAAAAACAGAATTCTTGAAGCATTAAATGCCCTATCGGGGTTAATCAGAGAGAAGGGTATTTCAAATCTTCAAGGAGCAGTTTTAAAATACATCAATGAAACCAGGGATGATAATATGCGGCTAGCCGGCAAAGCTTTAGTCAGAAAGCTGTCCTTCACAGAAGACCTGGAAGGTGCGATTGACAGTTTTTTAAACCTTGCTGAATATCAGCATGTTTTTGAAGATGACTTTCAATTTTTTAAAAGTTGTATGAGCCGCGTCCTATCGTGGTTCCAGGAACAGAACAAGCAAAACCTCCATAAAGAAGCCCTGTATGTCAGCCCCCACTTGGCCCGCGTCCTCACCCGCATCCGGTGGATCGATGAGTTTTACCAGGAACTGCCCGGCTTCCTGCGGGAGAAACAAAAAACCCGCACCCTGACCCTGGAGGGCAGGTATCCCCGCCTGCTGCTCCTGGTCCCGGCGGTGGATTTGCCCCAAGTCCTTGCGGGGTTGCTGTCTTGTTTAGGCAGCAAGCTGTTCTCCTCCGTGGTATTGGAAGAATTGGGAGCTTCCGGCCTGGCCCGGGAATTCCGCCAAGCAGCCTGCTTGTGGCTTCTCCGCCAGATACTGCCGGCGGTGCTGGTAGGGGCCCTGGTAGTTTTCAAGGCCAGACAGCCCCTCTATACCGTACTTACCGAAAGCGGGAAAATCGTCGAAAAACTAAAGGCCCGGGCTGAAAAGGGCCTGACGCTGGGGCTGGCCGACCTGCGGGGGGGCCTGGGCATCCCTGCCCCTGGGGAGGAATGGCCTCTGAGCCTGACTTTCCCTGACGGCGTGGAACTGCTCCCTTGTCTCGACGTTCCCCGGCGGGACTTCACCCAATTGGCCGACGCTTATAAAGAATTGAGCAAAAATTTCCCCCATTTGTATGCGGCGGCGCGGCACCTTCTGG
>CAZARS010000087.1:3777-4061 GCA_964487625.1 uncultured Desulfobacca sp.
ACACGCCGGGAGCCAAAAAACTTTGGGGGGAAAACGTAAAGCATTATCTTGAGAAAGATCACTTTTTCAAAGGGACCGCGTTTATTAAACGGGCCTCGAAATCTTAAACGGAAAATTAGTTTCCTTGTCTCACCCCTGAACTCCGAGGAGAAAGATATGGCCTCAGCCAAAAAAAGGTTTGACTCCGGAGACAAGGCGGCAGACCCACCGAACCCTGACAAACTGAAGGATCGGCTTAAGGGTCAGGTCATGTTTCAAAAAATCACCGACCCAGGCGAAATAGC
>CAZARS010000087.1:4076-4375 GCA_964487625.1 uncultured Desulfobacca sp.
CAGGCGAAATGTGGCTGGCCAAGGCCACTTATGCTTCCAAAAAAGATGAGGGGAAAAAGGAGAAAATTGCCATGACAAAGATTGAACTCCAGGACCCCACCGAAACTCCCACCTCGGCACAAATTGAAAAACAGGCCTTGGAATTTGCCCGTAAGATAAGCTCCCAGGAAGTGGTCAACAAGCTCAAGGCCCTGGAGACCGCCATAGACGGCGCCCGGGACCGAGAGGAGGTTCGTTACCTTATTGCCCGCGCTTGCCCCCGCCTTAGAGATAAGGACGGCCACACCAAAGAAGCTCTC
>CAZARS010000087.1:4385-11805 GCA_964487625.1 uncultured Desulfobacca sp.
TGTTGACTTGCCTGAGTAACTGGGAGCTCAAGGATTTTAAAAAGTTGTTCCATTTCACCCGAGTCTTTTTCGAGGCCAGAAAAGAAGGTATGAAGTTGCCGCAACCAGAAATAGAAGGAGGCAAGTCATGAGCACTTACGGACCGACTCTGGAGCGCCTGGAAAGATTACAGGTGCGCCTGTATCAGTTGACTACCGAGTCCCATCTAGCCATCGGCTCCGGGGAAGCGGCGGCGGAGCTGCGGCCGGTGGACAAGCCCATCATCCGCGCCTTAATCTGGGAAGAAGCCAACCCCCAGGGAAAACGCCTGCCTTACATACCGGCCAGCAGTCTGCATGGGGTGTGGCGGGCCTGGGTGGAAAAGGCCCTGCGGAGCAAAAACCGACCAGCAGACCTAAATAATATTCTAAATCTTTTGGCGGGAAAAGGGGGAGCCGACCACTTTGACACCCTGCGGGCTCTGGTCTTGAAGGACCTCAATTTGCCGAGCGACGGACCTTACCTCCAGCTTGAGGATGGAAAATTAAAGGATGACACAATTCCACGGGAATGGCAGGTCTATGCCGGCGTCTGCAATCTCTTCTGGGAGCATGACCGTTGCGACCTGCCGGTGGGAGACGATGCCCAAAAGCCCGCGGCCAAGGCCAAGGAGGCTTGGTTTGCCGCCTTGGGGCGACCTAAGCCCTGTCCGGTGTGTTCCCTCTTCGGCTTTACCGGCCAGCGGGGCCGGGTCCGGTTCACCCATGCCTTTCCGGGCCTCGCTGACCCGGCACAGTTGCCCCTGGACATCATTACCCGGGTGGCCATCGACCGTTACACCGGGGCCGCCTCCTCCGGCAAGCTGTTTGACCTGGAAGCCGTACCCCCGGGAGTGCATTTCTACTTCTTTGTTATTCTGGAGAATCTGCGTGGAACAAAAGAGGATGAAAATTACGAAGAAAGCCTTTTCAAGTACGGTGAAACCGCTTTAAACCTCAACCTGGCCACCTTGGGGGCCCATGCCACCGTGGGCTTCGGCGCCGTGAAGTTGACATTGAAACGCTGTTGGTGCTTGACGCCCCAGATTTTCGATTTCCCCTGGCAGGACATTCCCGAGGATGCTTACAAAAGCGAAATTAGCGACCTTCCCGGGTTCCAACCCCGTTTTTACCCCTCCTTTTTTTGTCTCCTGGCCCAAGGGAATAATAGTAAGCATGTTGAAAGACTGAAGAAATATGGTGCCAACCTATTGGGGTCGGAGCCGGTCCCGGAAAAGGAAAAGGAACGGAGAACGCCATGCGAGTAGGGGTAATCCGTCTCACTTCCTACGCCCCCCTGCATTTGGGCCAGGAGCGTTGGAAACGGGTAATCAAGAGCAGCTGGCCTTTCATTCCCGGCGCCACCTTGTATGGCGCGGTAGCCCAGATCCTGATCCGCTTTACCTGCACCCAGAAGGAGGCCACCCCGGTCCAATGCCGGAAGTGTCTCAAACAAGACGACACCCCCTGTAACTACCACAAACTTCTGAAGCTGGTGGCTCAAAGATCAAATGGGAGGCCTCTTATCCGTTTCAGTCCGCTAGTATCTTCATCCGGCGATGGCGAGGGCTATGATGCCCGCCGCTACAGCCAAGAGGCTGGCATAATTCAATCCGTCCTTGCCGTCCAACCCCGGGCTCCTCTGAACCGCCAGCGTCTGGCCATCCACGAGGAGCGTTTGCATGGCGTGCTGGCTCACCCGCCGTTTCAGCAGTATCGTGGCTTTGTCTGCGCGCCCGAGCAATTTTTCCCGATATTGCAAAAGGCCTTGCCTTTACTTCCTCTTTTTCCCTTCGGGGGCGGCCGGGGAAAATTCTCCCAAGTGGAGGCTATGGTCGAAAAGATAACCACTCCAGATACTTTTCTCAATAATGTTGCTGGCAAGAGCCTGAAGCTCCTGACTCCCGCCCTTTTTCACCATCATTATAAGTTGGCGAATGTGGGCCTTACCGCCCTGGACAATTACCGCCTGCGGCGCTACCGCTTCTGGCGCACTGGGATTTATTTCGAAGATAACGATTGGCGAACTTATGGTCTGCCTGAACCCCAACGGGCCCACGCCACCCTGACCAATGCCCAATTGGGATTAGCCGAAGACACTGTCATTCATTTGGCCGAAGGCAATGAGACCCACGCCCAGAAACTCTTTCTTTATGGCTTAGGTGATGCGGACTTCACCTACTTGGGCTGGGGCCAGGTTTATTTTAAGGAGCAACCGACATGACCTGCAAACCACCCGATGATGAGAGATATCCAAAAGGATACGACAGAAATAAAGGCAAACGAAAAGAGGATATAGAAGTCGACCGTGTGCGGGAAAGTCGCCAGCGGAAGGCGCTTGATGCCATTATAAATCAAAGCACTTTTAGGTTATCTTGTATCCTTCTGAAAATTGAGAATCAAGCGAATATTTCTGGCGATCGTTCTTTGGAGTTTGCTCTCAAAGGCTTACTACGATGTGCTCTCACTGCTGATAGAGACGCTTGGGAATGGCGTCGCCTTCTTGGAACTTCAAAGAAAAAATGGGAATATCAAGGTACTCCCGACCACCCGACAAGCTGGCGCAGTCGGATTCTTTTCCGTTATTTCCCCAGTAATGATAAACTGACCGAGACCCTCTCAGGTTGCCCGCTGGCATGTTGGCCAAAAGCTTCAGAAAGTCAAACGTGTTCCTTAACCAATCCTGAGCCTGTTCCAAGCCGGGAAAACGCTAAGTTCGCTCTTCTTCAGTTAGACGACGTCTGCTGGGAAGATAACCAAAATCTCTCAATGAAAATAATAGAATTCATTAGGGGGAAAAAAGCTCCGGCATTTTCTTTCATATCCCGCCATTGCTGTCTGGATTTCGCCTCCAGCCTTGTGCCAACCGGCAATCTGTTGAAAATTGGCCAACCTTTTCCTATGCATATCTACTGGCAGGTGCAAGTCAACTTACCCCTGCATTCCGGCATGTCCCAGCATTTCGCTGAAGCCCTTTATGGCAAATTGGGGAAAGTGTCTCGACATTTTATTATACGCAACTCTGTTACTAAGTACCGCCGGGCTGTTATGATTTCGTCTCTGAAAGGATTGCTTCGCTCCACGGTGGCGTGGCTGTTCGAACACTTAGGACGCCTGAAGCAAACAAGCCAACTTATCTTCTCGTCTGACTTTGCAGCTGACTATGCCACCCCCCCAGCGGAACGGCCTTGCCCGATCCAGGCGCTCTTCGGGGGTACCGGCCAGGAAGGCGACCCCTCCCGTCCCGGCTGGCGCTCCCTGGTGCGCCTCTATGGGACAGTCCGCCAGTCGGGCTGCCTATTTCAAAGTCGCCTTGCTTCTTACCTTCCTGGAACCCCTGAAACTAATTGGCAAAATTACAAGTTGCCTTTTGTTTCTGGGGCCGGTAATCTCGAAGTAGAAACTATTAGCTTGGACGGCTCACACTATCTGGTCACCGAAATCAGCCCCGGGCCCCACGCCCACGCCGCCCTCCTGGCCCTCTGTCTGGCCGTCGATCTGATCGGCGCCGGCTTCTTCCGTCTGGGGCGCTTCACCTCCCGGGGCTTCGGGATTATTCGCCTGCGGCCGATCCGGGTGGAATGCGGGACCTTGGCCGACTACTTGGAAGGCAAGGCGCGCTGCCAGGACTTTAATGAAGACCTCACTGGCCTGCAACTGGCCCAAGAACTCGGCTTTGTCGACCCCTTGGCTCAGTTGGCCGCCTGGCTGCAAGACTTCATTCAGACTGCCGATAAGGAGGGCACATGACCGACTATCGGGCCGGCGAAAGTCTGGAAAAATACTTGGAAAACCGCCGTTTCTGGTTGGAAGTGGTCCTGGGGGCCGTGCTGCTGGGCTGCCTGGTCAATTTATTTGCCAGCGCCATCTGGGAAGATCTTCATGCCGCGTGGCCCGAGGGGCTATGGGGGATCGGTTGGACTGCCCTCTTGGGGGTCGCCTTGCTCAGTATCATCGGCGCCATTCTCTGTTACCTCCTCCGTCGCGACCTCAGCGAAACCAGCGGCCTGACCCTGGTCCTCCCCCTGGCCGTTGCCAATGACAGGACAACCAGCGAGATACTCCACCACTCCCGTTATTTTCCGGCCCGCTATGGCCGCGAGCGTTGGAAGCATGTCGATAAAAAGCTGCCGCAACAATTTGCCGCCCAATGGCCGGGGCCGAATCCCTTGACCCAGGAGGGCTTCGCTCCCGGCCATTTCTGCTGGGATACCATCCGCGACCTGGTGGATGCCATCATCGTCAAGTTCCTGCATGAATTCGGCGAGCACACCCTAAAACCGAATGCGCCTTATCATGGCGAATTCCGCCGCTTGTTTGCGGCCAGGATTCCTGAGGGCGCTTTGCTGGTCCAACAAGGGCCTCCTGCCTGGAAGGAGAATATCTTTCTTTATCAGGGCGGGCCCCAAAAAATCATTCTTCCCCAACAGGCCCAAGTGAGCATCAACCAGGAGCCGTTCTATCCCGGAGAACCACCGGGTCGCCGCACTCTGGTCATTACTACTTCTTTGGTCAATTTCCAGATCTCCATTGCGCCTTTCTGGACCTTACTGCGAGACCGACAACCCGCCGAAGCAGTTTTTTCTTGTCCGCCCAATGCGGTAACCACTTTTTTAGTGCTGCCACTAGAAATCCGTCTCATCCTAAAGGGGGTTTTCTTCCTGCGGGATGCCAAAAAGCATCACTATCTCTGGTTCCAGAAACTGCTGGAAAACGCCCGGCGCCGGTTAAGCTACGGCTATTTCCTGCAGGCCAACAAAGAAGATTGAGGGGGCATCTATCGCCTGACCAAAGGCATTCCCCCGGGAGCAGTAATTTCTCCGATTCTGGCCCCTTTTGACCGTCCCCAAAGGCCCAAAAAGGTGCTCTATATGCCCCCTCCCTTTGATCTGGCCGGGTATCTGGACCGCAGACGCCGGACGGGGGACCGGGGATAAAACGGTCTCCTGTCTCACGGAGGGTGACCATGGCCTTCCTCTATCTTACGGAGCAGGGCGCCGTCCTGAAAAAGACCGGCGAGCAGCTGGTGGTAGTCCTGGAGGAGCAGACCCTCCTGGAGATCCCCGCCGCCAAGGTTGAGGGCGTCCTCATCTTCGGCAATGTGCAATTTACCACTCAGGTGCTCCAGCTGCTCCTGGCCCAGGGGGTGGAGTTTGCCCTCTTCAGCCGCCGGGGCAAATTGCTGGGGCAGCTCACCGCGCCGTTCCCGAAAAATATCGAGCTGCGCCAGGCCCAGTACCAGCGGGCCGCCGATCCCCTCTGGAGTCAAGAGTTCGCCCGTCTGCTGGTGGCCGGCAAGCTGGCCAACAGCCTGGCCCTGGCCCGGGAATTTGCCCACAACCACCCGGAGGTCGATCTCAGCGCGGCCATCCAGGATCTGGCCGCCAGCCTGGAGGAGGTCAGGCGAGCCGGCCCCGTCCAGCTCAACGAGCTGCTGGGGCTGGAGGGTCTGGGCTCCCGGCGGTATTTCCAGTGCCTGGCCAAGATGGTGCGCCACAGTTTCGGCTTCACCGGCCGACAGCGCCACCCGGCCCCAGACCCCGTCAATGCCCTCCTCTCCCTGGGCTATACCCTGGTTTACAACGAACTCTCCTGGCTGCTGGACGGCCTGGGCTTTGATCCCTATCTGGGCTTTTTCCACCAACCCCGCTTCGGCCACGCCACCCTGGCCTCCGACCTCCTGGAGGAGTTCCGCTCCCCCTTGGTAGACCGCTTTACCTTATATCTGGTGAATGAGCGCCTCTTTCAGGCCGAGGACTTTTATCAGCACACCTCCGGCGGGATGTACCTCCGTGATGAACCCCGAAAACGGTATTTCCTGGAATATGAAAGATTCATCAATCGCCCCCTGGGCAGTGCGGCGGCCGGTGAGTTCTGGTCCTATCGCCGCCTGTTCCGCCGGCAGGCCGAACGCCTGCGCCAGACCGTGCTCTCCGGCTGCCCCTATGAACCGTATGCTTTTTCCTGGTAGGGAGCAAGGGGTGAGGGATCAGGGATCAGGGGCCAGGGGTTAGGGGTTAGGGGTTAGGAAGGAGAATATTATGGCAGCGGCGGTGAGATCATATCGGGATCTGCTGGCCTGGCAAAAGGCCGTGGCATTGGTGACGGCAATCTATCGCGCCACGGAGAAATTCCCCAGGTCCGAACTTTTTGCCCTGACGGGCCAGATCCGTCGTGCCGGGGTATCCATTCCCAGTAATATCGCTGAAGGCCATGCCCGGACTTCACGTAAGGAATTCCAATACTTCCTGAGCAACGCCCGTGGTTCCCTGGCTGAATTGGAGACGCAACTCATCATCTCCCATCATCTTGGCTTCATCAATAGACCTGATCTGGATCATCTCCAGGACCAGATCGGCGAGGTAGGCCGCATCATCAATGGCCTCCTCACTGCTTTAAAAAACCGGCCTGAAGGGTAGGAGGCCAGCTCAATAGGGGCACAGGGGAAGGTAATGTCTTTCTCGGGTAGTTATCTGCAATCCCGATTTACCCGCACCATTTATTTAACCCCTAACCCCTGACCCCTGGCCCCTGGCCCCTGACCCCTAACCCCTAACCCCTGGCCCCTTTTTCCCTGGACAAACGCCATGTTCTATGCTATCAGTTACGATATCCGGGATGACCGGCGGCGGGTGCAGGTGGCCAAGATCCTCAAGGATTACGGCCAGCGGGTGCAGTTGTCGGTGTTCAAGGCCGACCTCGATGCCAAAGCTCTGGCCCGCCTGCAGCAGCGTCTGAGCCGCTGCCTGGATGCGGCCGAGGACAGCGTCCGCTTCTATCCCCTGTGCGCCGCCTGCCTGCCCAAGGTCATGATCCTGGGCCAGGGGGTGGTGACGCAAGACCCTGAAGTCATTATCATTTAGGGCGGTACGAAGGTCGGCGAAAATTGGTCTGTCAGGCGAGGTTACCGCTTTGGATAACTCATTGATTTCGTTTTATATTTTAAAATAGAAGCATTTTCGGCCAGGACTTTTATGAACATATGCTTAATTGAAAAGGAGGTTACCGTTTTGCGGCCGGGAAAGGCCCACGCAGACTGCTTGGTGGGAGGGCAGGGTTACCGCGATACATAGAGCCTTCGGGCGATTGCGACTTCTGTGCTATTTTGCAGCGATACCCTTATTGAAAAAAATAAGTTACCGCGATACATAGAGCCTTCGGGCGATTGCGACTCTTCAAGACCTTTTTGACCAGTACGCGAGACTTTGATTCGGTTACCGCGATACATAGAGCCTTCGGGCGATTGCGACTCTGCTGTCGGGCAATCGGACGGAAAGTCAGGAAGTTACCGCGATACATAGAGCCTTCGGGCGATTGCGACTGGGTCAACGTGTGGACCCGTGGTCATTTTGAGATGGCCGCCTCGTTACCGCGATACATAGAGCCTTCGGGCGATTGCGACG
>CAZARS010000088.1:0-11407 GCA_964487625.1 uncultured Desulfobacca sp.
CACGATGGGTTTGCGGTTAAATCTGGCAAAGCTGATTTCATCCAGGCAGACGCTGTCCAGGGTGTCGGGGTTGCCGGGATCGCCGCTCACCCGCACGGCATGGGGACTGAGCAGGGCGATAACGACCTGGGTGCTCCGGAGGCCGTCCATGATCTGTCCTCCCATTCCCGGCCGGCTTTCATCGCAGCCCGGTCCATCCAGATTTCGAAGCCCTGCCGTTCCAGGTCCGCGGCCAGCCTCTCGGCCAGCGGGGCCGCGTCCCGCCGGCCATAGCTGATAAACAGGCGGGTCTTGGCAGAGCTTCCCGGTTCACCTGCTCCCCTCAGGGCCTCAACCGCTCCGTGCTCGGGACAGATCTGGAAAGCTCCTACCTGTGTCAATTTCTGACCGCATCGGGGGCAATTCATGATTCATTCCTCTGAGAGCCCGGCGAGATGGTTCATTACTACGTCGTTATCCCACTGTAGGTAGTGTACATCCGGAAACCGGTGGCAAGTAAGCTCAGAACATCATCCCAAGTAAAAATTTCCATGGTGGTGGCTGTGTTACCCAGCCCCTACAACTATTCCAGCCTCAACATCTGGCCTTTCCGGATGGGCACTAAGTAAAAAGAAATCCAGCCGACTGCTCCGGATGGAGCAGATTTGTTGTATAATGGGGTTGAGAGAACAGGGCGGGAGGACTGCGGTGGCTTCGTGGTTAAATGATCTGAACCGGATTGTGCAGGCCGATGCTGCCGCCCAGGCGCGAATTGCGGCGGCCCGGGAGGAAGCAGCCCGGCTGTTGGCTGCGGCCCAAGAGGCGGTGCGGCAGATCGAAAAGCAGCAGCAGGAGAAGTTGGCCGCCGCCCTGGCCCAGGAAGAGGCTCGGCTGCAGCAGGAGACTGCCAGCCTCCTGCAACAGCGGCACGCGGAAGTGGAGCAGTATCTGAACCGCAGTCGGGCCCGCCAGGCGGAGGTCTGGGACCAACTCCTGGATGACCTGCAGCGGCTGCTGGTAGGGACATGATCCTGCGAGCCTGGCGCTATGCCTACATCCAAGCGCGGACCAAGGCCTGGCGCTCCCAATTGCTGAGCGCCGAAGACTGGTATTTTCTCCGGCGGGCCAGGGATGTGGCGGAAGTCTACCGCTATCTGCGAGGGACCAGCTACAGCTCGTGGCTGCCAGCCGGTCCCACCCCCGATTTCCCGCGAGAATTTTTAGCTAACCTCTACCAGGCTCTTCTTGACCGCTACGGCAAGCTTTTGAAGTTCTCGCCGGTCGCGGTCGTGCCGTTGTGGCACGCCCTGCTGCGGCGTTTTGAAGCGGAAAATCTGAAAGTACTCCTGCGGTCCATCTGGCGCCGCCAGCCGGCTTCGGTGACCGATGACGTATTGTATCCGTTGGGACCATTCAACACCTTGCCGACGACCTTGGCGGCCGCCGCAACTATCCCTGACGCCGTGGCAGAGCTGGCCGGCACATTCTATGAGCCCTGCCTGCAGGCGGCCCTGCCCCAGTTTCAGGCCCAGGGCTGGCTATTCCCGCTGGAGATCGCCATTGATCTGGCGGTTTTGGAAGAGTTGGGGCGCGCCTGCCGCCGGGGGTCTGGTTGGCGTCAGGCTTCCCAATTATTGGGCACTCTCATCGATAGTCTGAACCTGTCCTGGCTGTGCCGCGGCCGGCAGGTCTACGGCCTTGCGCCCGAAGAAGCCATCAACTATAGTATCAAGGGGGGACGGCACCTCGATTTAACAGCCATCAGTGCCTTGGCCCGGGCCGCCGCCTGGCCGGAAATGTTGACCCTCCTGCCCCCACCCTACCGGCGCCTGCTGGCTGCCAGCAACACCTGGCCGGAAGGCCTGATGGTGCTGTGGCGTTGGTTTGCGGCCGAATTGTGGCGGGTCGGTCGCAGCGATCCCTTCCAGCCCGGACTGCCACTCGCTTATTTGCTGCAGTGGGAAATGGAGATACAATCCCTGGCAGGACTACTCACTGCCAAGGCATGGGGTTTGCGAGAGGAGCTGCTGGCCACCCGGCTCAGTCCGCCCCGGCCGGTTGCAGACTATGTTTAAAGCGGAAAGACTGAGCAAGGTCACGATCCAGGTACCGGAGTCCGCCATCAACGCGGTCACCCAGGTATTGGCCCGATTTCGGCTCCTGCACCTCATCCGCATTGAGGAGACGCCTCTCGGCCCTTTGGGCTATCGGGCCGAGATCAATGGCGACCTGCTCCAGGAATACGACCGCCTGGTGCAGGAGAGCCAGAAATTACTCAGTCTGCTGGGGCTGCCGGCAGTGGCCTTGCCCCCTGATCTGGAGGTCATTCCGGAAAAAGAAATCTTCCGGGCCAAAGAGTCGTTGGCCCGGTTGCAGCCGGAAATTGAGGCGGTGTGGGGGCAGTGGCAGGAAGTCGAACAACAGTTGGCGACCCAGCAACAACTCCTGGAGAAACTGCAGCTCCTACCCCCCGAGCTTGACCTGACGGCTTTAGCCCAGCTCCAGTTGGTCAACTGGACCATTGGTCTGGTCCCTACGGCTGGCCTGGACAAGCTGGCGGCAAGTCTGGCGACGGTGCATCACGTGATCCTGGAGGCTGGTCAGCATCAGCAGCAGAGTGTGATCCTGGTCTTGGCCCTCAAAAAAGATTGGCCGGTGGTGGACCGGGCCCTCACTGCCGCCCTGTTGGAGCCATTGATCCTGCCGCCGGAAATAACCGGTTCGGTGGCCGACAACTTGGACGGCTTAACCAAAGTCTTGCACAATCTGGAGGCCCGGGCCCGGGAAGCGGCCGACCAACGCCGGGTGCTGCAGCAGCGCTACGGCCGCCAACTCCAGGAAGTGGCCGGACGCCTGGCCACCGCCCGACAACTGCTCCTGGCCCGGCGGCTGTTCGGCAAAGTCGATACCAGTTTTGTTGTCAGTGGTTGGCTGCCCACCCGTCTGACCGCTGATCTCAAGGCGGCTTTGGAGCAGGTCACCCACGGCCAACTGCTCTTTGAAGAGGTCAACCCCGAAGACATTCGAGAAGTGCGGACCGGCATCATCCAGATTCCGATTCTCTTTAACAATCCTTTGCTCATCAGTCCGTTCGAAAAGCTGACCACCCTCTATGGCTGGCCCCGCTATCGGGAGGTGGAACCCACCGTCTTTTTCGCCCTCAGTTTTCTCCTATTATTCGGCCTGATGTTCGGTGACGTCGGTCAGGGCGCCGTCCTGTTTCTGCTCGGTTATCTGGTTTTCCGGCGCTCGTACCGCTATCTGGATTATGGCATCATCCTGATGGAATGCGGAGTTTTTGCGGCCTTCTTCGGCGTCTTGTATGGGTCAGTCTTCGGTCTGGAGACGCTGCTCCCGGCCTTGTGGTTCCGGCCCCTGGAGAATATCCCCTATCTCATCAAGGTAGCGCTGGCGGTAGGGGTGTCGCTCATCAGCTTGGGGTTGATCCTGAACATCATCAACGCCATCCGCCTGCGAGAGTACGACAAACTCTTCAGCGCCAGCGGCCTGGCCGGCGCGATCCTTTATTGGCTGGGTGTGGGTCTGGCCGTCAAATATCTGGTCAGCGGCCGGGTAGAGGCCTGGGAATTACAGGCCATCGGCTGGCTGACGGTCGGTCTCGTTATCCTCATGGTAGTGCAGCGGCCTCTCTGGCAGTGGTGGCAGCAGCACCGAAACAAAACCCCAGCGGCCAAGATCGGTTGGGGGACTGCCATTCTGGAGGGCATCATCGAGATCTTTGACGATCTCCTGCAATTTATCGCTAACACCGTTTCTTTTATCCGGGTGGCGGCCTTTGCCCTGGCCCACACAGCCCTCTTTATCGCCGTCTTTTCCGTGGCCCAGGTCCTGTCCCGGGAGTCGGGCCACGGCCTGGCCTATTGGTTGACCATTGCCTTGGGGAATATCATAATCATTCGCCTGGAAGGCCTGATTGTTTCCATCCAGACGATTCGCCTGGAATATTATGAGTTTTTTGGAAAGTTCTTTCGCGGGGGCGGTGAACCTTTTCAGCCGTTCGATCAGGAGCTGCGGCCGCCGCCGGAACACCGTTGAACCCCGAAGGCACAAGGAGCATGCCATGCGACGTCCGGTTCTGCTCATCGTCCTGTGCTGCTGCGGGCTGCTGGCCGGCGCCGCAGCTGCGGCTGACGCCCCGGTCACTGACGGCAGCCATGCCTGGATCGGTTATCTCTCTGCGGCGATTGCCGTTTCCGTTTCTACCCTAAGCGCCGGGATTGCCGTCGCCGTGGTCGGGTCGGCTGCCATGGGGGCTATCAGTGAAAAACCGGAATTGGCCGGCCGGGCCTTAATTTTCATCGCTCTGGCCGAGGGCATTGCCATTTATGGCTTGATTATCGCCCTGATGATCCTGGCCAAGATATGAAAATTTTCGTCATTGCTGATGAACGGACCTATCTGGCCTATGCCCTGGCCGGCCTGGCCGGGCAGGTGGTGCAGAAGGCCAGCGACGTGCCCGCCATCCTGCGGCAGCTGGATTACGAACAGTACGGTCTCATCCTGCTCAGTGCGCCGTTGGCCAGCCAAAATCTTGCGGTGATCGAAGAACTCCTGCTCCGCCCGGGCGGGCCGCTCCTGTTGGAAGTCCCGGCTCTGGGTGGCAGCGCCGTTCCGGCCGGCTCTCTGGCCGAGCGCCTGTTGTCCCGGCTCCGGAGGTAGAAATGGCTGTCTGGGGAGAAGTAGAATTATTCTGTCGGGCTATCCTGCAAGAGGGTGAGGCGGAAGCCGCCCGGCTGCTGGCCGCCGCCCGGGCCCAGGCCGAACCATGGCAACAGGAAGCCGTGGCTGCCGCCGAACGGCGTTTAGCCACAGAGTTGGCAGCCCAGCGGGCGCGGCTAGCCGCAGAGGCAAAAAAAAAGCAGGACGCCGCGGAGGTTGCCGCCAAACGTCGCCTCTGGGCGTTCCGGGAGGAAATTTTTCAGCAGGCGCAACAAGACCTGGCCAACCGTTGGGCCGCGTTCCGGCAGCAGTCGGCATATGTGGATTTCCTGGCCCGGGCCATCGCTGAAGGCCTGGAGCAATTGGCCACCGACGACATCATCGTGGAGGTCCACCCCTCCGATCGGGACGCCGTGGCCGCAGCCCTGGCCCAACTGCCCACCCCGCCGGACCACTGTGAGGTGGTCACTTCGCCGGACGTGATCCGGGGGGTGCGGCTCTATACCCGGGACCGACACCGCCTCTATGACAATACCATGGCGGCCCGTTGGCAGCGGTTGGAGCCCGAGCTCCGCCGCCTGGTCTGGAGGACCATTTTTGGCGACTGACATGGTACCACCAGCCCTGATCACCGCCGTCAATGGCCCGGTCATCCGGGTGAAACAGGCCGGCCGGTTGGCCATGCACGAATTGGTCCTCATCGGCCCCGAACACCTGTTGGGCGAGGTGGTGGAAATCGAGGGGGAGCAAGCTGTGATCCAGGTCTTTGAAGACACCACCGGCTTGCAGCCCGGAACCCCCGTCCATGGACAAAGCCTGCCCCTCTTTGCTGAGCTCGGCCCGGGGATTGTCGGCCACATCTTTGATGGCACCCAACGCCCCTTAGACCAAATGGTGCTCCAGAGCGGCCCCTTTGTCCGCCGGGGGCAGGCTCTGCCGGCCCTGGACCGGGATAAGCTCTGGACCTTTACCCCCACCGTCCAGGTGGGCGAAATGGTCCACTCCGGCCAAGTCTTTGGCACAGTACCGGAAACGCCGCGTCTGACCCATCGCTTGTTGGTCCCCCCGGGGCTCAGCGGCCGGGTGGTGGAGGTGGCCCCCGCCGGGGTCTATACCCTGCTGGACCGGGTGGCCCGTCTGGTGGATAGCCTGGGGCAGGAACATGACCTTTTCCTCTACCACCGCTGGCCGGTACGCCGACTGCGTCCCTACCACCGCCGCCGGCGTCCTCACGAGCCCCTGTTCACCGGCCAACGGGTAGTAGATTTTTTCTTTCCTCTGGCCAAGGGCGGCACCGCCGCCATCCCCGGCGGCTTCGGCACCGGCAAGACCATTACCCAACATCAGTTGTCCAAATGGGCCGATGCCGACCTGATTGTCTATATCGGCTGCGGCGAACGGGGCAATGAAATGGCCGGGGTCCTGGAGGATTTTCCCCGCCTGCTGGATCCGCAAAGCGGGCGCCCCCTCCTGGAACGGACGGTCTTGTTGGCCAACACCTCAGACATGCCGGTGGCAGCCCGGGAGGCCAGCATTTACACCGGCATCACCATCGCCGAATACTATCGGGATATGGGTCATCATGTGGCCTTGATGGCCGATTCCACCAGCCGGTGGGCCGAAGCCCTGCGGGAGATTGCCGGCCGGTTGGAGGAAATGCCGGCTGAGGAAGGTTTCCCGGCCTATCTGGCCTCCCGACTGGCCGAATTTTATGAACGGGCCGGCATGGTGGAGACCCTGGCCGGTAACCTGGGCTCCGTCTCCATCATCGGCGCCGTCTCACCGCCGGGCGGCGATTTTTCCGAACCGGTGACCCAACACACCAAACGCTTTGTTTCCACCTTCTGGGCCTTGGACAAAGAACTGGCCAGCGCCCGCTATTTCCCTGCCATCAATTATATGACCAGCTACAGCGGCTACGTTAGTGAAGTGGCCGCCTGGTGGCAGCAGCAGGCCGGCGGCGATTGGCAGGCCTGGCGCGACCGGGCCCTGGCTATCCTCAAGGAAGATCAACGGCTGCAGAATATCGTCAAGCTCATCGGCGAGGATGCCCTGCCCGAGGACCAGAAAGCCATTATTTATGGCGCCCGGCTTTTGAAAGAAGATTTCTTGCAGCAGAGCGCCTACGATCCTCTGGACACCTATTGCCCGGCCCTGAAACAGGTCTGGATGCTCCGCCTCCTCCTGCAATTCATTGACGGCATGCTGGCGGCGGTGCGGCTGCGCTTGCCCCTCTATCGGGTCTTGGCCCTGCCCGTGGTCGAAGAGCTGCACCGCCTGAAGACGAGCCTGACCGGCGAGGACGCCGGTCCCTTCCAGGCCTTGGCGGACCGGCTGCAGGCTGAGATCAACGAACTGCTGCAGAAAGAGGCCATGATGCCGGCCTGAGAGGAACTATCATGCAGGGTGTGGAATACCTGGGGCTGGCCAAGATCCAAGGACCCCTTATCTTTGTCCAAGGCATCAGCCAGGTCGGCTACGGCGAGCTGGCCTCGGTAGTGGCCGCGGACGGCCGCAGCTTGCCCGGCCGGGTCCTGGCCGTTTCCGAGACCGTGGCGGTCCTCGAGGTCTTCGCGCCCCTGAGCGGTCTGGCTCCGGCCACCACCAAGGTGCGTTTCCTGGGCCGACCATTTACCTATCGGGTGACGGCCGCGGAGGTCCTGGGGCGGATCTTCGACGGCCTCGGCCGCCCATTAGATCAGGGGCCGCCCCCCCTGTCCGGACCGGAGCGGGATATCAACGGCCTGCCCATCAACCCCGTGGCCCGAGCCTATCCCCAGGACTTTATCCAGACCGGCATCTCGGCCATCGACGGCCTGAATACTCTGGTACGGGGCCAGAAATTGCCCATTTTTTCGGGGAGCGGCCTGCCCCATGACCAACTGGCGGCCCAGATCGTCCGGCAGGCCGGACTCTTGAACCAGGAGGAGAAATTTGTCGTCGTATTTGCCGCTATGGGCATCAAACACGAGCAGGCCCAATATTTCCAGCAGGATTTTGAGGAAAGCGGCAGCCTGAAAAACGTCGTCATGTTTCTCAGTCTGGCCGACGACCCGGCCATCGAACGGCTCATCACGCCTCGTCTGGCCCTGACCGTGGCGGAACACCTGGCCTATACCGACGGCCTGCAGGTCTTGGTCATCCTCACCGACATGACTAACTACTGTGAGGCCCTCCGGGAGGTGGCCACCTCTAAAGGCGAAGTCCCCAGCCGCAAAGGCTATCCTGGCTACCTGTACAGCGATCTGGCCTCTCTCTATGAGCGGGCCGGCCGGCTCAAAACCTCCGGCGGTTCCATTACCCAGTTGCCCATTCTAACCATGCCGGACGATGACATCACCCATCCCATCCCCGATCTGACCGGCTATATTACCGAAGGCCAGATCGTCTTGGACCGCACCCTCATGCAGAAGGCCCTCTATCCGCCCATCAACGTCCTGCCCTCCCTGTCACGCCTGATGAGCGACGGCATCGGGCCCGGCCGCACCCGGGAGGATCATCAGAATCTGGCCAGTCAGTTGTATGCCCTTTATGCCCAGGCCAAGAGGACCGAAACCTTGGCCGCCATTATTGGCGAAGCCGACCTGTCGGCCACCGACCAGCTCTATCTGCAGTTCGCCCGGGAATTTGAGGAACGGTTTGTGCGACAGGGAGCAGCAGAGAATCGCACCATCTTCCAAACCTTGGACTTGGGCTGGAAATTACTGGAGCGCTTCCCGCCCCGCTACCTGACCCGGGTGACGCCGGAACAGATCCAACAATATGGCCCCCTGGGCCGGAGGCTAGGCAATGGAGAGACTGCCGGTCTCAGCCAATAAAAATAACCTGCAGCGCCTGCGAGAAGAGCTGTCCTTTGCCACGGCCGGCTGGGAACTGCTGGAAGAGAAGAAAGAGGTCCTCCTCAGTCATATCAGCGGGCTGCAGACCAAGGCCAAACAGGTGCGGGCCCGGGTGAATGCCCAGTTGGCCGTGGCGTACGGCCATCTGGAAGAAGCGTTGGTGCAGCATGGCCCTGTGGCCTGCACCCGGGCCGCCCTGGCGGTCCAGGCCGGGGAGGAGGTGGAAGTGCATGAGAAAAGCTTCATGGGCGTCCCCCTGCCCCTGGTGCGCCTTACCTTGCCGCCCCTGGTGCCGCCCTACGGCTTTCTCGGGACCGGCCCGGCCATGGATGAGACCATCCGGGCCATCCGGCAGGGACTGGAGGCCCTGGCCGAGTTGGCGGAGCTGGAGGTCAGCCTCTGCCGCCTCCTGGCCGAGGTTCACAAGACCGTGAAACGCCTCAACGCCCTGGAAAATATTTATATCCCCAGCTACCAGGCGACCATCAAATACATCGCCGATACCCTGGAAGAAAAAGAACGGGAGTTCCTTTTCCAATTAAAACGGCAGAAACACCGCCAGGAGCTGCGCCATGAATCTCTTTAAAAAAATCCTGGTGCCGGTGGACGGCTCCCAGTTTTCTCTCGATGCCGCCTGTCTGGCCCACCGTCTGGCCCGGATTCATGGCGCCGAGCTGCGCCTCATCCATGTCCTGGATCAGACTGTCATGGACCAGTTGGCCCGCTTCAGCAAGGAAGACCCCGCGGTCCTGCGGGCCAAGCTGCGCCGGGATGCCCAAGCCTTTATCAGTGAACTGCACTGCCTGGTCCACCAGGAGACCATCCAGGTGCCCGAAGTGATCATCCTGGAGGGCGTGCCCCACGAACTCATCCTGACCGAAGCCAACCGCTGGGGCGCCGACCTGATCGTCATGGGCAAACTGGGACGCCGGGGCGTCGCCCATATCCTCCTGGGCAGCGTCACCGAACGGGTCCTGGAATTTGCCGACATGCCGGTCCTGGTGGTGAAGTAATCAGGAAGAGTTCCCCGGCCAAAAGAACCGCTGCGGAGGTAGTGGCAATTTAATTATGTGGATTCTATAAGGTGTTAAAAAAGGGCAAATTATGGCGCACCTTCTCAACCGGCTTGGATCTCCAATGAGATGGAATCGGTTTTTTTGACACGGCATTGGGAGAAAATCATTGGACCAGGAGGTCCGGAAGATGGCAAAAGAGCAAGATGGTGAGCAGGTGAGGGCTGAAGTGAGCCCAGGGGAGAAGGAGGGAGGCCGTAGGCCGGCCGTGGCCTGGCCCTGCGGCTGGACCACGGCACCCAAGTATCTGTCGGATCATTTCCAGAACCAGTTGAAACACTGGGGCATTAACCCCAGCTTCGCCTTTATTGAATAACCACAGACCAATGGCGTGGCCGAACGCTTTATCCGGACCATCAAAGAGCAGGTCATCTATGGCCGGATCTTTCAGAACCTCGCGGAGGTGAAAACAGCGCTCAGGCGCTTTTTGGACACCTTCAACCGGGAGTGGCTGGTGGAAAAGAATGGCTTTCTCAGCCCTTGGCAAACCAGGGCGCAGTGGCTCGCTCAGCACTCACCCGCCAGGGCCGCCAAAAAAAACTTGTGTCCAGAAACCCGGGTACGGTATAGCCAGAGCTGATCTGCGGCTTGAAAAGTCGTCAGCTTAAGCGACTTGTTAGATGAGACGAATCACTTAATTACTTTCAATCCTTCCTTTCAAACCTACCCCTTTGTTTTGATATATATCCTACTATGTAGTCTGCTAAAGATGTAGTTGCTATGAGCACAATTGTTGCCGCTGAAGCAGTTGCAGCACACTCGATTGCAAGGAGATATTGACCTGTAGAGATTAACGTTGCTAAACCTAAAGCCCCTGCAATAAGAGGAGCAACTACAATGTTTCTTGCAGATTTTATGATGTTACTAAGTGTATCGGAAGTTGTCTTTGGCGACTGACCAGAGGGTATATAGTATTGATAGATACCTTGAGCAGCTGAAGTCACCTTTTCGCTGGAGAAAATGGCTGTAAAGTGTAAACGAATTGCAATCGCCAGGGCTTCCGGCCTAATCTCATAATTCTTAAAGAATTTTAAAATATCATGAGGATACCATGGCGGTATTGGGGGAAATGGAAATAGATAAGATGGCCAAGGCCCAAAAACAATAGGAATATCGGCAGCGGATAACTGACAAAGCACTACATCATCAGCCAGATTGTGCTCACCTTTTTCTTTCATCCAAAACTTTTCAATCCATTTTCGGTAATACAAATACCACTTGCGGTTGAAAATTTCAAACTCGGGCCCGTAAAAATCGTGATAGAGCAGCTTTAACTCTTCCCAAAGATGAGGATCTTGTAAGGCCTCCAAAGACCTCATATACTCATTCTGGCTTATTATGTCATTGGTAGCAATACCAAATATCTGTGTAGTCAACGCTTCCAACGAATCAATGTTATGAGAAAACTCAGAAATGGGAAGCGTAGTAATATTTAGTATTGTAGATAGTTTTCTGGGGATAATTGACCGTTGAATAATGCTATGGGATTTCTTTTCTGTTCTGCATCTGAAAATCTCCTTATTCAAGCAGGCAATTTCATATGGCTCAAATTTTTTGCAACAGTCGTTCTATCTCCGAGACAGAGGCTTTCCTTTCCTCCAGGGTTAAGCTGACGGTGGATTTGACAATATCTTCAAAGAGTCCGATAATCCCCCAGGCTCCAGACAGCTGGGCGTTGTTTTGGGTATCTTTGTAGGCATTATAGCAGAATTCTTTGGAAAATAAACTTTTTGGACCGCACCCGGTTTTCTGGACACGAGTTTTTCTTAAGCGGCCCTGGCGGGTGAGTGCTGAGTGAGCCACCGCGCCCTGGTTTACCAGGGGCTGAGAAAGCCA
>CAZARS010000089.1:0-4326 GCA_964487625.1 uncultured Desulfobacca sp.
GGCTCTGGTCTGCCAAATGGGTGTTGACGTCATCCAGGCGTTTATTGGTCAGCGTTAGAGCCGTCTTGATCTCTGTCTGTTCATAGCGTATTTCTTTGAGCTCTGGGAGAATGAGCTCTTTGATGACTGCAGCGATGTCTTTCAGTTCCATCGGCCAGCCTCCAGAAGAATGATTTTAGTATAAATAAGTTTTTCATTGACGGCAAGGCGTAATCACTGCGGCCCATCAGATCTGGACCTGGGCCAAAGGTCCGGGGATACTGGTTAAGGCATCTGGTTGGGTGCCTAAGCAATATACGGTCGTAACCTTCGACGCAGACGTTTCCAACTGGAAACAGAGTAACAGACTCTATCCCATTGGTTCTTTTTCTATCTGGACAAGGGCGTTATGGGCAACGGCCAATATTCCGTAGGCTATGCCTCGGTCCTCTGGCAGGGAAAACATATTACTTCGGGCAACCTTAGGTGCACAGGACTATGGCTCCCATCCGGCCTCTCCTGATCTACGTTTCACCCGACCGGCAACCGGTGGGCTGGTTGGATGACCAGCGGGGGTGCGGGGTGAGGTCATCTCAGACTACAGCCAACAGACCGACAATTATGCCGATGCCCTCCTCCACAATGCTGGCAGACCTTAACCTTCCCCTACCGCAGCGTTCTTTCCTGGCAATCAGTCCAGGTACTTCCGGCGATATCCCTTTAAATTAATAACTTATAGGAATCAATATAAATATCCTGCAGTGTAGTAACCTGCCACCCTGACCCCTCCTAGGCGGATATCAGCCAAATTAACATAATTGTCATAACAAGTTACCATATTGTTATTAAATGGCCATGGCGCCATTGTTAGAAAAACCATTTAACATATTGAAATATAAAATAAAATATGCTTATAGCAGAATTGGCCTGTCTCTTGCTATTACCAAAGAGCAAATAAATCTGCAGGAGAGCGTTATGCGCAAGATAGCAATTTATGGCAAGGGCGGCATCGGCAAGTCCACCACCACCCAGAACACGGTGGCCGGCCTGGCCGAAATGGGCCGCAAGGTCATGGTGGTGGGCTGCGATCCCAAGGCTGATTCCACCCGGCTTCTCCTGGGGGGACTGGCCCAGCGAAGTGTCTTGGATACCCTGCGGGAGGAAGGGGAAGACGTGGATTTGGAGGATATCCGCCGTTTAGGTTTCTCTAATACCATCTGTGTCGAGTCCGGCGGCCCGGAGCCAGGCGTGGGCTGTGCCGGTCGGGGCATCATCACTTCTATTAACCTCTTGGAGCAGTTGGGGGCCTATGCCAGCACGGAAAATCTGGACTATGTCTTCTATGACGTCCTGGGCGACGTAGTCTGCGGGGGTTTTGCCATGCCCATCCGGGAGGGCAAGGCCCAGGAGATCTACATCGTCGTCTCCGGCGAGATGATGGCCATGTATGCGGCCAACAACATCTGCAAAGGGATCGTCAAGTTCGCCGAGGCCGGCGGCGTCCGCCTGGGCGGCCTCATCTGCAACAGCCGCAAGGTGGACAACGAAAAAGAGATGATCGAGGCGCTGGCCGCCCGTCTGGGTACCCAGATGATCCATTTCGTGCCCCGGGACAACATCGTGCAGCGGGCCGAAATCAACCGCAAAACGGTCATTGATTACGACCCGACTCATCCCCAGGCCGATGAATACCGGACTCTGGCCCGGAAGATTGAAGCCAATGAGATGTTCGTCATCCCCAAACCCCTGAGCACCGACGATCTGGAGAAGCTGCTCATTGAATATGGGTTGGCGGGCTGACGGAGGATCAGAACATGGCAATGAATACCTTGGCGGCAGTATTAATCTGGTTGTGGGTGGCAGGCTGGACCTTGGCCGCCCTCAGACAGCTGTGGTGCGGCAGCCACCGCCTTAGACCCTGTGCCGCGAGACAGAAAGGGAATAAGTCAAAGGTCAGGTTTTTTCTTATCCCTTTTCCCTAAACATCGTTGGAGCGCCGCAAGGACGCTCAGCAGAACGGAGGAATGACAAGTGTTAATGATCAGATCAGTGGTGCGGCCGGAGAAGGTGGATGCAGTCCTGGCCGCCCTTATGGAAGCCGGGTTTCCGGCAGTGACAAAAATGTCAGTGGTCGGCCGGGGGAAGCAGCGGGGTCTGAAGATCGGCGAGGTCACCTATGACGAAATTCCCAAGGAGCTCCTGCTTATGGTGGTGAAGGACCAGGACAAAGACTTCGTCATCAAGACCGTCATGAAGGCGGCCCGGACCGGCGACAAGGGAGCCTATGGCGACGGCAAGATTTTCGTCTCCCCCGTGGAGGAAGTCTATACCATCAGTTCCGGCATCAAGGAGAATGCCGCCGGGGAGATCGAGGAGGTCGTCACATGAAAGAGATCATGGCCATCGTGCGCATCAATAAGATGAACCAGACCAAGAAGGCCTTGGCCGAGGCCGGTATCTCCTCCATCACGGCCCGTGATGCCCTGGGCCGGGGCAAAGGCCTGGTGGACCTGACGGTCCTGGAGGGGGCCGAAAAGGGCTACGAAGAGGCCATCGCCCAGTTGGGGCCCAGCCAGCGCCTTATCCCCAAGCGGGTCTTCTTCGTGGTGGTCCCGGACCGCTTGGTGAAAAAGACGGTCCAGACCATCATCAAGGTCAACCGTACCGGTAAATCCGGGGACGGCAAGATCTTCGTCATGCCCGTCTTCGATGCCGTCCGGGTGCGCACCGGCGAAAACGGCGACCAGGTCTTGGATGAGGTTTAACTGACCTTAGCGGACCTGGAAGTCCGCTCCAGGGAAATCGCTCTACCGGAAGTGATTACGAACCATCCAAGCGGAGAATATATCATGTCGGAAGTTCTCGAAGCCCTCAGTTCTGAAACCATGTTGCCGCCACCGGCGGAGGTGAAGAAAGAACTGTTAGCCAAATACCCCACCAAGGTGGCTCGGAAGCGGGCCAAGCAGATCGTGATCAATGAGGTGGGCCCGGACGGCACCGTGCCCGAGATCTTGGCCAACGTCCGGACCATTCCGGGGATCATCACCCAGCGGGGCTGCACCTACGCAGGCTGCAAGGGCGTGGTCCTGGGGCCCACCCGGGACATCGTCAACATCACCCACGGCCCTATCGGCTGCGGTTTTTATTCCTGGCTGACCCGCCGCAACCAGACCAGGCCGGCGGGGCCCGATGACTTTAATTTTATGACCTACTGTTTCTCCACGGACATGCAGGAGGAACAGATCATCTTCGGCGGCGAAAAAAAGCTGCGCCAGGCCATCCAGGAGGCCTATGACCTCTTTAAGCCCAAAGCCATAGCGGTCTTTGCCACCTGCCCGGTGGGCCTCATCGGTGACGATATCCATGCCGTCTGCCGGGAAATGAAAGAAAAGCTGGGCATCAATGTCTTTGCCTTCAGCTGCGAGGGTTATAAAGGGGTCAGCCAGTCAGCCGGCCACCATATCGCCAACAACGGCCTCTTCACTCATGTGGTGGGGTTGGATGACTCCATCAAGGGGGGGAAGTTCCGCATCAATCTTCTAGGGGAATACAACATCGGCGGCGACGCCTTTGAGATCGAGAGGCTCTTCGAGGAGTGCGGTCTGACCTTGGTGGCCACCTTCAGCGGCAACTCCAGCATTGATCAGTTTGCCAACTCCCACACCGCGGATCTCAACCTCATTATGTGCCACCGTTCCATCAACTATGTGGCCGAGATGATGGAGACCAAATTCGGCATCCCCTGGATCAAGGTCAACTTTATCGGAGCCGAGGCCACCGCCAAGTCGCTACGCAAAATCGCCGCCTATTTCGACGATCCCGATCTATCGGCCCGGGTGGAGGAGGTCATCGCCCGGGAGATGCCAGCGGTGGAAGCGGCGCGGGCTGAAGTCCATGAGCGCTGCGCCGGCAAAAAGGCCATGCTTTTTGTCGGCGGTTCCCGAGCTCATCATTACCAGGAACTCTTCCGCGAGATTGGCATGGAGACAATCGCTGCCGGATATGAGTTTGCCCACCGGGACGACTATGAGGGGCGGCGGGTGCTCCCCAGCATCAAAGTGGATGCCGACAGCCGCAATATCGAAGAGCTCCACGTCGAGCCCGACCCCCAGCGGTATTCACCCAGGATCACCCAGGAGGATCTGGCCCGCCTGGCCATGGTCGATCTCAGACTCAAGGACTACGAGGGCATGATGCCCACCATGGCCAACGGCAGCCTGGTGGTGGATGACATCAGCCAGTATGAAACGGAAAAGCTCATCGAGCTCTACCGGCCGGATATTATCTGCGCCGGCATCAAGGAAAAATACGTTATCCAGAAGAGCGGCGTGCCTCTGAAGCAGCTCC
>CAZARS010000089.1:4350-4712 GCA_964487625.1 uncultured Desulfobacca sp.
TATGCCGGATTCCAGGGCGCCATCAACTTTTACCGGGAGATTGACCGGATGGTCAACAGCAAAGTCTGGAAGTTCCTCAAGGCCCCCTGGCAGGAACACCCGGAACTGACCGCCCATTATGTGTGGGAATAGGGCCGGGACAAGGTTGTAGGGGCCGTTCGCAAACGCCCCCTACAGAAAAAACCTCTGGCGAAAGACTGACCTTTGACCCGTTTAAGCAAAGGAAATGCCATGTTATTGCGACACACCACCGCAGAGATCATCGAACGCACGGCCTTGACGGTTAATCCGGCCAAGACCTGTCAGCCCATCGGGGCCATGTATGCGGCCTTGGGCATCCATCGCTGCCTGCCCCACAGCCA
>CAZARS010000089.1:4722-11228 GCA_964487625.1 uncultured Desulfobacca sp.
CTCCCAGGGCTGCGGCGCCTACCGCCGCAGCACCCTGACCCGCCATTACAAAGAGCCGGTCATGGCCGGGACCAGCTCCTTTACCGAGGGCGCCTCAGTGTTTGGCGGCCAGGCGAACCTGGTGCAGGCCATTAACAACATCTTTACCATTTATGAACCGGATGTCATCGCCGTCCATACCACCTGTCTGTCGGAGACCATCGGCGACGACATCCCCCAGATCATCGCCAAGGCCCGGGATGAAGGCAAGATTCCGCCGGGGAAATATGTCATCCATGCCAACACCCCCAGCTATGTGGGCTCCCATGTCACCGGCTTCGCCAACATGGTGAAGGGCATGGTGGACTACTTTGCCACCACCGAGGGTCGCAAAGAAAACCGCATCAACATTATCCCCGGGTACGTGGAACCAGCGGATATGGAGGAGATCAAGCGGATTGTCGGGGAGTTGGGGATTGCCAGCATCACGTTTCCCGATACCAGCAACGTTCTGAACACGCCCCAGACCGGCCGCTACGCCATGTACCCGCCCGGCGGGGTGAAGGTGGCGGACCTGCAGCGGATCGGCACCAGCCTGGGCACGGTGGCCTTGGGCCGCCTGGCTTCAGGGCCGGCCGCCCGGGCCCTGGATACCAAGTGCAAGGTCCCCTGCGAAATCCTGGACCTTCCCATTGGCTTGCGGGCCACCGACCGGTTCATTGACACCCTGCGGCAGATCGCCGGGGTGGCCGTGCCCGACTCCCTCAACCTGGAACGGGGCCGGCTTCTGGACGTCATCACCGATATGCACCAGTATTTCTTCGGCCGCACCGTGGCCCTGGCCGGCGATCCGGACCAGTTGCTCTCGTTGACGGAGTTTTTGGTGGATATTGATATGTGGCCCATCTACATCGTTACCGGCACCCCGGGCAAAAAGTTTGAGTCCCGCATCCGGGAGCTCACCAAAACGGTGCCCCACCCGGTGAAAGTCCAGGCCGGGGGCGACATGTTCCTGCTGCACCAGTGGATCAAACAGGAGCCCGTGGATCTCCTTATCGGCAACACCTACTTGAAGTATATCTCCCGGGACGAGGACATCCCTATGGTCCGCTTCGGCTTCCCCATCCTGGACCGCATCGGCCATATCTACTTCCCCACGGTGGGTTACCGGGGCGGCCTGCGCCTCCTGGAAAAAATCCTGGACGCCCTCCTGGACCGCCAGGATCGGAATGCCCCCGAGGAAAGCTTTGAGTTGGTGATGTAAAGGGGCCAGGGGGCAGGGGTCAGAAGAGACTCAGCAGTCCGTGACTGCCGGTATTTCAAAACTGGAAACCAAAAATTGGAATACAACGACCATAGCGAGAGACAACCATGGAAAAACCAGAACATCATATTTTCGTCTGTATGAGTTTCCGCGGTCTGGAGCCCAAAGGCAAATGTATCCGCAAGAACGCCGGGGAGCTGTTGGGCTACTTGGAGAGCGAGTTGGCCGATCGGGGCATGGACAACGTCATGGTCTCCACCACCGGCTGCTTGAAGCTCTGCGATCAGGGCCCCATTATGGTGATTTACCCCAATGGCTTTTGGTATGCAGGGGTGGACGGGGAGGATGCCATTGATGCCATCCTGGATGCCCTGGCTGAGGGCCAGGCCGCACCGGCATACCTCATTTAAGGGAGATTGGCAAGGGGGCGCGTGACCGCCGTCAAGAAATCTCTTCCTCAGCCATAGATGTCTCCTCCTGTTAACCCTAACCCCTCGGTGGGCCCACGCCGAGGGCTGGGGGCGGCAAGGCAGAAAAGCCTTGCCTCACCCCTCCTCTGAGGTTGTAAAGCGGTGGACATTATAGGGGGGAGCCGACGGCTCGACCATACGACAGAAAACCTTACCCATCGCCATAATAGCCGGGCCAGCCTGCGGCGGCCATGACCCATGCACCAGAAACGAGAAACCAGAAACCGGAACCCCGAGGGATACACTATATGGAACCGCTCATTTTCAAGGAAAGGGCCGACCAGATCCACCGCAAAGGCACGGCCCCGTTTCAGATTGCTTGTAATAAGGAGAGCCTGGCCGGCGCGGTCAGCCAGCGGGCCTGCGTTTTCTGCGGCTCCCGGGTGGTGCTCTATCCCATCGCCGATGCCCTGCACCTGGTGCACGGCCCCATCGGTTGCGCCGCCTATACCTGGGACATCCGGGGTGCCCTGTCCTCCGGGCCGGAATTGCACCGCCTGAGCTTCTCCACCGACCTGCAGGAAAAAGACGTCATCTTCGGCGGCGAGGACAAGCTCTACCGGGCTTTGGTGGAACTTATCGACCGCCATCATCCCGAAGCGGCCTTTGTCTACTCCACCTGTATCGTCGGCATCATCGGCGACGACCTGGCTGGGATTTGCAAGAGGGTGAGCCAGGAAAAGGGCCTGCCGGTCATCCCGGTCCAGTCCGAGGGGTTTAAGGGCAACAAGCGGGCCGGCTACAACGCCGCCTGCCAGGCTCTCTTCCAACTGGTGGGCACCGGCAGCACCGAGGGCATTTCGCCTCACAGCATCAATATCTTAGGCGACTTCAACCTGGCTGGCGAGATCTGGATCATCCGGGACTATTTCCGGCGGATGGGCATCGAAGTGGTGGCCAACGTCACCGGCGACGGCCGGGTGGCGGACATCCGCCGGGCCCACGGCGCGGCCCTGAATGTGGTGCAGTGCTCCGGCGCCACTATGGATCTGGCCAAGATGATGCAGGAGCGCTATGGTATCCCTTTCATCCGGGTTTCCTATTTTGGTGTGGAGGACATGGCCGAATCCCTCTATGAGGTGGCCCGCTTCTTCCAGGAGCCGGAGATCATGACCCGCACCCAGAATCTGGTGCGGGAGGAATTGGTCCTCCTCTATCCGCAGCTGCAACAGTACCGCCAGGCCCTCCGGGGCAAAAAAGCGGCCATCTACGTGGGCGGTGCCTTCAAGGCCTTCTCCCTTATCAAGGCCTTCCGCCTCCTGGAGATGCAGGTGGTGCTGGTGGGCTCCCAGACCGGCACCACTGAGGACTACCAGGAGTTGGCAGAAATCTGCGACGACGGCACCATCATCGTAGACGACTCCAACCCCCTGGAGCTCAGCACCTTTCTCCAGGAGCAGGAAGTGGACATCTTTGTGGGCGGCGTCAAAGAGCGCCCCATCGCCTATAAGTTGGGCGTCGGCTTCTGCGACCATAACCATGAGCGCAAGGAACCCCTGGAGGGCTTTGTGGGGATGCTGAACTTTGCCAAAGAAGTCTATACCACGGTCATGAGCCCGGTCTGGCGCTTCCTGCCCCGTCGCCAGCCGGCCTTGGCGCCGGCCACAGCCCCGGCAGTGGAGGGCTCCAGATCATGAGTGCGACCAGATCTGCTCACAAAAGGGCCAAGCCGGCGTCGGTGCCCTATGTCTCCACCACCAATGCCTGTAAACTATGCACGCCCTTAGGCGCCTGCCTGGCCTTCCGGGGTGTGGAGGGGGCAATACCGTTTCTGCATGGCTCCCAGGGCTGCGCCACCTATATGCGGCGGTATATCATCAGCCACTTCCGGGAGCCCATGGATATCGCCTCCTCCTCATTGGGGGAAAAACACGCCATTTATGGCGGTGGCCCTAACCTGAAACAGGGCCTGCTCAACGTCCTGTGCAAGTATAATCCCCGGATCATCGGCGTGGCCACCACCTGCCTCACTGAAACCATCGGCGATGATGTGCCTCGCTTCGTCAAAGAGTTTCAGCAGGAATATGCCGCCAGCGGCGACAGCACCCCTCTGCCCCCCATCGTCATGGTGTCGTCGCCCAGTTACCAGGGCACGCACATGGAGGGGTTTCATCGGGCCGTGCGGGCCTTGGTGGACCAGTTGGCCCAGGTCAGCCCGTCCACAGCCGCCGTGAACCTGCTCCCCGGCCTGGTCTCGCCGGCGGATATCCGTTACCTCAAGGAAATCCTGGACGACTTCGGTCTCAGGGGCATCCTCCTGCCCGATATCTCCGAGACCCTGGATGGCCCCCAAGAGAACACCTACAGCAAGATTCCCGCCGGGGGGACTCCCCTGGCTGAGATTGCGGCCATGGGCGGTTCTCAGGCTACCATCGAATGCGGCGCCACCCTCAAAGGCCAGGACACCGCCGGCCGGCTATTGGCTGAACGCTTCGGCGTCAAACTCTATCAGCTCGGCCTGCCCCTCGGCCTGCGGGAAACGGATCTGCTTTTTAGTCTGCTGGAGATGCTCTCCAGCCGGGAAACGCCCCGGTCTCACGCCCTGGAGCGGGGCCGCCTCCTGGACGCCATGGTGGACGGCCACAAGTATGTCTTCGGCAAGCGGGCCGTGGTTTACGGCGAGGAGGATCTAGTGGTCGGTCTCACCGCCTTCCTGGCAGAAATCGGCGTCCAGCCGGTCCTGTGCGCCTCCGGCGGCGATACTGGACGCCTCAAGGCCGCCATCGCTGCGGTCACCGCCGATCTCCTTCCCGAGTTTCCAGAGGTGCGGGGTGGGGTGGATTTCTTCGACATCGCCCAGGAAGCCCAGAACCTGGCGCCGGACTTGTTAATCGGCCACAGCAAGGGCTACCATCTGGCCCAACGCTGGCAGATCCCCCTCATCCGGGTGGGATTTCCCATCCACGACCGCTTCGGCGGCCAGCGCCTCCTCCACCTGGGCTACCGGGGCGCCCAGCAGTTGCTTGATCGGGTCATTAACGCCATTTTGGCCAAAAAACAGGCCGACTCCCCTATCGGCTATGGCTATTTATAGCGATAAGCGGAATCGGCAGGGGGGGCTGGGTAAGAGGTACTTTAACTCCAGTATTGTCTACCCTAACAACCAGCAACCTCGAACGAACCACTGGCTACTAACCATTTTTTCTTGAGGACTTCGTCATGTTGGACGTCACCCGCCATCCTTGTTTCAACGTTGCCGCCAAGGGAAGCTGCGGTCGGGTGCACCTGCCGGTGGCTCCCAAGTGCAATATTCTCTGCAATTTCTGCAACCGCAAATATGACTGTGTCAACGAGAGTCGGCCCGGCGTCACCAGCACCGTTTTGCCCCCGGTCCAGGCGGTAGCCTACCTGCAGCAGATCTTGACCGTGGAACCCCGGATTACGGTGGCCGGCATTGCCGGGCCGGGAGACCCTTTTGCTAACCCCCAGCAGACTCTGGAAACCCTGCGCCGGGTACGGCAGGAGTTTCCCGAGCTCCTCCTCTGCCTGGCCAGCAACGGCTTGGGCCTGCCGCCCTACCTGGATGAACTGGCAGAGCTAAGCGTCTCCCACGTCTCCTTAACCGTCAACGCCGTGGATCCGGACATCGGCCAGAAAATCTATGCCTGGGTGCGGGATGGCAAGGTGATCTATCGAGGTGCGGCCGCGGCCGGGCACCTCCTGTCCCGGCAGCTGGCGGCCATCGATGGGCTAAAGGCCCGAGATATCGTCGTCAAGGTCAATACCATCGTTATCCCCGGCGTCAACGATGAGCATATCCCGGCTGTCGCCGCAGCCATGGCCGACCGGGGCGTGGATATCCTCAACTGTATGCCCCTGTATCCTACCGCTGGGACGCCCTTTGCCGAGATTGCCGAGCCGACGCCGGCCCAGATGGCAGCCATCCAGGCCGAGGCCGAGCGGTATCTGCCCCAGATGCGCCACTGCACCCGCTGCCGGGCCGATGCTGTGGGGCTTTTGGGAGCAGATCGCACCGACGAGCTACGCTCCTGCTTAGTGGCCTGCGCCAGTCAGGCCCCGGCCTCTGCAACCCGGCCATATGTGGCCGTGGCCAGCCGGGAGGGCATCTTGGTGAACCAGCACCTGGGCGAGGCCACCCACTTCCAGATCTATGGCCCCAACGGCAGCGGCTTTCAAATGGTGGAGGTGCGCCCGGCCCCGCCGCCGGGGGGCGGCGCCCAGCGGTGGGAAACTTTGGCCACCATTCTCCACGACTGCCGGGCCGTCCTGGTCAGCGCTTTGGGCCCCTCGCCCCAGGAAGTCCTGGAACGCCACGGCATCATGCCCGTCCCCATGGAAGGTTTCATCGAGCAGGGGTTAGAGGTCATTTACCAGGGCGGCGACCTGAACACCCTGAAAAAACGCCGCCGGGGCTCAGGGGGGTGCTGCGGTGCCGGCTCCTTGGGACCAGGTGGGGGGTGTATGTGAAATCAAATAGAACCTTCAGGATAAAGCTCCATGGCTCTATCGAGTAGAGGGGGGTCTTGCGGCCCCCTCCTCTCATACCACCGTGCCGAGGGTTCCGCACACGGCGATTCGTGAAGTACATTGAATCAGTCGCCAATGATCAAGGATTAGCACAAGTATTAGTTGTCTGATTTACGGAAACCACACATGGGCACAAGCGAGGGCTTCGGACGCCTGCGGCCTCCGGTCCGCCAACCCGACAACCAATAGGACAAGATGCACAAAGCCCTGGTAAGTTGCGCCGGGCTGGTGCCCCGGCACCTGGCCTTGATCCCCTACCTCACCCCGGAGGAAGTGCAGCAGCTGGCCGCGGCCTGCCAGGGCCG
>CAZARS010000090.1:0-3651 GCA_964487625.1 uncultured Desulfobacca sp.
CTGGTGTGCCATTTACGAGCGGCTGGAGCGGCAGGGACGCCTGGACCTCATTGATCCGATCCTGCCACTCCACCCCCATTCTCGGACCACCACTCCGGGTGTCATCATCCACCCGGCTTACAAGAGGAGATACGGCGGCCATGAGTAAACTCCAGGAAGCTTTAGCAGGCGGGAAGTTTCCCATTATTGTGGAGATTAAACCTCCCAAGGGCATTGACGCCGAAGCCATGCTGGCGCCCGTCAAGTCGCTCAACGGCCGGGTCACCGCTTTCAGCATACCGGATAATGAGCATGCCAAGATGCGGCTGTCGCCGGTGGCTGCGGCCCAGTTGGTGAAGGCCGCCGGGGCTGAACCCCTGATCCATCTGACCTGCCGGGACCGCAATCGCCTGGCCCTGGAAAGCGAGTTACTGGGGGCCGCAGCCCTGGGAGTGGAAAACGTCCTGATCATCAGCGGCGATTTTGTCAACCAGGGTGACCACCCCGATGCTAAACCGGTCTACGACGCGGATTCGGTCCAGTTATTGCAAATAGCCAAGGGTATGATGGCGGGATACGACAGTGCGGGCAATGCCTTACAGGGTGCCCCCCGGTTTTATCTGGGCGCGGTGGCCATCCCCGAGGCTGACCCGCTGAGCCCGCAGCTCTTGAAAGTGAAGAAAAAAACCACAGCAGGTGTTGATTTTCTAATCACAACGCCTGTCTATGATCTCAACAAGCTCCAAGAGTTCCGGCAGAAACTGCCGACAACAGAGGTCAAGCTCATCGCCACGGTGAAGGTCCCCAAGGTGGCGGAAGTGGAGCAGGCCCTGGAAGGCAAGCTCCGCAAGGTCTATTCCTTGCCTGTGGCCGTGGCCCAGGAGCTTAAGGCCGACGACCCCGCTGCAGTGGAAAAGAAGGGGGCGACCCTGGCCGCGCAACTCCTGAAAGGAATTAAGGCCAAGAACCTGGCCGATGGTGTCTACTTGAAGGCCCGGGGCAAAGTTGAGCTCATGGCCGCCATTTTGGATCAAGCCGGACTATAAAACGCCTCACTGCAGAGAACTATGGCCGAGCCGTTATAAGAAGTGGTCAGAGACCATTAATTAACAACTCGGAACTCGGAACTCGGAACTCGAAACTCGAAACTCATGCTAGACACCCATGGAGAAGATAAATATGAAGCCGGTAGTCATTCTGGGTGGCGGGATCACCGGTATCACGGCTGCCTTGGAGTTGAGCAGAGCTGGTCTGGAAGCAATCTTGGTGGAAAAAAGCCCCTTCTTCGGCGGCAAGGCGGCCACCTTCGGCTGCAAAGCCACTGATGCCTGTCAGAAGTGCGGCGCCTGCCGGGTGGAACAGGGGTTGCGGGATCTCATGGGGGCGCCGGGTATCACCCTCATGGCCCAGACCGAGGTGGTGGGCAGCCAGCCCAGTAATGGGGGTTGGCAGCTGACCCTAGAAACCCAGCCCCGGGTGATTGACCCGCAGTTATGCACCAATTGCGGCCTCTGTCTGGAAGCCTGCCCGGTGCCAGGGGCGGTCCTCAGCACGGCCTCGGCGGAAAATCACCCCCGCTACGCCGTGAACCCGGTCCTGTGCCGCTACTTCCAGGATCAGTCTTGCACCCGTTGCCAGGAGGTCTGCCCCACGCAAGCCATTGATCTGACCCGGCCTGGAACCCAACAGCAGCTGCACACTCGGAGTCTCATCGTGGCCACCGGCTTTCAACCAGCCTCACCCCCCTGCCGGGGCGATTATACCAATTATGATCTCCCGAACATCATCACCGGCTGGGAGCTGGAGGAGATGATGAAGGAAGGCGGCAGGTTGGTGCGGCCCAGCGATGGGAGGCCGGTGCGCCACCTGGCTTTTATCCAGTGCGTGGGCAGCCGGGACCAGGAACATCCTTACTGTTCCCGAGTCTGCTGTGCCTATGGCCTGCGTCTGGCCCGCCTGGTGCGCCACCGTTGGCCAGAGTGTCAGATAACCACCTTTTATATGGACCTGCAGAACGTCGGACCCGATCCCCAGGCCTTTGAAGAAGCAGTGCGGCAGGAGATCGAACTGATCCGGGCTCTGCCCGGCGACCTCATGGCCACGGCCGACGGCAGCCTGCGCCTGCGCTTCCTGGACGAGGAAACGGGTCAGGGTCTTTATCGGGTGGTGGACCTCCTGGTTCTGACGGTGGGCATCTGGCCGGGCGTGGATAATCCCAAGTTGGCGGCGATGTTGAACCTGGAACTGACCCCGGACGGCTTCCTCAAGGATGGTTTGGCAGCCGAGCCCGAGAACCGGGGCATCTTCCTGGCCGGCACCGCCACTGGTCCGCAAAGCATCCTGGAGTGCATTGCCCAAGCAACGCAATCGGTCCAAAGGGTGCGGGACTACCTTGAAGCAAGAACGTCAACCTTTTGAGGTGAGCGGCAGCAAGGTCAAAGGTGAAGATCAAGGGTCAAGGGTTATTGTTTTGCTCTGAGGTCCCTCCTCCCTGACCATGAATCACTGGCCCCTGACTACTGCTCCCTGACCACTTTTTCGACCGGAGGCAAGGCCATGAATCTCTCAGAAACCCTGAAACCGTTAAATATCCTGTTTCTGCACGGCCCAGAGTTAAGCCGGGCCGGGCTCGATCCGCACAGTTTTTTCCAGGCAGTAGCCAGCCTGCCCCATTGCCGGGTGTTGTCCATGGATACAGCCCGTCCCCTCCAGGAACACGCCGAGCAGGTCCGGGGTTTTCTCGGGCAGACGCCTGACCCGCGACCGGTGCTTCTGGTGGCCCAGGATCCTGGGCTGCGGGGCGCAGACATCGCCAGACTGCTGGTGGGGGAAATGCAGCTCAACCCCGAACAACTCCTGCCCGTGGACCTGACCCCGGCCTTGGACCAACCTGATCCTGACCAGCGGGCGGCTAAGAGTCTGGACATCATCCGACAGGCGGCGGTGCAAGCCAGTCTCAGTCAACCCATCGCCACCCGGAAGCTTAGTGTCAGCCGCCAAGTCCTGGTCTGGGGTGATTCCGGGGCAGCCTTACAGGCGGCTCTAGAGCTGGCCAAGGCTGGCTATCAGGTAGTGTTGGCCGCTCCCCATGCCGAACTACGCCCGGTGGCCTGGGAGTATGGCGGCGAGGCCAAAGACATCCTAATCCAACAGGTGACGCATCATGCCAACATTCAAACCCACCTGTCTGCCAGATTGCGGGAGGTAAACGGGGTGGCCGGTAATTTCCAGGTGCGCCTGGATACCCCAGAAGCTTGTCTTACGGTCCAGGTTGGCGCCATGGTGTTGGCACCAGAACTCCATGCCCAAGAGGATCTCCAGGCTTATGGCATCCCTTCCCATCCTCAGGTGATCTCCCTGGCCGGTTTGGAAGAGAAGCTGGTCAGTGATTCCCAGGTTCCGGCCAGCATCGCCATCATGTTGGGCCTGGCTTGGGAAAGTCACCCCCTGGCCCTGGAGCGGGCTCTGCGGGCCGCAACCAAACTCTTGGTCGCGGGCAGCCAGGTCTCCCTCCTCATGGGCAGCGCTAAAGTGGCCGGTCCAGGCCTGCAAAGGCTCATCAAAGAAGCCCATGATGCTGGCCTGCTCACCATGAAACTGGATGAGGCCCCCGAGATTCAGCCCCAGGCTGACGGCCTGCTGGTTTCGTTCCTAGAGCCCTCAATCCGGGAA
>CAZARS010000090.1:3661-10832 GCA_964487625.1 uncultured Desulfobacca sp.
GGCCTCAAGGTCGGTCTGTTGGTTTATGACGAATGTTACCAGGCCTGTCCGGCCAATGCCCGGTTGGCTGAGCTACTGCGTTTGCCCGCTGGCGGCAATGGCTATCTGCAGACGGGCAACGTCCACCACCAACCGGTCCTGACGCCCCGCCGGGGCATCTATGTCATCGGACCGGCCCGGGGGATCATGGGCCAGGATGAAACCATTGCGGATGTGGCCGCAGCCCTGAAAGAGGTCCGGGATCTGTTGGGCCAAGGGGAGCTCCTGGCACCCTTGGGCCGGGCCACCGTGGATCGGGGGAAATGCGTTTTCTGTCTCACCTGCTACCGCCTGTGCCCCCACGGCGCCATTACCTGGGACAACCGGGCCATTATTAATGAAGCGGCCTGCCAAGCTTGTGGCATCTGTGCCAGTGCCTGCCCCCAGGACGCCATTCAGGTGCTGAATTACACCGATCAACAGATCGGCGCCCTGCTGGCCAGCCTGGATACCTCTCTGAGCCCCCGGGTAGTGGCCTTCATGTGCCGCAACTCAGCCTGGGAGGCCTATGAGAATGCCGTCAAGCTGCATGATGCCGCCTTGCCGTTGGGCTTCACCCCCATCAAGGTGCCTTGTGCCGGCAAGGTGGATCCCAACTATCTCCTCCAAGCCTTTAACGCTGGGGCGGCTGGGGTCATGGTCATGGGTTGCCCCCAGGATAACTGCAAATCCCAACACGGCAACACCTGTGCCCAATGGGCCGTGGAACAAGTCCAAGGCATGTTAGCGGAAGCAGGTATCGAACCGGCGAGGCTCCTCTACCAGTCCTTGGCGGCCAACTCCCCTGGTGATTTCGTGGATGCCGTGGACACCCTCATGGCCAACCTGCGCCGGTTGGCAGTGGCCACCGATGCCGAGTATCCGATCCTCCTGACCACCGGGGCGGCTTATCGGTCGCATCGCACCGTGCCCCGTACCTACACGTATACCTTTGAGGGCAAGAGCGAACCGGAGGTAATCATTGAAATCAGCCCGGCCGATGCCCAGCGCCTGGGGATTCGCGGCGGCGAGCGTCTCCACACCAAGAGTCCCGACGGTCTGATCACAGCCACGGCAGTGGTGAGTGACCGGCTGCGTCCGGGCACCGCCTTCTTGCCTCGCCATTTCCTGCAGGAAGCCATCAATCTCCTCCTGCAAGGGATGCCGGTGCCAACCAGCGGCTTCCAGACCTTTGAAGGCGTGGCCGTGCAATTGGAAAAGCTGGTGGAACACCTGGAAGAGGTCTTTGGGATCAAAGTCCCCACTTCCCGCTTCCTGCACCGGGGCCATACCTGGGTGCTCCAGGAGAGCGGCGGCCGGGTACGCATCGGTATGGACGATTTCTCCCAGAAACTCTTCGGGGCCAGCGATGAGATCCGGCTACCCCGGATCGGCGAGGAAGTCCGGCGAGATAAGGTGTCCCTGGCCATCGCCCGCCAAAGCGCCCAGGCTGGCGTCCTGGCACCGGTGCGGGGAGTCATTGAGAAGGTCAATAAAGACGTGCTCCGCCACCCCCGGTTGGCCCATGACGATCCCTATGGCGAGGGTTGGCTCTGTGTGGTGGCTCCCACCCATCTGCCCCAAGATCTGGATAACCTCTATACCGGCCAGGAGGCGACCCAGTGGATCGAAGCAGAAACCAGCCGCCTCCTGGAGATGCTGGATCCCGCCGTGGGTGCCACCCTGCAGGCCGGCGGTGGGCTCGTGGACGATGTCATCGGCCAATGCCCGGAATTGGGCTGGGATAGGCTGGTGAAAGAGTTCTTACGGTCAGTATAAGCAGTTGGCAAAACGTAAACCGGGAGGGGGCCTGAGGTTACGGCCCCCTCCCCACTCCCCTTTACCTCGCCTCATACCAAGCCTCGCCTACCTGCCCGGGCAATGTTAAACCGAGTCACCTGCAAGTGGCTGTGTATGCTTTGCCCCCTCTCCCCTTGGTATGCAAAAGTTCTGGGGGCGAACCAGGCCAGTGGCGGACCTGGATTGTTCTCACCCGCCAGCGCCGCTTCATTTGGGGCGACGAAAGTTTTGACGGATTTCCGTTAGGCTCAACAGACGCCAGAGGGGACGGCCGTGAGGGCAGTGGGAGGAAGTCTTGAGGGCGTCCAACTGCTGGAGTAGATGGTGCATCTCGCTGTGGTTGAGACGTTGGCCAGCTTTAATGGCCCCCCGGCAGGCTAGGGTTAGGTATAAGCGAGTCCGGAGGGAGCTTTCGTCTTCCCGGGGTACGGGGGCCAGATCGGCAATGAGGCCGGGCACCAGGGTGGCCACATCCAGGTGGGCCAAGTATGCAGGGACGCCGCGAACGATGAAGGTGGTACCGCCAAAGACTTCCAACTCCAGGCCAACTTCCTGGAGGGTGGTCAGATTCGCCTCTACCCAGGCAGCCAGGGTTGGGGCCAGCTCCACGGTGACGGGAAACAGCAGGTTCTGGCGGGCGGTGGGCTCCGCCTTTTCCTGGGATATCTGTTCAAACAGGACCCGTTCATGGGCCGCGTGTTGATCAATCAAGAGTAGGCCCTCCGGCGTCTGGGCCAGGATATAGCTGTCATGTAGCTGTCCCAAGATGGGCAGCTCGGCAAAGCGCCAGGTGGGGCCGAGGGGCACCACCTCCGGCTCGCCTGGGGGGGCTGCCGGGGGAACAGGGAATGCCGGCGCGGGCTGCGGCTTTACCGGTAAGGGGGGTAGTTCCGAGAACAAGAGCGCTGGGCTGGCCTCTTGGACGCGGTTCAGAGGCGCCGCCGTCCAATGGCTGGCAAACTCCTGGCGGCCTGGCCGTTGGGTGGGCTCCAGAGCCTGGCGAATGGCGGTCAAAACCGCGGCATAGACCCGTTGGCTATCTTTGAAACGGATTTCGGCTTTGGCGGGATGGACGTTGACATCAACCAACTCCGGAGGCATCGTCACCTCCAGGAGAATGACGGGGTGCCTGCCCTTGGGAAGCAGTCCCTGATAAGCCTGCCGCAGGGCCCCGGCGAGCAGACGATCATTGACCATACGGCGGTTGACGAACAAGTATTGCTGCCGGGCGCTGGCCTGATGGTGATCTGGGGGGGAGATCAGACCGCGCAGCTGCAGCTCTCCCCCCTCGTAGTCGACCTTGAGCATTACTTCTGCCCAATCAAGCCCCAAGACCGCAGCCAGCCGCTCCCGCAGGTCCCTCTGGGCCGGCACCTGCAGGACATTTTTCCCCTGGGCTTGGACCAGAAAATGGATTTCCGGATAGCCCAAGGCCAGGTGGCGCAGCAATTCCAAGATCTGACCCTGTTCGGCAGCCTGACTGCGGAGAAATTTGCGGCGGGCCGGGGTGTTGTAGAACAGATCCATCACCGTGACCTGGGTGCCCGCTGGACCGGCCCAGGGTACCTGCTCCCGCAGGACGCCTCCTTCGACCCATAAACGGCAGCCCAGGTCACGGTCAGGGCTGCGGGTGCACAGCTCCAACCGGGCCACCGCCGCTATGCTGGGCAAAGCCTCGCCCCGAAACCCCATGGTGGTCAAGTGCAATAGATCGTCATCCTGCCGCAACTTGCTGGTGGCGTGGCGCAGCAAGGCCAAGGGGGCCTCCTCTGGCCACATGCCACAGCCGTCGTCGCACACCCGCAGCCGCCGGCAACCTCCATCCACCACCTCGACCTGGATGGTGCGGGCCTTGCCGGCCAGGGCGTTTTCCACCAGTTCCTTGACTACTGCAGCCGGTCGCGTGATGACTTCGCCAGCCGCAATCTTACCGGCCACTTCGGGCGGGAGAACCGTGATGCGTTGCATGGAATTACCCTTGCCAACCGCCGGAAAATTCTCTACACTAAAAACCTAAGGAGGGCTGTGATCCGGTTCTTCTTAACCGGCCCGCCGGTCTTGTGGCGGCCTTCTTCAGACCGGCGGGTTTTATTTGCCCCGGGCTTCCTTCATATCATATCAGAAAGCCCGGCCTTAGGGGAAGGAGGTTGCCATGGGGGGCGGCAAAGCCAAAGAGGGTGGTTTGTCAGAGCGGGAAGAGTTGATCCTGAAGGTGACTAAAGAAATCATGGTCAAATTCATCGAGATCGGCCGCATCTCCACCACCAATTTTGAAGATACCTTTAAGTTGGTGAACGACACCGTCCGCCAATCCCTAAAACCATGAAACCATGACCACCACGGTGCACCGGTCCGATGGGCGCGGGCCCGAGGAACTGCGCCCAGTAACCATCACCCCACATTATTTGCCCCAGGCCGAAGGTTCGGCCCTTATTACCCTGGGGCGTACGTGGGTGCTCTGTACAGCCAGCGTGGAGGAGCGGGTACCGGCCTTTTTGCAGAATACCGGGCAAGGTTGGATAACCGCGGAATATGATATGCTGCCCCGGGCCACCCACACCCGGCGGCCCCGGGCAGCCAGCACCGGGCGGCTACCGGGGCGCACCCAGGAAATCCAGCGACTCATCGGGCGTTCCCTGCGGGCCGTGGTGGATCTCACCGCATTGGGCGAACGCAGCATCATCCTGGATTGTGACGTGCTGCAGGCCGATGGCGGCACCCGCACTGCCGCCATTACCGGAGCTTTCGTGGCGTTGTGCGAGGCCTTGGCACTCCTGCAGCGCCGGGAAGAACTGGACAGCCTGCCCATCTTGGATCAGGTCGTGGCCGTCAGCGTCGGCCGGGTCCACGACCGCATCCTGGTGGATCTGGACTATCAAGAGGACTCCCGAGCCGAGGTGGATGCCAATTTTGTCGTGACCGGGCGAGGTGAACTGGTAGAAGTACAGGCCACGGGGGAGAAGGGAGCCTTTCCCATCACCCTCTTGACGGCAATGTTGGAACAGGCTCAAAGCGCCCTGGCCCGTTTGCGCCAGGCCCAGGAAGAGGCCATCCGGACATGGCTCGCCCTACCTTGGTGATTGCCACCCGCAATCAGGGCAAGATCCGGGAGTTGGCCAACCTCCTGGCGGATCTGGGTCTGACCATCAAAACCCTGGCGGATTATCCCGACTGCCCCGAAGTGGTGGAAGACGGCGATACCTTTGCTGCCAATGCCACTAAAAAGGCCATGGCCGTAGCCCGGTATACCGGCCTCCCGGCCCTGGCCGATGACTCGGGTCTGGAGGTTGATGCCCTGGGCGGCCGACCGGGCGTGCATTCGGCCCGATATGCGGCTGAGCGCACCGCCTCAGCCCGACCCAGCGATCAGGAGAATTATGAGAAGCTCCTTGAGGAATTGGCCGGAGTGCCGCGGCCGCAACGCACGGCGCGCTTCGTTTGCTGCATCGTGGTGGCCTTTCCCAACGGCCACACCGTTTTGGCCCGGGGAACCTGCGAAGGCCTGATCCATGATAAGCCCCAAGGAGAGGGCGGCTTCGGTTATGACCCGGTCTTCTGGGTGCCGGATTATCAGGCCACCATGGCGGAAGTCGGCCTGGCAGTGAAAAACCGCATCAGCCATCGGGCCCGGGCTCTTCGCCAATTACACGACACCTTGGCGGCATTATTGCGCCAGAACCCCTCGCTCTTTCAGCCTACCGATACTCGGGACGTAGCGCAGCCTGGTTAGCGCGCCTGCCTTGGGAGCAGGAGGTCGGCGGTTCAAATCCGCCCGTCCCGACCAGCCATTTTTGCTCCCCCCTCCATTGTCTTAGACGATTTGAACGGAGCTCGTGGAGAGGCCCAGCCTCGGCCGGTGCCAGCATACCTCTGGAACCAGCAAGCGTCCTATTTTTGCCAAAAAATAGGGGCGGGCCTTGTTGAGGTCCGCCCCAGGGGCACATAACCGAGGAGAGGTTATGAAGGTTAGAGGTTAGGGATATGAGGACTGTATGGCGAAGAGAAAGCTTTTCTCTCTGGTTGTTGGTTGCTGATGAGGGATGATGAGGGCATAGGCTGCCAAGCCTATGCCCTCCCGTAAATAATTTTTACCGGGCCGTGGTCACCAGGTTGCCCTGGGCGTCATAGACCTCGATCTCGACCATGCGACCGCCATCCAGGCGGTGGGTGGCGCAGCTCAGTCACGGGTCGTAGGCGCGTACCGCCATTTCCACCTTGTTGAGGGCTTCCTCCGTAATCACTCCTTTGCTGATGACCGCGTCGGCTGCGGCTCGGATGCTCATGTTCATGGGGGCCACGTTATGGGTGGTGCCGACGATGAGGTTGGCCCGGGTGATGCACCCGTTGTCATCGGTGGAGTAGTCATGGATGAGGGTCCCCCGGGGGGCTTCCACGCAGCCGATGCCCCGGCCGGCCTGGGGAGTTACCTCGTTGCGGACATGGGGATCGGTGATGGTCTCATCTTCCAACAATTCGATGACCCGTTCACAGGCGTAGACCAGCTCAATGAGGCGGGCCCAATGGTAGAGCATGGTGGATTGGGCCGGCCGCCCGAATTTGGCCCGGAATTCCTCCAATTCAGCCTGGGCGTAAGGCGTGTTGATCTTATCGCAGACATTGAGCCGGGCCAGGGTGTTGACCCGGTAGATCCCCTTGGGCTGCTTCAGGTCCATGGAGAAGCCTTCGTTCCAGACCCGCGCGTAGGGGAACTTGCAATAAGACCAGTCTTCGATGTGCTCGCCCAAGAAGTCCACATACTGTTGATAGGTGAAATCTTGGTAGCTGCCATCGGGCTTCATAAGGCGCAAGATGCCGTCGAAGAGGGTGAGAGAGCCGTCTTCGGGTTTGACGGTGCCCAGGAAGCCGGTTTTAATCTCGCCCAGCTTCAGGGTTGCCTCATCCAGGTTAGAGAAGATATTCTTTTTGGCAAAGTCGATGCAGAAGCGGGCGAATTCCAGTTGCTCCCGGCTCTTGGCCAGCATCTCCTGGCGTTCATCCTCCCGCATGGGCTTGGCAAAACCGCCGGGCACCACCACGATGGGGTGGATGACCTTGCCGGCGAATTTTTCGATCATCATCTGGCCCATCTGGCGCATCTTCACCACCTGGGTGGCCAACTCCGGCGCGGCCTGGACGATGCCCAGGACGTTGCGCACTTTGTAGTCGGCCCCGGCGCCCAGGACAAAGTCGGGCGCGGCCAGGAAGAAGAAGTGCAGAATCTTGTCGTTGATCTGGGCCATGACCTGCATCAGCTCCCGAAGCTTCCAACCGGTGGGTGGCACCTGGGCATTGAAACAGCCGTCCACTGCCTTGTTGGAGGCCGTGTGGTGCATCCAGGGGCAGATGCCGCAGA
>CAZARS010000091.1:0-4286 GCA_964487625.1 uncultured Desulfobacca sp.
AAGAAATGGACACCGCCGCCAAACTGCACAAGGTAGCCCACCTCAACCCCAGCGTCCTGCCGGCCAAGCAGGTCTTGGCGCTGGCCACCTGTGGGGGCGCGCCTGTCCTCAATCTCGGTGACCGCCTGGGTTCCCTGGAACCGGGCAAAAAGGCTGACTTCATCATCCTGGACGGCAATCAACCCCATCTGGTCCCCCTCTATAATCCCTATTCCCAGATCGTCTACGCAGCCCGGGGTGGCGATGTACACACCGTCTTCATTGCTGGCCAACTCGTTCTGCAGGACCGCCAACTCCTTACCCTCGATGTGGCTGAGGCCATGGCGAAGGTGCGGGAATACGCCGTGAAGCTGCGGCCTTTTGCCTTGTCGCAGGTCAGGCAAGAGTAAAGGGATGGGATAGCTAATCAGGAAAAAGGAAAGCCTTGGCTGGAAAAACCCCAGTGGGCGGTCGGTGGCCACGGATGCAACCGAAGGATACCACTTTCCTTATTATTTCAATAAATAACCTCTAGCCCAACTAACCCTGTATTTCCAAGCATGCAAGGGAGGAGAAAGCCATCTCTCGGAAAACTCGACTCGGGAAATTCGGCAGTTACCTCTCCACGATTCTGTTTCTCGGGGTAATTTGCCTGATTCTAGTGGGCGGTCTCATCTGGCTGACGCGGACCTGGTTTGATTTCACGGCGCCGATCATCCGTTTGGAGCCGGAAGCCAGCCTCCTGGGGCCCAAGCAGCAGTTTACCCTCGCCCTCAGTGATGAGAAAAGCGGCCTTAGCCAGGTAAAGGTCTGGTTGCGGCAGGGCGAGCAACAGAAGGAAATCCTTTCCCAAAGCTTTCCGGGCCGACGTCTGGGACGAGGCGGGCAGGAACACCAGGTCCAGCTTACCTTCGAGATTGACACCAAGGCCTGGGGCTTCCAAGAAGGACCGGCGGAATTGCATGTAGAGGTCCGGGATTTCGCCCTTATGGGCTGGTTCCGGGGGAATCGTGCCGAACTGGTGCGCCCCCTGACCATTGATTTAACGCCGCTCCGCCTCAGTTTTATCTCCATCAATGAGTTCCTCAATCAGGGCGGCACCGGCCTGGTCACCTATACCGTCAACAAACCCGTCACCAAGACCGGATTGATGGTGAACGGCGTCTTTTTCCCGGGCTATCGGGTGAAAGGGGAACAGGCGGGACATTACCTCGCCTTTTTTGCCATTCCCTATGACCTTCCCCAACCCCTTTCCCTGGAACTGATGGCCGTGGATTTGAGCGGAACGACGATGCGCGCCAAGCTCCTGTATCGCCTCAAACCACGGCGCTGGCGGTCGGATACTCTGAATATCAGCGATGCCTTTTTGCAGCAGAAACTGGCTGAGTTTCAGGAAATGAACCCGGAATTTAAGAAGCTCAGCGATCCCCTGGCCATCTTTCTCCAGGTGAACCAGCAGGAGCGGCTGCGTAACGACCAGTTTATTTTGGAGCTTTGCCGGGAGAGTCAACCCGAACCCCTCTGGCAGGGCCCTTTTGTCCGGTTGCCCCGGAGCAAACCCATGGCCGGTTTTGCCGATCATCGGACCTATAAATATCAGGGCCGGGAGATTGATAAACAGGTGCATCTAGGCCAGGATCTGGCTTCCCTGGAGAGGGCCGAGGTGCCGGCTGGCAATACCGGTATAGTTGTCTTTACCGGCAATCTGGGCATTTACGGTAATACCGTAGTCCTGGATCATGGTCTGGGTATCTTTAGCCTCTATAGTCACCTCAGTGAGATTAAAGTGACCAAACAGCAGAAGGTCCAAAAAGGCGAAACGCTGGGCCGTACCGGCGCCTCAGGGATGGCGGGTGGCGACCATCTCCATTTCGCCGTGGCGATCCATGGCCACTTTGTCAATCCGGTGGAGTGGTGGGATGCCCATTGGCTGAAAGACCAGGTTTACCGCCAATTTGCCTTGGCTGGCCTGCCCGTGCCAAAGGTAACTGCGCCCCCTTCACCCGAAGACAGTTCAGCGGCAGCCTCCCCAGCTACCGGTTCCCCGAAAAAAAGGAAGAAAAGACCATAAGGAGATTAGCTTATTTTACTGCGGATTAATCCTGATAACCCCCAGGAGCGCCTCTTGCGCCGCGTGGTCGAGGTCTTGGCCGACGGCGGCGTCATTGCCTATCCCACCGATACCTGCTACGGCATCGGCTGCGATTTATTTAATAAAAAGGCCATTGAGAGGATCTATCAGCTGAAAAAACGGCCCCTGAGCAAACCCTTTAGCTTTATCTGTGCAGACTTAAAGAATATTAGTGAATACGCCAAAGTCTCCAACTTTGCGTATAAAACCATGCGCCGGCTGCTGCCTGGACCATATACCTTTATCCTGGAGGGTAGCCGCTTGGTCCCCAAGATCATGCTGACCCGCCGCAAGACCGCAGGGATCCGGGTCCCCGATAATGCCATCTGCCTGAAACTCGTAGAAATGTTGGGACACCCCATCATCACCACCAGCGCCAGCCGGGACGATGGCACGATCATGAGCGATCCCTACGATATTGCTGAATACTACAAACCGCCCCTGGATCTGGTCATTGACGGCGGGATCATCATACCAGAGCCCTCCAGCATTATCTCGCTCATTGATGACACGCCGGAGGTCTTACGGGAGGGCAAAGGGAAGATCAGTGGTGTGCTTTAGCAAGGGCGGTCTATTGCCCTGGCACAAAGAGATAGGCTGGCACCGCCCCCAAGGGTCCGAACCAACGGTTGAGGAGCTCCTCGGGATCTTCACCCAGAAAGAGACGCAAAAAGGAAAAGCGCTCCTTGGGGAGATAAACGGCCTCGATCTTGCCGGACAAGCCGGCCAGCTGGCCGGCCAGGTCGATGGCGTCGGGGAGGTTCCCCAACCGATCCACGAGCCCCAGCTCTTTGGCCATCTCACCGGTGAATACCCGGCCGTCGGCCACTTCCCGCACCTGGTGGAGGAGCATCTTGCGGGCCCGGGCCACGTCGAGAATAAATTGCTCATGGACATTGTCGAGGAGTTGCTGCAGGTAGGCCCTTTCCTGGGGGGTCATGGGCCGGGTCGGGGAACCGGCATCCTTAAACTTGCCGGCCTTCAGGTTGAACAGTTCCACCCCCAACTTTTGGGTTAACTGCTCGATATTCGTAAAGTTCATGATCACGCCGATGCTGCCTGTCAGGGTGCCGGGATTGGCCATGATGACATCAGCACCGGCGGCAATGTAATACCCCCCGGAGGCTGCCACCGTCCCGAGGGAAGCCACGACTTTCTTCTCCTGCCGGGTCCGCTGCACCTCGGCCAGGATTTCCTGGGAAGGACCCACCGCCCCACCCGGAGAATTCACCCGCAGGACAATGGCCTTGATGGCCGGACTTTCCCGGAACTTTTTCAGATTATTGAGGATGGTCTTGGCATCGGTGATAACACCGGTGACTTCCACCACGCCGACTTTATTGCTGCGGACTAAATTCACTTGACTGCCGCGACCGGCCTGGATGAGGAGAATCACCCCGCTGAAAAACAGCAGCAGTACTCCCAGGAAAAGGAAGATGACCAGCGGCGACCGTTTGGCCATGCTTAAACCCTCTTGTTCTCATGCTGTGCCGGGATGGGGGGTTGAGATATCCCAACCGGCAGCAGGAATACAGGGCAGGTCAGATAGTTACGGCAGAGTCACGATCAGGCAGCCAAGCGCCCAGGGCAAGTTGCTGAAACTCCGTTGGGGGAGGGCAGTTCTCTGCCCACCCCGAAAGCTTCCTGGCAATATTCCAAGGTGCAGGCGCCTGCTAGGAGTTTTTCTCTTCCTGTTTCAGCAGTTCGCTTTCCTCCAACCTCTCCTGCAAGAGCTCACCCAACGGCGTCGTCGCTTCCTGCCGGGAATGGAGGTAATCCCGATAGACTGATTGCTCCTGGTCGGTTTCCAATTTGCGGATACTCAGACCGATTTTCCGATCTTTGGGGGACACATTGATCACCTTGGCGGTAACCATATCCCCTACTTCGATCTGCACAGGCTTGTTCTTGTCCCGGCTGATCTCGGAGATGTGGATCAATCCCTCGATGCCCTCTTCCAGTTCGATGAAAACACCGAAATCGGTCTTATTGGTCACCATACCGGTGACGGTCTTGCCGATGGGATAGCGTTGATCGATGGTCTTCCAAGGATCTTCCGTGAGCTGCTTGATGCCCAGGGAAAAGCGCTCGTTTTCCTTGTCGATTTTCAGGACCTTGGCCTGGACCTCCTGACCTTTTTTAAAGACCTCGGAGGGATGCTTAATACGCTTGGTCC
>CAZARS010000091.1:4300-10788 GCA_964487625.1 uncultured Desulfobacca sp.
AGACCGTCGATACCTTCGTCAATGCCGATAAAGATGCCGAAATCAGTGATATTTTTGATCTTGCCCTCGATGATGGTGCCTTCCGGATACTTTTCGCCGATGACATCCCATGGGTTGGGCTCCACATGTTTCATGCTCAGGGAGATGCGTTTCTTGGCGGTATCGATATCCAACACTTGGGCTTCGACAATATCACCGATGCTGACGATCTTGGAGGGGTGCCGGACCTTTTTGGTCCAGGACATCTCCGAGACGTGGATGAGGCCCTCAACCCCCGGTTCCAGCTCCACAAAGGCGCCGTAATCGGTGAGACTGACCACTTTCCCCTGCACCCGCTGACCCACGGGGTATTTTTCTGCGGCGGTCAGCCAGGGATCTTCCACCAGTTGTTTCAGGCCAAGGGAAACCTTCTCATTATCCCGATCAAAACTCAGGACCTTGACCTGAATGGTGTCACCCACATGGAAAAGATCTGAAGGATGACCAATGCGGCCCCAGGACATGTCGGTGACGTGGAGCAGGCCGTCAATGCCCCCCAAGTCCACAAAGACCCCGTAGTCAGTAATATTTTTGACGGTGCCAGTGACGACCTTGCCTTCTTCCAGGGTCGCCAGGGTCGCGGCCTTCTGTTCGGCCCGCTCTTTTTCCAGAATCACCCGCCGGGACAGGACCACATTGCGCCGTTTCTTATTATATTTTAATATCTTGAATTTAAAGGTCTGGCCGATGAGGCTGTCGATGTTCCGGACCGGTTGCAGGTCCACCTGGGACCCCGGCAAGAAAGCATTCACGCCCCCTAAATCCACCGACAGACCGCCCTTGACCTTGGCCACCACCGTGCCCTCGATCTCACCATCCTGCTGGTAAGCGGCACTGATCTCCTCCCAGACCTTGATTTTGGAAGCCTTTTCCTTGGAGAGCAGGATAATGTCTTCTTCATCATCCCGGCGCTCCAGGAGGACGTCAACGGTGTCACCAACGTGGGCGGTATTCTCGCCATTGGCATCCAGAAATTCCTGAATGGGGATATGGCCTTCACACTTATAGCCGATATCGACGATGACGTAATCTTTGTCCACCGCCACAATCCGGCCGCTGACGACCTCGCCCTCCTGGTACTGCTTCAGACTCTCCTCATAAAGGTCGGGGAGCTGGTCAAATCCGGCCCCCAATTCTTTGAATTCTTCGGGTTCTGAGGTGGCCTGCTCCGGACCGAGAGACAGGTCCTGGTCAGGTTTTTCCTCACCCGTGTTGGTTGGGGTAGCCGTGGCTACCTGTTCTTTGGTGATGTTAACAGTATCATCCGCTGTCATCCCTACCCCCTAAACCTATATTTTTAACCCTTCAGGGTTTTTTTCACGATCATTGGTCTGCCGGCGCTACCGGTGCCAAGGGGGAGCGGCGGCGAACCCCAGGGCCAGAGCTGCCCTCAGGGAACCGCCTCTGCCTCTTGCAATCCTCCCTGTTCCCTGCTGTTAGTCGCCATCCCCGGCCTTGCGCCGGCTCTGTAGGAGCCTGGCCGAACTTACCTATCTGGCCGCCTCCTCATAAAAAGGGCTGCAGCAAGCGGAAGCAAATTTCCTCCACCTGCTCAGGCGTATAACTTGTGTTATCGAGGCAATGAGCTCCCGGCGGGATGCGCAAGGGGTCCTCTTGCCGTTCCCGATCCCGTTGATCCCGTTGGGCCATATCCTGCTGTACCTGGTCTTCGCTGACATCGAGCCCTTGGGCCTGGAGTTCCAGCCAACGCCGGTGGGCCCGCGCTGCCAGCGAGGCTTCGAGGAAGATCTTGACCTCTGCCTCGGGAAATACCCGGGTGCCCATATCCCGACCTTCGGCCACCAGGCCACCGTTTGCCCCCAGAGACCGCAGATGCACCAGAACCCATTGGCGCACCGGCCGTAGGGCAGCCACTTCGGAGGCCTTACGGCTGATTGCTGGCGACCGCAACTCTTTCGTTATATCACGCCCCGCCACCGCCAGGCTAAATCCCGTGCCATCGGCCTGGACCTCCAGAGGCTGGGTAGCCAAAAAAGCAACCAGACTGGAGGGATCGGTGAGGTCCATTTGGGCCTTATGTGCCAACCAGGCCGCGGCCCGGTAGAAGGCGCCGCTCTCCAGATACTGTAAACCGGTCCGGCGGGCCAGGCGTTTGGCCAACGTACTTTTGCCGGCGCCGGCCGGGCCGTCCACCGTAACGATAACCCGTCGTTGGTTACTAGGCAGCATTTCCCAAAACCTGCCGTAACGACGCGATAAATCTCTGATTCTCGGCGGGCAAACCGGCATTGACCCGTATGTACTCGGGGAGTTGATAACTGCCCATGGCCCGGATGATCACTCCCAGGCGTAATAACCGTTCATAAATTTCCCGACTGTCCCGCCCCAGGTGAATGAGAAGAAAATTGGCCTGGGTGGGAACATAACGGAGGCCCAGCTCATCCAGGGCAGCGCAGATATAAGCCAACCCTTCTTTTACCACTTGCCGGGTGCGCTCCAGAAACTCCACGTCATCTAAGGCCGCCACTGCCGCGGCCTGAGCCAGGAGATTGACACTGAATGGGGAACGCAACCGCTCCAGAAAACCCACCAGCGCGCTGGGACCATAGCCATAACCGACGCGCAGTCCGGCCAGACCATAGGCTTTGGAAAACGTCCGCAACCCCAAAAGCGGGCGATCCTCCTGGAGATATTCCAGCCCTTGGGGGACAGGGGGAGTATCGGCGAACTCGATGTAGGCTTCATCCAAGACCACGAGGACGTGGGGGGGCAGCCCCTGCAGAAAATCTTCCCATTCTTGGCGGGTCACCACCGTACCCGTAGGATTGTTGGGGTTGTTGATGATGACCACCTTGGTGCGGGCTGTGACGCCCTGAAGGATACCCTCCAGATCTACCCGATAGTTTTTTAGAGGTACCGAGCGAAAAATCCCCCCGGCCCCCTGGGTCAGAAGGCCATACATCAAGAAAGAGGGCGTGGCGCTGATGACCTCATCACCGGGTTGAATAAAGGCCCGCATGATTAATTCCAAAATCTCGTCTGAGCCATTGCCACAGATGAGTTGGGACGTGGCCACCTGAAGGTGGCGACTCAACCGCTCTTTGAGATAGTAGTTATTGGCATCGGGATAACGGTGCAACCGGTCGAGGTTGGCCCGGATAGCCTCGAGAGCTAAGGGCGATGGCCCCAAGGGATTTTCATTGGAGGCTAATTTGATGGAATCGGTAATTCCCAGCTCACGTTCCAACTCCTCCAAGGGTTTCCCCGGCGGATAGGCCGCCAACGTCGCAATATATGAGGGCACAAAAGCTTCAAACATACCTATGAGTGGATGCAACCAGCCGCGTTGCTCTGCCTGAGGCACTCTGGAGAATAGCTTAACTGTAGGTGGGTGCTAACTTTTAAGGGTGGGGCAGCGAATATCAGAAGTATTCTTGTCCAGAAAAAAAAACATGCCGATGACGATGAATGATGGGCCTCAGTTTCTCGTCCGGCCCCCACCGAGGCTGACGGCGGTGGCGGCACTACCCTTAAAACAGCACGAACGGCTCGTTTCCTCTACCTATCCGCAAAAATAAGCAATGAGTATGGATTGTATACCTGAGACTGGGCAAAAAATCAATAGCTTTTTCATGTCCCCGCCGCCTTTCCCAGACCCAGAGGCAGACAACTTCAGGGCGGTCCCCCCTGGGCACGTCTTTTGCTAACAACACTGCTCGCCCCTCTCTGACCGCCGCCAGGTTAAGGGATCAGGCCCGGATGGCCAGATTCATAGCCCGTGGCCTCCCAGGACGGCTGGCGATTATTCCCTCGGCTTAAACTTACGGGGGAGAGTCTATGCCAAGTTGCCTGTCATAGGCCAGACAACTTGCGGAAGTGAGTAGGGTCAGGGAGGCAAATGTCGGTCTGATGGCGCGTTGCCCTCAACTGGCTGTTAGTCCTGAATTGCCTCCTCCTGCCGGCTTACCTTCTCCCTTGGGGTATCTTGCAGGAGAGGGCGATAAAAGTTTAACTGCGAGGAAATCGCCGAGATTACGAAGGCGGAGATGGGGCAGGAGCTTGGCTGGGGCTTCCCTCAAAACGGTAGTTGCCGGCCAGAAAAGCCTCGGTATACCAATCCACGATGGCGTCATCGGCCATCAACATATCCCGTTGCCGGGCGCAACCCATAAGACGGCCCAACATATCCAATTTTTCTTCCAACAATTCCCGGGGATATTTCCAGAGGCGGCCCACCACTAAATCGCCGGTCACCTCCACGTCAAAATCCAGTTTTTCCAGGACTGCCCCCAAAAACCGGACCCGGCGACCTCGCCGCACCTCATCGGCCGCGCCCCCTTTGAAGCGGAAGGTTATGTAATTATCATTGCGGACATCACTGACATAAGCATCAATGGTGGCAAAGTGATAGCCCAGCCGGGAGCTATAGTTTAAGTAATTATAGGAAATAATGGCGAAGGTGCGGGACCAGAAATCGGTGTGGTCCGAAGTGCCGGTCAGGGACCGGGAAACCACGGAATAAAGACCCTTCATATCGATGGGGATGGGTCCGGCCCAGGAAATATCCGGATGGCTGATGCCCTTCCAAAGAGCCCGCATGGGAATGGAGGTGATGGCCTCGGGTGGTACGAATTTGGCCCGGTAGCTGGCGTCAATGCCCCCGCCCAGATCGATAATGTGCAGGTTAAAGGGCAAGGGGGTCTTGAGTTTGACGGAATGGATGTCGTCCCGCTGGCTGGCATTTTCGGCCAGCTCAAACATCTCTTTGATCCCCAGCTGATGGGCAAACCGGGTGATATCGTGGAGGGTTTTGCAATTTTCCGGTGTCAGATCACTGAGCTTGGGATCCACCAGATTAAGGGGTGTAATCCATCGCAGTACCCGGCGCAGCTTGGCATACAGGGGGGTCGCCACGATGGGCGAGGGGGAGCGTTTGTGGGCCTGTTCCAATAAGGCCGGCACTTCCCCGGCATACACCCGCATCCGGATGGCGTCCACCGTGATGATCTGTCCAGGTTGCAATATCTTGGTAGCCTTTCCGGTGTCCACCAAGGCCGGGACTCTGAATTCCCGGGCCAGGATGGCCAGGTGGGAAGTGGCGCTGCCGATATCGATCACCATCCCCCGGGCCTTGTGCAGCACCATGCCATAGCGGGCGCTGGTATGCCGGGCCACGAGGATGGCACCTTCGGGAAAATTGACCAGATCCTGATCCTGCTGGACGACATACACCGGCCCACTGGCCACCCCGAAACAAGCCACCGTGCCGCCATCGAGCAGCACCGGATGAGCCTCGTCCACCCCTGCCGGCGCCGTCTCGCCATCCTCCGGGGTTTCCACCAGCAGAGGGCGGGCCTGCATGATGAAATGTCGGCCCTGGGCATCAATGGCGAACTCGATATCCAATGGTTCGCCGAAGTACTCTTCCAGGCGGAGGCCGTGGCGCCCCAGAACCAGCAACTGCTCCCTGGTCAGGGCAGGACGTCGGCGCTGGTCTGCCGCCACCGGGATGGTGGCCAACCCGCCTTGGGCCTTGTTGCCCTGCCATAACACCGGTTTGTCACCGATCTGTTGCTCCACTACCGTAAGCTGCTGGTCTTTGCCCAAGACAAACCGGTCCGGGGTAACAGTGCCATCCACCACCGCCGGCCCCAAACCCCAGGCCGCATCCACCAACATGACCCCCGGCCGCTGTCCCATGGGATCCACCGTAAATAGCACCCCGCTGGCCACCGCCGGCACCATGGCCAAGCAGCCGACACTCATGGCCTGCTCCCGATGGACCAACCGTTTCTGACAGAGATACACGAGGGCCCGGCGATTAAATTGGCTGGCCAATACTTCCAAATAGGCCGGGAAAAAGTCGGCAAAAGGCACATTCAGGCGCGTCAGGAAGAGCCCGGCAAAGGAATACTCCTGATCCTCATAAATGCCACTGCTGCGGAGGGCGAGATTGGGTTGGTAGCCCAGAGTGGCGACCAGGGCTTGATAATGTTTTTTCACCTCTTCTCGCAGGGTCTCGGGAATCGAGGCCTTGAGGATGGCTGCTTTGATCTCCTCCGCCTGCACCGCCATGGCTTCCAGGTTATTGAGGTTGAGGCCATCAAGGAATTCCCGCACCCTGGCCGCAAGGTTATTCTCCCGCAATATGAGGCGAAAGGCAGCATTGGTGACGACAAACCCCTCAGGGGTGGGCAGATGCAACCGGTTCTTGATCTCCCCCAGGTTGGCGTTTTTGCCCCCCACCTGATGCAGGTGGCGGCGGTCCACTTGATCGAGGCCAAGCACTAAGGGGACGGCGTCACTTGCTAACGGCGTTGCAATCTCCTGAGAGATCCTCTCTCTCAGACTTTCATAAATGCCCACCAGGTCCTTATAACGGTCATCCCCCAGGATATTCAGCTCTTCGATGATGATCCCGACTTTATTGAGGATGGCCTGGCTGCGGGATCGGATAAATTGCATGTCAAAGACAAAATCACCTTCGG
>CAZARS010000092.1:0-2805 GCA_964487625.1 uncultured Desulfobacca sp.
CAACCGTTTGGACAAGCTGACCGAGAACAGACAGGGCGGCGCTGACATCCATATTGCCTGTACCCTGGCCGCCGGAACGGGCAGCGGCTCCCTCATCGATGTGATCGCTCAATTGCAGCGCCACCTCAAAGATGCGCCCGGGGAATTTAATATTTTTATTCATGGCTTCACCACGGTAAAAGATGTAGGTAGTGTCAATACAGGTAATTTTTACGCCAACCAATATGCGGCCCTTATGGAGTTGAACGCCTTCCGGATGGGAATATACGAGCCGTGGGATATTCGCGCTACGAAGGAAGCTGTAAGACTATCATTGCCCAAAGAGGGCGAAAGTTCCACGAGCCATCTGCGTGACACCTTTAAATCGATGGCTCTGGTTTCAGACAATACTGAGGGTGGCAGGAATGTTCCTTTTGAACAACAGATTGACAATGTAGCAGAGTTCATCTTTCAATTGGCTGTTCGGCAGATGGGCGATTTGCCGAAAGAATTGCGTGATGCCCTGACGCTGGAAGACCGAAAGCCTTTCCCCGCGGATGCTAATGGCGGCAATCGTTCCACCGCGTTTATCGGCTATGGTGTCCAGAGGGTGGCCATTCCGGAACGAGAAATCCGGGAAAAGCTCTCTTATTCCTTCGCCAGGCAATTTATCCTGAAGATCTTGTACAATCATTGGGATGACCGCTACCGGGACTTACCCCGGGAAATGGACATTCCCGGGTTCGTCGATACCCGGCGCCGCATTTGGAAGGTTTCTTGGGATCATCTCTACCTTGACCTGGTGGAAGATACTGGCGGCCAGCAGGTATTTGCACCTTACGAAATTGAGTGGCGCACTGAACTTAATAAACAAGCAGAGCGAGTACGGGAACAGCTGGTGGACGATAAAGCCCGGGAGCAGTGGCTGGCCGATTTTGATCGTCGGGCTGAAAAATTTTATCGGGAGGGTTTTCGGAGTCTGGGCGAAGGCGGCGGATTAGATGATTACTTTAAAATACGCAAAGATACCAATGAGATTGCCAGCCGGGCCCGTCGTATTCGCTCACACATCGAAAAAGACCTGATTGCTGGAATCGAAGGCCTGGATCAAGACTACTCTTTATCCCATCTTCCTAAAGCCATCGATTTCCTGAGCCAACGCATCGAAAATGACCGGTTGAAATATGGGGATCTGGAAAAGGATGCGGGGGAGGAGGAGAAAAAAGCGGACCGCATCCGGAACGATATCCTGCAACAGTATCCCAAATGCGGCTGGTTGGCCAAACGCAAACAGGATCGTCTGTTCAATGATTTCGTGCAGGCTACCACGAGCTACTATTATTGGAAAACCATCAAACAGGCAGCCCAGTATGGCCAAGAGTTTTGTAAAAAATTGAAGGAGGAGCTTCGATTGCTGGAACGCCAGATCCAGGAATTTGGCACGCGTCTGAAACTGCTGGAAGAGAATTTCCAGAATGAGATTACCGTGCGGATTTCCGAAACCAGTGGCCCCGCCTCCACGGAAGAAGTAGAATACCTGGTAGATGCCCAGGAGGTCAACAACGCCATCAGAGATCATTTCGAGTCCGATAAGGCCTTGCAGGACCGCAAGGCCTTCGTGGCCATGAATAACTTAAAGGTGCTGCGTGGGGACCGGTTTGAGTTTGCCGCCTATCTGGACAAAATGCCTTCGGACGGCACACGGGTGGGCGGGCCCCTGGTGGACGAACTCTTCCGGATTTCAGAGGAAAATGCCATTGCAGCCCATCACCAGGTCCAGGAGGCAAAGAGGGAATTCGAAGGCATCTTAGGGCAGAACATTGTTTACGAGTTACACAAAAAGTATGGCGGCCGGGTGGACGGAAAACTGGAACAGTGGCTGCGGGACCTCATCAGCAAGGCCATGCCCATGATCTCCTTTGATCCCAACGAGGAAATGATGGACTTGGAGACTCAAGGGCCGATTCTGAGGCGATGCATTTTCTTACCTGCGTGCAACCGCATAGCTCCATTTGAAAAGCAGTTGCGGGAGAAAATTGAGGGCATAATCGGCTCTCAAGGTAGTTGCAAAGTGGTCGAAACAATCTGCCAGGAAGTGCCCGAGGATCGCAATCCCACCGAAATCACGATTATTTCGGTGGCTTTTTTCTTTTCTCCCCGTTTCACCCGCGTAGCCCACGGACTCAAGAAGAAGTATTTGGATAGACTACGGCAAAAATCAGAGCTGGAATCCCGCCGGGCCTACTTTGAGGTGCACACGGAAAGCCACCAGCCGGCGCTTCCCGATCTTATGAAATTGGGGCGCAAAGAAGTCCTGAAGGTGCATCTCCCCTTCGTCTTGCTGGGTTATGCCTTGGATCTGATGCAGATTCCCGAAACTGATGGGCAGGAGGTGCTCTTTGGCAAGAAGGATGAATGGGGACGGGTGAAAGACAAGGTAGGGAGCAAGATGCGGGTAGACAAAGAACTGCGCCAGATAGCCACCGACAGTGCGGCCCGATTCGGCAAAGAGATCCCGTTGGGAATGATCGTCTTATATACCCATTATTTGGATAAATTCGATGAATCCGGCCTACCTTTAATTGAACAATTGGTGCGAACGGAGATGAGCCAGGATGTGGATACCGAGGACCTGGAGAGAAAGCTCACAATCATGAGTGGCCAGAGTTTCCTGCTCTCCGGAAAGAATGAAGAAGATGAAATGTATAAACTTATAGATGAGAAGTCGAAGGAGGCAGCCGAATTGGCCCGGCGCCTTGCCGACCGATCGAAGCTGAAACGCCTATGAGAAAGTTATCGTATCGATGTGAGAAGGAATATGGCCCT
>CAZARS010000092.1:2832-3069 GCA_964487625.1 uncultured Desulfobacca sp.
AATTATACGATTCCGGAAAGTGAAGTTATTCCGGCCTTAGGGGGCGGAAGACCTAAATGCCCCGGGAAAACCCGGACAGGACAGCCGTGCAATGCCGAACTCATCCCCATCCCTGTGGCGACGGGAAAGTGGTGGGAGACCATCTTGGCCAGTTGGCGCCTTTTGTTGGTGCTGCTTGGCGGCGCCCTCCTCCTCTTGTTACTGGCCGGTGTCTGGTATCTGTCTCCTATGGGGCTG
>CAZARS010000092.1:3079-3693 GCA_964487625.1 uncultured Desulfobacca sp.
CCGTTATTGCAGGCCACTCCCAATCCGCTGCTGTTTCCCGGCACCCACGGGGGGAAGAAAAGTGCTCAGCTCACTATTCGCAATAGTGGGGAGGGGGAATTAGTCATCGACCGTATAGAGGTTCGTCCTGCCGCCTTCTCAGTCTCTGGGGGAAAGCTGCGCATTAATCCGAAGAGCTCCGCCAAACTGCCAGTCCGGTTCGAGTCCCCCTCCAGCGACCTCATGGAAGGAGAGTTGGTATTATACAGCAATGACCAAAAATCACCCACCACCATCAAGCTGTTGGCCAACCGAGACCCATGGTGGGTATTTCGCAAACTTGAATCAACCTCGACGCTTTTTAAGAAGGAACCGTGATATCCATGTCTGGGTGGGAAATATCCTTGTATCGAGGCCTCGCTCCCTTCATCTTGTGCGTAGTGGTCGGATTGGCCTCACAAGCATGGGGACAGGACCCTTACGAAAATCTTTATAAATCCATGCAGGCTCGCCAGGCGGAACTGGAAAAAGTGCTCCTGGCCCCGGGGAATTATCTGGGTGAAGACCTCAACGGCCTATTGAAAATTAATACTAACTGCCCCCCCGAAGTCAGAGCCCTGGCAGAGGCGGAAAAC
>CAZARS010000092.1:3703-7678 GCA_964487625.1 uncultured Desulfobacca sp.
GATCGGCAAGCCCTCTACCAGTTGATGGGAGTTGAATTGGGACTCACGGCGGTTCAGGTGGGGCAGGAACGGGCGCAGCGGAATCTGGACCGCTACCGCCAGGGGGTGTTGCGGGAAGTGCGGCTTTCCCCCTCGGAGACCACTTGGTGGAATGGCTACCCCCCCGACCCCCGCAAGACTGCCGTAGCTCGGATTTTGGCGTTGCAATACGCCAAGATCTATAGCCAGCCGGATCCCGCCAGTCCTGTGGTGCGCGACAATGTGCAGCAATATGAGGCCTTCGGGGTGGTGGACAGTGCCCAGGACCCAAGTGGCACGATCTGGTACCAGGTAACGGAAGAGAACGTGCCGAAATTAAAACCCCCCAACTGGTCACCCAAGCGTCTCGGCTGGATTTCCGAGAAAGAGTCTATTCCCTGGCGCCGGGCTTTGGTAATGCGCTTCACCAATCCCTTGAACCGGGATCTCTCCTTATTTTTCCGGGACCGTGACCATCTCCTGGAGCTGGCCCAACAGGATCTTAACAGCCGGAAGAACCGCATCCAATCCATCCGGTCACAGCTCCAAAGCGGTGCCGGAGCCAAGGCAGGAGTCATCGCCCTGGAGCCCCAGGTTGGCACCGGGCAGACAAACATCATCATGTATCCGGTTCTAGACTTCTACCCACAGGTGGGGCAGAAGGACCTGCGCATTGACGGCAAATTCAGCCGCCTGCTGGAAGTGGCGGCCCGGACCCGTTCCGACCGGCAGGGCCAAGCTTACCAAACCGGAAATATTCCCATCGACATCATCTTTGTCATGGATACGACGGAATCCATGCAGCCGTATTTAGATAATACCCTGGAAGCGATGAAAGAATTCGTCCGCACCAGCCAGAACGATGACTTGAGATTCGGTTTTATCGGCTATAGAGACAAGCAGCCCGCCTTTGGCTACCAAGTGAAGGAGTTCACTCAGAAGACCCTGCCAGCAGCCGAATTTCTTCGCATTCTAAGTCGGGTGGAGGCCCAACCCACCATCGTCAAGGGCGATGATATCCCCGAGTGCGTCTTCCAGGGTATCAATAAGGCCCTGGACAGCACGCAATGGCGGAAAGAGGCCATCAAAATAATCTATCTTGTGGGAGATGCCCCCGGCAGGGACGAGGATAACCTGAATGTGAGAGTCCTGCGAGACAAGGCTTACACCCGGCATATCAACATCTATGCCTTTCATATCAAGAATTCGGTGGTTTCCGGCGGTTATGACCAGCAAACGAAAAAACAGTTTGAAAAGCTTTCTTCCACTTATGAGGGTGCTTACGGCACCAGCCGCCAGATTAGTCATTTCCTCAGCCTGGAAGCTCGTTCCAGCGATTTCCGGAAGGTGGTGCTGGACCATTTCAAGGAAGCGCAGAAGGCTATGGATGACATTCACGCCAGACAAACCAAAGGGGTTGATCTTCCCGAAGCCAAACCCCATTCTCTCACCGAGCTGATCTTTCAGCAGGCGATGCTCATGCTGCCGGACCCAAGCCTGCCGGATAAAGAAATACGGGGTTGGGTCTGTGACAAGGTCCTAACCGATCCGGGCCGAGAGGCATTGGCCCCCATGATTCTGCTCACCGAGACAGAGCTAGAAGAGCTGGACCAACGGGTGCGGGAACTGAAAAGTATCGGGGAAGCAGCCCTCCGTGGGGAAGGTGGGACAACTTTGGACTTCTTCGACTTGGTGGAGAAAAACACCCGTTTCACCATGGTGAATCCCTCTGCGGTCAATTTCCGGGATGCCTTTTCAGCCCCCCTGGGCATCGATCAACTCCCCTATGAAAGTGATATCATGGCCTCGACTCGAGATGAGTTCAAGAACATGGATCGTGTGCAGGATTTCGTGCGCAGCATGACCAATAAACTGGCCCATTACGAGGACCTCAAACGGCAGCGGGGCAATCCAAACGTCTGGAAAAAGCTGAGTACAGGGGCCCGAGACCGGGACAAGGTCGTGGGTGTGGAACTTAATCAGCTCCCATGACATGAATAGAGCGCAGATGAGGGATTCCGACCGCCCGACCCGCCTCCACATCCGGGGCATGGGAAAAGTACGGGGGGATACCCACCGGAAAGTAAGAATTGACATCCCGGAATTTAGGGTCAGAGCGGGGGAATTTGTGGCGGTGGTCGGCCCTAACGGCAGCGGCAAGAGTACTTTGCTGGACATGCTGGGCCTCATTCTCTCCCCAGACTATGTGGAAGAATTTGTATTGCATGAAGATCCTCCATATAATCTTGGAACCTTAACACCCAGGGAGAAGATTCAGGTTCGACGCCGCTTTTTGGCATATGCCCTGCAAAGGGGCGGGCTATTGGAGTTCCTCAGCATCCGTGAGAACATCCGCTTCTCAGCTAGGCTCAAGGATCGGCCGCCGGAAAAGATGGCAGAAGTGGTTAAGCTCCTGGAACTGGAAGATTTCCTGGATAAACGGCCGGGAAAGACCTCGGGTGGGCAGCGCCAGAAAGCTGTCATCGCCTGCGCTCTTGTTCAGGAACCCCATATTATTCTGGCTGATGAGCCCACATCTGCCTTGGATCCGCCCAGCGCTAGGAAACTCATTGAAACTTTTCGGGGTCTCGCCAAGGAAGCAGGCATCAGCCTAATCATGGTGACGCACGCCTGGGAACTGATTCAGGGCTGTGCAGAGACCATTTATCAGTTCAACGTCAAAGAAGAATCCCACTGCCTGCTCCATTCCCTGTTGATGCGGACCACTTCCGAGATGGAGACCCGGGGGGAAGTTTCTGATGTTTTGCCGTGACTGCCGACACCTTGTTACCCTGATAGTGGCAGATCTGCGTTACGAGTGGATTCTGTCGGGATGCATGGTATTGGCTCTAAGCGCTGTCTTTGCGCCGCTGTTCATCCTTTTGGGGCTCCAGGAGGGAATCGTCGGCAATATGCTAGACAGGTTGAAAAGGGATCCCAGCAGTTGCTTGGTCACCCCCAAGTTCCCCCTGAATGCCCCATTAGATGATGTCTGGCTGCAGGCGCTGAAAAAGCATTCCGAGGTTGTCATCGCCTCCTCCACTGCCCACCTGCTATTAAACATCGAAGGCCTAGAGGATCCAGTCAACGCAGTTCCCACTTCCGCCCTCGATCCCCTGCTTCTCAAAAACGGGGTGAAACTTCCGGACGCTGGCAGACACACCGTCCTCTCCCAGCGGTTGGCCCTGCTCACGGGTAAGAACACCGGTGATACATTAGTGGTGACCCTCATCCGGATGACCGGTAAGGAAGAAAAAATTCCGGTTGCCCTCCACGTAGCCGGCGTCCTGCCAAAATCAGCGGCCGAGGATGTCAGAATGTGGCTGCCGGACAACCTGTTTCAAGGGTTCTACCGATGGCGCCAAGGACATGAGGTCCCCGAACTGGATCTGCCAGGGGGGAGTACCGACCTCTCTCCCGAATTCGACGGCTTTCTGACCCTGCTCAAAAGCGTTCCCACAAACGAGGAGTATCGGCAGATGTTGGCCAGACGCATAAGTTTCAGCCAACTCCCGATACCGCTGTCCGACCCGGGCTGGAAAATACCCCCTCGCCTCCATGCCCGCCTCTGGCGCCCTGTCAACAATCGGGTCTTCGAAGAAGATAGACTTCCACTGATCAACCGGCACAATGAATTAGGCTATGCGGTGGAAGTCGTGCCTTTTTTAAACGATTTCCAGGTTACTCTAACGGTCGGAAACCGCAGCCAGAAGCTGTTTCTCACCGTGTTGCCGCCATCGTTGGAGAAGCCTCACCCCACCGAACCGAATAAAAAAGCTCCCTGTGCCTGGATCTCCCCCCACAAAGACTTTAAAAAAACTGTATCCGGAAAGATATCCTTTCTTTCCGGAGCCCAGGGGCAAGAGATCGTTATTCCCGTCGAGGTTTGTCCTTCACCCACGGTGACCCCGGGCTACCTAGCCGTGCCCGAAAACCTGGCAGGAAAGATGAATGCAG
>CAZARS010000092.1:7708-8817 GCA_964487625.1 uncultured Desulfobacca sp.
CTGCCACAGGCACCCTCAGTGCCACGGAAGAAGGCCCTCGCTTCTTCCGGGCCTATGCCAGGTCCATAGATGAACTGGAAGAGCTGGTTGAATTCATCCGCCAGGAAGGGGAAAAACGCGGCCTTAACGCCCTGCGTGAGCCCATCTCACGGGTGGCTGAGGTGCGCAATATCCGCCGGCTTGCCGGCTATATGGAAAAACTCTATTTGCTTATTGTCGTGATCTCCGGAGTGGCCGGGTTCTTTGCCATTACCGCCAGTGTTTATGCCGGGGTCCAGCGCCAGCGGCATGACCTCGCCTACCTGCAGCTCCTGGGTATCCATCCGGTGGCCCTCTTTCTCTTTCCCTGTCTCAAAAGCTTGGCCCTTGTCACCGGTGGCCTTGTCACCGCCCTTATCGCTTATGCGATCTTCAGACTGTTATCCACTAGTCTGCTGCCATTGGGAGGAGCTCCCCTTACCCGGCTGACGACGTCCGATATTCTGATGTTAGTTACCGGAATACTGGTAACGGCATCGGTGGCCTCGCTGCTGGCGGCAACCGCAGTGACGCGCATTGATCCGGGGGAATACATCCGTGATTGAAGACCTTAGACCCAGTTTCCCTGGGACTGCCTCGCCATGTTTCAGGAGTCTCGTGAATCTGCGGCGCCGGGGCTCCGGATTTCTCATCCTGCTGGCTTTCTTCGTTAGCCTATGGGTAGCCTTGCTGGCCTGCCTGCCGGCTGGCAGCCTGGCCGCTGCAGCGAACATGCCAGATCGGCTAAGCATCAAACTTCCGGATGGCAGTGAACTGCACTTCCGGGCCGTATATTTAGGCATTGACGGCAATCGCCTGTTTGCCTCTCGCCGCATTACTTTGGGCTCCCGGGAACCCAATCCCAGTTACAAGGAAAGGCTCACCGAAACCCTGATTTCCGGCGGGTTTGTGGGCAACCGGCAGGGGAAGCAAGATTGGCTCTTTTACCTCGGAGAAACCGAGGTGCAAAGATGCCAGTGGAATGCCGTCCTCCGTTGGGCGGACAAACAGAAAGGACTTCCCCAACGTCCTCCGGATGATTCCAAGCTGCCTCAGACCCAACTCACGGTGGCGGAGGTCTATCAGTTCTT
>CAZARS010000092.1:8832-9767 GCA_964487625.1 uncultured Desulfobacca sp.
TGGAGGCTTTAAACCAGTGGATGCTCTCCCAGGATAAAAAAAACCTCCCTTCCTTCCGGGGGGCGGTGGCCTACTGCCGCTTACCCACCGAAGCGGAGTGGGAGTTTGCGGCCCGTGGGGGTATTCAGGTGCTGGAAAACAACCCGGACATCTTCGACCGTCCTCATCCCTACGGGGCCGATCCGGGCAATTTTGAATGGTACCGAAGTAACTCCGGCAACAAAGTGCAGGAATGTGGCAGCCCGAGCATCAAACCGAATCCCCTGGGCCTCTACGATATGCTGGGAAACGTGGAGGAGTTGACCATTAACCTTTTCAGCCCGGAATATCAGCAAGGGCGCTTCGGTGATTTCGTGATTCGGGGATGCAACTTCAGTGATTCGGAGCTCTCGGCGGCTCGTCGCAGCGAGTACCTCCAATATCAGGCCAATGGCGAACCTCATCGATCTGCCAAAGTGGGCTTCCGGCTTGCCCTCAGCAGCCGGGTCTCCTCGGTGCAAAGCACCCCGGAACAACTCGATGTGGCCTTTGCCGAATATGTTAAGAGCAGCGGTTTGACCCGTCCGGGGCGGGTGGGAGAATCCAGCCCGGCTGACCAGGCAGCTCAGGACCGAGTGCATTTCATGGAAACTCAACTGGCCCGCTTCAAGTCTGAGGAAGAACAGCGTTCCCAGGAACTCAGCAAACTGAGAAAGGAATTGGAGGCCAAAGCAACGGCGGCCGCAGACGCAGACCGTCGTTATAAAGATTTGCAGGATAAACTCCGGCGCACCGAACAGGACCTCAAAAACGCCCTTGACCAGATCCAGGTCCGGGTGACCCAAGACCAGGAGTCTTTGCTGAAACGTCAACTTGAGGAGGCCAAGTCGGATAATAAGCGTCTGTCGGACCAGCTCGCCACACTCCAGGCCAAGCTACAGAGTGAGCCCAAGGGG
>CAZARS010000092.1:9777-10656 GCA_964487625.1 uncultured Desulfobacca sp.
CAGACTCTCGGGCCGACAAAGAGCTTGCCGACAAGCTCTTACGCAAAGATCAGGAGATTGCCGATCTGAGACGGCGGGTTCTGCTCTTCGACCACGAAATCAGCAAGAACGCCAGCCGGGTGCGAGCCGTGGAAAAGAGGTATTTGGAAGCCTTGATGCGCCAGGCCAGCGCCAATGCCTACATAGGATGGCGCATACTCAAGAAATTAGAGTTGGCCGCCAGTAGCGGGGTTGCCAGCCGGACGGACCCGAAATTTCAGGAGAGGCTCCAAGAGGGATCCCAGATGGTATTTGACTATTGGGCCCTGGTGGTGCAGATAGCCGAACAGACTCAGGCCGACCTGTTCCCGGAAGTAAAGTCCGAGCTTGCCGAGTGGCTGAAGGCCAGGGAGAAGAAAGATGACGCCGGTTGGCAACGCAAAGCCCTTAACCTCATCGATCGCCATGTTAAGGATGTGCGAGCCGGACGATACCATCGGCCGGAGGATCTTGTCCAATCGTTTCCGAGCGAACCGGAATTTAATTAAAATACTTAGGAGGTTGGGAGAGCGATGAGAACGATCCGCTTGGCGCGCTTCATCAGTATTGGCATGTTGTTCACAATGATCTTGATATCCGGCTGCGCCTATCAGCAGTATATGCACCAAGAAAAAATGAGGAATATCAATCTTACTGACCAGCTCAAAGATGAGCAAGCCAAAACAAGGCAACTCTCTAGCAAGAGACGCAATTTAGAAGAGGAGTTAGTCAAGTTGAATGATCAACTAAAAGCCCTCCAGACCGAAATTTCACTGCGCAATGAAGAAATCAATATGCTACAAAGGAAAACCGTCAAAGTAGAAAATGACATTGTTCAGTTACGTCAACGGGCCTCCCAGG
>CAZARS010000093.1:0-2738 GCA_964487625.1 uncultured Desulfobacca sp.
CACTTTTTTAACGGCGCACCGCCTCGCCATCCTATCGCCTGAGGAAGTCCACCGCCACGACCCAGCAGAGCGGTCTTTTCTTAATTTAAACACGCCGCAGGACTTGGAGTCCATCCGTTCATTGGCCGGAATCTAACGGTCTTGCAGCAACTCCCGATTAATCTCCTCTAGACAGTCCCAGAGACGTCTGACTTGGGGGTGCAACTGCCATTCCGCTGGTTTGGTGGCATAGGCCTCACCGTCGTTGATGAACTGGTATAAATAGATTTCGCAGGCCCGATATTCCTCCTGCCCCCCGGCCCACCGGGTGAAATTGCCTGGGAAGATGCCCGCCAACCGCCAGCGCCGCCCCCACTTGAGGGTGGCGGCCTGCGTAATGGTATGCCACGTCTCCAAGAATGTGGTGAGATATTCCGCCCCTGAGGCTAGGGCCATCTGATACATCACCCTGCCGACCAGGGCCATGAGGCCATGCCGACGGTAATCCGGGAGGGTGCCAGCAAAGGAAAATTCGATCTGCAGGTTACGGTCAAACTTGGTCATGATGCCACCGGCCACCAGGCGGCCGGTAGTCGTTTCCTCAGCCAACATCATGCAGCAGGGGCGGTCCTGGCCCTCTGCCCAGGCGTCGGCGCAGATGAAATGGGCTGGATATTCCTGGGGAAAGAGAATAAAATCATGCAGGGAGCCATAGACTTCGGGATAGGCCTGCCGCCAGAGTTCGGCCGCCGCCTCGAAGTCAGCAGTCCGCAGAGGTCTGACCAGGAAACGGCCATCCTCCGACGTCTGCGTTTCCGGCCGCACCCAGACCACCCTCTTGTCTCGGATGGGCCGGCGCTGGCAACTCAACCCCATGGGCCGGAAAGGCTGATATTTAGTCATGTCCAGTTCTGGCATCGCCATCTAACCTTTTGAAGACATCGCCGTTATTGCCCTTAACCGTTGACCTTTTCCATCTTGTCTCATTGCCTGCCCGCCGCTTATCCCAATAACCGCCCCACCTGGAAATCAGTCCGGCGGGGGTCCGTCGGCAACGTGGCCAGCGGCGTCTGGTTATGGATGAGGCTCAGATAGACGCCAGCGTCTTCTACTTGCCCCACCAAGATCACCCCCACCAAACGCCCATCTTTCGTGACCAACCGGCGGTACCGGCGCGTTCTCGGATCAAAAGCGGTGTGGACCTCGCTCTGCTCATCGGCCCGCACTTGACCGCCGGCAATGATGCGGGTATCTCCCACGGCAAAGGTATTCTGGGCCAAAAGCCCGCCGTAGGTCCTCTCATACCCGGCCATATTGGCCCCCGCGATCCGGCCCTGCTCCACTGCGGCCGGCCAGATGGCGAAATAAGTGGGTTTGCCCGTCAGACAATCACAAGGCAGGACGCAATCGCCGGCGGCAAAAATGCCTTCGGCGCCGATCCGGAGGTGGCTGTCCACCGGCAGACCCTGGGGCTTGCTCAGACCAGCCGCGGCCAGAAATTCCGTATTGGGCGTCACGCCGATGCCGCAGATAACCATATCAGCCGGCAATTCACTGCCATCCGTGAGAACTACCCCCGTTACCCGCCCGTGCTGGCCGGTCAAGGCAGCCGGGATGGCATGGAAACGCAAGCGCACGCCGATCTTTTCCAGGGCCGTATGGAGGAGGGTGGCCGCCGTGGGGTCCAAAAGGTTACTGAGCACCTGGGCTTTTCGGGCCACCAGGGTAACGTCATATTGGGCCTGGGCCAACGCCTGGGCCGTCTTGATGCCCACCAATCCAGAACCCACCACCGCCACCCGCATGCCTGGCCGCAATTCCTGCTGCATGGCCTGGAACTGCCCCAGGGTGCGGATGGTATAGACCCCCCGGAGGTCCTCCCCAGGGATGCCGGGTAACAGAGGACGGGCCCCGCTGGCAACGAGGAGGCGATCATAACCCAGCACCTGGCCGGTGGCTAAAACCACGGTTTTGGCCGTCGGGTCCACCTCTATGACCCGCTCGCCCAACACCGCCTGAAACTGCCATTGCTGATAGTAATCCCGTGCCTTCAGCCAGAGGTCTTTTTCCTGAATCTCCCCACCCAAGAGGTAGGTTAGGAGGGGGCGGCAATAGGGGGGATAGGGCTCATCGCTGATGATCACAATTTCGGCCCGGGGATCCAGACGCCGGAGGGTTTCAGCCCCGGCCAAGCCGGCGGCACTGTTGCCGATAATTACTGCGCGCATACCACACCTCAGGCATGGGTTTTGGGTTAGGGGTATAAATCTTTTTATCCGAACACGATGATATTGCCAGCGCGGGTCTGAAACCCGCCCTTATCGAGCCTCGCCGTCTCGCAGGACCATCCTGGATGATAATTAACCTGATTTTTTAATAGGTTATCACTCTTATCCGGCAACGTTTTTGCAAAAGGTTGATGGCGCCTTGCTATCTCTCGCTTGGCTCAGGCTTACAAGCCTAAAGATACCATTGGTAGAAGGCTTTTTGGGCTTTTGGCGTCCTTTTTTAAGCTTTGCCAGAAGCCTGCCGGGCACTCATGGTATGTTATCTTTTTAATGCTCGCATTTAGGCTCCTGGTTACTGTTTACTGCACCCGCAGCCGGGGATCCACTAGGGCATAGGCAATATCTGCCAGGAGATTGCCCAGCAGGGTGAGGACCGCGCCAATGACCAGCAAGCCCATGACCAATGGGTAATCCCGGGACATGACCGCACTATAATACACTTCCCCCATCCCCGCGCCGGCAAAAACGGAT
>CAZARS010000093.1:2811-3029 GCA_964487625.1 uncultured Desulfobacca sp.
TGCGCATGGCATGTTTGAAGATCACCGTGCGCTCGGCCAACCCTTTGGCCCGGGCGGTGATAATATAATCCTGGCGGATTACTTCCAACATATTGCCCCGCATATACCGGGACATGCCAGCCAACCCTCCGAAGGCCGAAACCAGGACCGGCAGGATGAGGTGTCGGGCCAGGTCCACGACTTTTTCCCCGAAGGTCATTTTCTCAAAAAAGAGGGAA
>CAZARS010000093.1:3039-10619 GCA_964487625.1 uncultured Desulfobacca sp.
GAGATGGGCAGCCAATCTAGATACACGCCGAAGAGCATCATCAATAGGAGGGCCAGCCAGAAGCCGGGCATGGCAAAGCCGAGGAAGACGAAGATGGTAGTGGCCCGGTCAAACCAAGAATGAGGGTGTGTGGCCGCTATGACGCCGATGGGAATGGCCACCAGGAGAATCAGAACCATGGCCATGAGATTGATGGAAATGGTCACGGGCAGCCGTTCTTTGATTTTATCCCAAACCGGCCGGCCATCGGGCGAAAAGGATCGCCCGAGATCCAGGCGCACCAGGCGGGAGAGCCAATCCAGGTATTGGACATGCAGGGGCTTATCCAAACCATAAAGCTCCCGCAGCCTTTTCTGGGCCTCCAACGAGACCTTGGGGTTCATCATGGTCTGCATATCGGTGGGTGATCCGGGGGCCAGGTGAATGACGACAAAGGAAACCAGGGTGATCCCCACCAACATGGGGATAAGCAGCAGGAGACGGTGGAGCAGATACCGGAGCATGGAAATTGTATCTCAGTTCTTTACCATGGTTTGCAGACCAGAACCACCTGGCCAAGCCTTCCTTGCTATCCATTAAAACACGTTTTTTCACCCGGAGCAAGTTTCCCGCCGGTGCGGCATTGATGGGCCGGAGTCAAAATCGAGCCTCAGTCCACCCTCCAGCCTGGATAGGCTCAGACTTCAGCAACATAATCCAACACCGGGAGGGGTCGGGCTGAAAGGCGCAGCCGGCGCCGGGTTTGGGCCGTGACCTTGGCGGTCTCGGCCTGGCGCAGACCCACCACCCAGATAATCTCCTCGCCACTCACCACCACCGGCCTATCAGGTCGCTGATGCCGCGGGATTTTGGCATCCACCAAGATATCTTGGACCTTTTTCGTGCCCCCCAACCCCAATGGCCGGAGCCGATCACCGGGCTGCACCCGTCGCAGTCGGAGAGGCACCTGCAGGCAGTCAAAATCCAGGTAAATGGTCTGAGGATCGTGGGGAAAAACCACCTCGCGGCCTGAGTTTGCCTCAAGCTGCCAGGTTATTTGCCACGTGAGAAAAGCCGTGGTGCCGCCAGACGGTGGCGTTAACAGGCAGCTGGGCTGGGGGGCGTCAGGAATGACGGCAGGTGGAGGCAGCCACTGAAGGTTGTCTCCCGTCCGGACTAACCGCCAGTTGCCCGGCAGGCAGACAGCCCCACCCCCTGGCCGGCGAAGGGCTAACTGCTGCATGGCCGTCAAATGGCGACTGCTGAGACGCTGGCTGGGGACACCCGCTGCCGCGGCAGCCAAGATGAGGACCCGTTTCTGCAGGGCCGGGTGCAGCTGTCGGAAACCGGTCCGGGAAATTACAGCTCCCTCAGCTCCGGCTGCTACTCTGATGGCCTGCCAGGCCCGCTGGGCCTCCTGGGCAAGGTAATCTTCCTGCTCAGCCAACCAGGTTTGGAGGCGGCGCGTGGCTTCTGGCAAGCGGGGATTGACAGCCAGGAGAAGCGGCACAAGGTCCAGGCGGAGGAGATTGCGGCGGTAGCGCCGATCCAGATTGCTGCTATCCTCCTGATAGGTGAGGCCTTCGGCCTGCAGCCAAGCCAGGATATCGGCCTTGGAGGTCTCCAGGAGCGGCCGGATAAGCCCTCGGGCCTGAGGACGCATGCCTGTTAAGCCTGCCGGCCCCGTGCCCCGGAGTAGCCGGAGCAGGAAAAGCTCCAGTTGGTCATCGGCAGTATGCCCCAGGGCGATTTTTTGGTAGCCGTATTCTTTTTGCACCTGGCGCAAAAAGCGGTGGCGCAGTTCCCGGGCTGCTACCTGACAGGGAAGCTTCTGCTCCTGTTGATATTTCCGAACTGACCCAGCCCCCAGGTGGCACGGGAGCCCCAAGGATTCAGCCAACCCTGCCACCCAGGCCGCCTCCGCCCGGGAGGCCTCTCCCCGCAAACCGTGGTCAAAATGAGCCACGCCCAAGGTCACCGGCCAAGAGCTGGTGAGCCGCTGCAAGAAGTGGAGGAGGGCCGTGGAATCAGGGCCGCCGGAAACCGCGACCAAGAGCCGCTCGGTGGGTCTGAGCAGATCATGCTGCCGGATGTAGGCCAGGACTTGCTGGGGTAAGGATGGAGCCAAATGCCCCTCCCATCAATCAATCCAGAGTGCGGTCGGAACGGGGGCACAGGGTCATGAGGGTATTTAAAAAAACCTGTTTGGAAAAGGGCTTGGCCAAGAAGTAATCCACTAGAGCGGTGCCGTCCCGATCCAGATATTGGGGACGATATTCCGAGGAGATGAGGATAATGCGACAGGCAGGGAGGTAGTGCCGCAAGCAGCGGGCAATATCCAAGCCACTCCGGTGGGGCAAATTGTAGTCAATAACGGCCACCGTAAACTCATGGGAGGCCAAGAGTTCTTCCAAACCATCTCCCGAGGCCAGGACCGTGACCAGATAGCCAGCCCGGGCGGCGATTTCCCCCATCGCTTCCCGTGTCCGTTGGTCATCATCGATGATCAGCACCTGGCAGCTGGCCATGACCCCCTCCCTTGCATATCATACGATAAAATACCCTTAAGAGCAAGATTTCTCAAAGATTAGGGGAGTCTCCCGCAACCCCGGCAACGCCCTGGAGAGTAATCATATCCTGCTGACTGGGGTGTTGCGCCTGAGTGTTTCCAGGAGCCGCGGGGCTGGCCCCTACCGGCCGTTGGGGCAGGAGGATATGGATCCGCATCCCCTTCCCCACCTCACTTTCAGCCCAGATCTGGCCGTGATGGGCCGCCACAATGGTTTTGACGATATGCAGGCCCAGGCCGCTGCCACCCAGACGGTGGCTGCCCTGGCGGCGATATTTTTCAAAAAGCGTGGCCAGGCTCTCCGGCGGTAGGCCACAGCCGGTATCAGCCACGATTATCTCCACAGCCGGCAGGCCAGCAAGCTCGGCCTCCCGGGCGGAGATACTGATCTGGCCCCCTGCTGCGGTTGCTTCCAAGGAATTGGCCAACAGGTTCACCAACACCCGCTCCAGATAGCGTTCATCGGCCCACACCGTGGGCAGGTCTGGGGGCAGAGCAGCCTGCAACGCAATCCCCTGCCTTTTGGCCATCTCATTGTATTGCTGGAACAGCCGCTGGATAGTGAACCCCAGATGGACCTCCTCGGGCTGTAGATTGAGCTGTCCCAACTCATGGCGGGAGATGTCCAGGACATTTTGGAGGTGCAAAAGCAAACCCTCGCTGCTCTCGATAATCCCTTGAAGTTTTTGATTAATCTCCGGGGGCAGTGATTCATCCTCCAGGGTTTCGATGGTCAAGCGGATGCCGGTGAGGGGGGCCTTGATATCGTGGACGATCATGGAGAGGAAATCAGCATTGGCGGCAATGCGATCCCGCTCTGCTTGGAGCAGGCGGGTCTTCTCCCGCAGGGCCCGGGTCATGGTGTTAAAAGATCGGGCCAATTCTCCCAGTTCATCGGTGCTGGTAACGGGGATATCGCCGGCCAGCTCCTCCTGCATGGCCTGCCGGGTGCCCTCGGCCAGGTGGGCAATCTGCCGCCGCATCCCCAGGGAGAGGAAAAAACTTAAAGATAACCCCACTAGGGCAGCTCCTCCGCCTACGCCCATAATTACCAAGTGCAGGGTCCGTCGCGCCGCGCTGACTTCATCCTGACTCACCCCCACTACCAGGAGGTTCTCCCATGGTTTTTCCTCCTGCTCCAGGGGTAAGAACTTCAGGGTATAAGCCTTCCCCCCGATAAAGTGGCTCTGCACCCGCTCCAGGCCCAGGGCCGCCCGGTTTTTCCCAGCCTTGATGATGGAATAGGCATCCTCTGGGAGATTCTGGAATGAATTGACCACCGGATGATCGGCAAAAAAGATGGCCACCTCAGCCCCGGTGCCCAGAGACAGCGACTCTACAAAACTCTTGTCCACCAACATACCGGTGAGGACCACCCCCACCACTTCGTCACCAAAATACAGCGGGGCCGCAGCACTGAGGGAAACACTGTCCTTCCATTGGGTCATGCGGCTGCTGCGCTTGCCCTTCAGGGCCGCCTTCACCAGAGGATTGCCGGAAATGTCCACCCCCACCGCCTCCGGCGCATGGACCCGCACCACGATGACCCCCCGACGATCGGTAATGGTGAGGATATTGAGCCCCGCATCTCGCATCTGCAAGGCCGCCAGCCGGGCCAGGCGGTCCAGTTCATTATTATTCAATAACTCGGCATAACTATAGCTGTTTCCCAAAATATCGGCATACTGCAGCACCCGCTGGCTCTTCCCCTGGTATTCGGCCAGAATTAACTGGGACACCATCTCCACCTGTTTGCGGTGCCAATCCAGAATTTCCCGTTTGGCCAGGTATTGGATAACGACCAAGAGGCTGAGGAGGGCCAAGAGGAGGGAAGCCAGATTAACTCCCATGAGTTTGAAGCCGACTTTATTTTTATAAAACATTGGTCATGGCTATATCGCGTCAGGAATCTAGGCGTTTACTTCTTGCGCCCTGTACCTTGTCATGCCTTGCCGCCGGAGGGAGCAAGGAATCTCATCTTTAACCGAAGAGCAGAGAATCTGCCGCCTTGCCTCAGGGTGGAGCCCGGCGGGGGTGAGGCTGAGACTCATCCCTGCCCAAGATAGTTCTTAAGCAAACAGGGGCGGATCAGCAACCCGCCCCTGCAGCGCTCTTGGCTGCTCCATGCCAGGATATTGCTACCAAGGTGCAATCAACTTCCTGTTTATTGCGCTTGTGCCTTTCCACCTGTTTGCGCCGCAAGGGAAAAATGCCTGCGGTTGACAAAGACAAGAAGCCCAAAATCTGTCATGCGCCGCGCCGCGGCGAATCTCAGTTATTATGACAGGATAGATCTCCACTGCCACAACCTTGATGGTCGTGGCAAGGTGGGCAAGCTATCTTGGTTTTGATTGCAACTTGGTATCAGAACAACCAGCCGCTTTGGCCATCTACCTGGCCTGCAGCTATTTCTGCCGACTCTGGAGAAACCGGCTAATGCTGCGGTCGTAGGTGCGCTCCACTTCTTTGGAGAAATAACAAGCGGGGAGCTCCTGATTACGGCGGTGATAGGCCAGACATTCGCAACAGATGCCTTTGCGGCTACAGGGCTCATACGTGCAATTGCACATCTGGAGATTTTTTTCTTTATTGGGGCAATCGGTCATGCCATCCCTCCTCTATAATACATTAAATCGCCGGGCCAAAGTCTGCCGATACAACGTCTCGTATGCCTTGGCCGAGGCTTCCCAGGAAAAATCCTGGGCCATGGCATTTTTCATGATCTGGCGCCACAAGGTCTTTTTCTGAAAAGCCTGACAGGCTTCCCTGATACAGGCCAGAAAAGCCTCCGGCGTATACTCGACAAAGATGAAACCGGTGCCGGTCTTTTGCTTGGCATCCACCGGCTCGATGGTATCCACCAGCCCACCCGTGGCCCGACCCACCGGAATGGTGCCGTATTTCAGGGAATAGATCTGATTGAGGCCGCAAGGTTCATAGGCCGAGGGCATGAGGAACATATCAGCCCCGGCCTCGATGAGGTGGGCGATACGATTATCAAAGGCGATCTTGACCCCCAGCCGACCGGGATATTGCCGGGCCGCGGCACTCAACAGGTCGTGGTATTTTTTATCGCCGGTGCCCAGAATCACCAGGGTAAGATTTTCCGCCATAAGCTCCGGCAAGATGGCCGCCAGCAGGTCAAAGCCCTTCTGATCGGCCAGCCGGGAGACCATTCCCAACAGGGGGGCCTCCTTGAGGGCCGGATCCAGTCCATATTCTTCCATCAGGGCCCTTTTATTTTTGGCCTTGCCTTTGAGATCATTAGGGCTGTATTTTGCTGCTATAAGGGGATCCGTACTGGGATCCCAGATGGCGTAATCCACGCCATTGACGATGCCAGTCAGGACATCGGCCCGGGTCCGCAGCACGCCGTCCAGGCCACAGCCGAATTGTTCGGTTTGAATTTCTTGGCTATATTGCCGACTGACCGTATTCACTGCGTCGGCCCAGAGGATGCCGCCCTTCATGAAATTAATCTGGTCATAGAATTCCAGGCCGTTTATGCTGAAGAGCGAGGCATCCAGGTCCAGGAGAGGAAATTTTTCCTTCCGAAACAGGCCCTGGTAGGCCAGATTATGGATGGTGAAGATCGAAACTGTTTTGGCAAAGACCTCTTCATCCTGCCAGGTCTCCCGGAGATAGACAGGGATCAGGGCTGATTGCCAATCGTGGCAGTGCAAGACCTCCGGCGCCAAACCCAGCTCTTGGCATACGGGCAAGACGGTCTTGGCCAGGAAGACATAGCGCTCCAAGTTATCGAAATAATCCCCTTTCGGGGTGCCATAGAGTTGGCGGCGATCGTAAAATTCATCCCGTTCCACAAAATAGCAGGGCAGACCCTCCACCTCGGCCCGATAAAGATCGAAAGTAAGGGGCTGGGAAGCAAAGGAGACCAGCAGATCGGCCGCCACCTTGCTCAGCTCCACCCCACTCTGGCGGACCATGCCATAGAGGGGCAGGAGGAGACAGACCTCCAGCCCCAGCTTTTTCAGGGCAATGGGCAGGGCCCCCGCCACATCGGCCAACCCACCGGTCTTGGCAAAAGGCACGGCCTCAGGGGAAATCATCATGACACGCAGAGGTTGTTGAGTCATTCGACGCTCCTTGGATTAGAGGCTAGAAAACAGATTTTCCGAGGGTTAGGAATGATATTGATAGATCAGACTGATGTCGCTGGTCTGAAAGCCTTTGCCTTTTTCGCCATCCATAAGGGTGAATTCAAAGATATGATCCCGGCTGGGCAGATCCTCGGGATAGACTCCTTGGGGCAAGTCCTTTTCCATGAAAAACACCGACTTATAGGGGGAATCCTCCTGCCGGGTGTCGGTAATCCATAACTTGCCAAAGGTATGGATAAAACGCAAAAAGCCATAGCCGCGATCATGCTGATATTTCGTGCAGACGCCCCGCACTCGGCTGCCGATCTCGCCCCAGGCTGGCGCGCCAGGGGAGGCCTGGGTCGGCAGCAGCCCCGGAATAAGATAGCCCGGAACAAACAGATCCACCTCCCGCCGCAGGTCCAGGGAGACGTTGTTAAAAGCCACCAGCTCTACCCGACAGCCTTGATTCTGCACCATGGATACGACATTGCGAAAATCGCCGTCACCGGTGAGGAGCAGGACCACATCCAACCGGCGGCACTGAGAGATAATGTCCAGGGCCATGTCCATGTCGGCATTGGCTTTCCCATACTTCTGGCCGGAATCATCGGTAAACCAGCGGATGGGTTTTTCGATGACCTTGAAACCCAGATCCCGCAAAGTGGAAATGAAATTCAGGGTGGCGTCATAATTGGGGTCCCGGCCAGCCCGATCTTCATCCAGAGCCACGTAGGCATTCAGCCGCACCACTTCCCCGCCGTTCCGGGTAGCAAACCGGCGCAGGACCTCATAGCGCATCCCGTAGCCGCCGTTGCGGACAATATTCATGGAATCAACATATACACCGATTTTTGTCATACTTTTGGGATTGAGATTAAAAATTAGTGATTCTCAAAGCCTTCCCTTCATTAACAGTGATGGTTAAGGCA
>CAZARS010000094.1:0-10401 GCA_964487625.1 uncultured Desulfobacca sp.
TCTCTCAGGGATAGGTGATATCAGTTTTTCATCCAGGGGGTGACATTTTCCAGTTACAGTTAGGGGATGACATAATCATATTGCAATCACATATCTCTTGACAAATTGTGAATTTTTATCCCAAGATGGAAATATTAGCAAGAGATTTGGAGGCTCGCGACAAAGGGGGGGCAGTTGGTTAACCACGATGTTTTTCTTTAGTCTCAAGGGGGTGAAAAGCAATGTTGAGGGGGGGGAAACGATCTGCCAATCTGGTCTATCTCTTGGCTCTGTTGACGATCTTACTCAGTGGTGCCCAGACGCAGCCTAGCTGGAGTCAGACGCCCTATGATGATATTCTGGTTGCCCAGGCATTACGGCATCTACAGTTGGAAAATTTTGATGAAGCCCTAGTGGATTTACAGACCGCTTGGGACAAAGGGACCAAGACTCCGGAAAAGGCTTATTATCTGGGAATCGTGCATTTTCGCCTGACCAACTTCGATGAAGCCCTGAAGTTCATGCAACGGGCCGTGGAGTTGGATCCGGCCTTCCAGGAAGCCCGCCTGCAGCTGGCCGCTATCTACCTGGCCTTGGAGAGACCGGCGGAGGCCCGCCCTTATTTGGAACAGTTGCAGGCCGAAGGGTATAAGCCCGGTCAAACGGCCATGCTCTTGGGGCAAGCCGCCATACGGGAGAAACAATTCGGTCAAGCCGTCCAATATTTCCGGGAAGCCGCCGCTGACCCCAATCTGGCCCAAGAAGCCAAATTGCAGGAGGGTCTGGCCCTGGCCAGTCAAGATCGCCACACCGAAGCCCGCTGGGCCTTAGAACAGGCCATTGCCCTTGATCCCACATCCCGCCAGGCCGGGTTTGCCCAACGTTATGTGGACGCCTTGCGTCGGCGGCAGCAGGAACTGAAACCGTGGCATATCCGCCTCGGCGTCAGTTTTGATTACGATACCAATGTTTCCATAACACCCGGGGACGTGGCCGCGGCCAAAATCATTCCCACGGGGAAAGGCGATGTGGTTTTCACCCAGATAGGCAATGTGGAATATGACTTTTTCCCCACCAAGCCTTACAGTTTGGTGGCCAGCTATAACCTCTTTATGACCTGGCACCACCGTCTGACGTTGTATGATATTATCAGCCACACCTTTGGGGTTACACCCTCCTACCGTTTTGCCAAGGGCACCTTTTGGCTGCCCTTTCGCTTCAATTACACTGACCTGGACTCAAATAAATACTGGACCTCGTATACCCTTACCCCTACCTACTTGCACATGGTGAAACCCGAGATTGGCGTGGAAACCGCTCTGAAATTGACCCGCAATTACTATTGGTGGCTCAAGCCCTTTCCGCAGGAAGATCGCAGTTCCCGCAATCTGGGGGGCAGTCTGGGCATGTATTATTTCTTCAAAAAACAACAGGGGTTTCTCCAGACTAAATTCAGCTATGAATACTACAAGGCCTCTGGCAGCAATTGGACCGCCTCCATTTACAGCTTGCTATTCAATTTTTTATATCCCATTACGGATAATCTGCGCCTCAATCCTTCTCTCGAGCTGATTTCGCAGCCCTTTGAACACCACTGGTTCGACGGCGTGCAATATCTTGACAAACGGCATGATAAGATTATGGTGGCCGGCATGCAAATATTATATAAATTCTATAAAAATTTTGATCTGAACCTCCATTATTATTATATCCGTGACGATTCTAATATTCCCTTATATGATTATGAGCGTTCCATTGCAGGACTTCTCATTGAATTTCGTTATTAAGGGAGAATGTTCTTAAGGAACATCCTACGGCATTACAGCTTTTACCTGAAGGAGATATATTATGTCGAGGTTATGGCATTTTCTCACCGCTGTCCTGCTCGGCCTGCTCATGGTGGCCCCCTCGACCGCCCAGGAGGTGGGCCAAGTTGCCGAAGTTATCGGCGGGGTTGATATCCTGAAGGGCGGCAAATTGCCGGCAACTCCCGTAAAAGTAGGAGATAGCATTTCCCAGGGCGATATTATCCGCACCAAATCCTCCGGCAAGGTGCAGATCCATTTTGCTGATGATTCAGTCCTGACCATCTCCCCGGACAGCCGGGTCGCCATCAACGAGTATGTTTACAATCCCGATACCAACCAGCGGCAGGCCCATTTGAAGATCTTCCACGGCTTGGTGCATACTTTGGTGAACAAGATTTTCAAAAGGGAAGCGCCGGATTTCACGGTAGAGACGCAGACCGCCGTCATCGGCGTACGCGGCACCGATTATTACACCTTGGTAGCTCCGGCCCTTTCAGATATCTATAACAATTCCGGGTCCACCGAGGTCAGGAATGTCTTTGCCGAAATTCCTGGGAAGGTCATCCTGAAGGGCAAGGAGTTTACCCAAGTTGCCCGCAACCTGCCGCCGACCCTGCCCATGCCCCTCACCGATGAAGATATCAACTGGATTAAGCGGCAGATGACGCCTCAGTTGGCGCTGAAAAGCAGCGGCGGCACCGGCAGCGGCGACGCCAAGCTTTTGAGTAGAGCGGCAAGCGCCAGCACCGGGGCTCAGCAGACAACCAGTAGCGTTTTTTTGGCTAGCAGCACCCCCAGCCAGGCCAACATCATCCAGAACTTGCAAAGCCCGGTTTTCGTCCCGCCGACGCCGCAGCCCACACCCACCCCGAGCGCACTCCCTACACCCTTTCAGATCGCAGTATCATGGGGCAGCGGTGCCGTGGATCTGGACCTGTTCCTGATGGACCCCCAGAGTAAGGTTTATACCTATAACAATCCCGGCACACCCACCGGTCCGGTGTATTATCACGTGGATTCTATGGTGTCCAACGGCGGCTCAGTCATCACCGTCAATCGCTGGGAGCCCAGCGGCTTCTTCACGGCCGGAGTGCATGATTATACCAATCGCAACAATCCCACCAGCACCGTGTTGTCCAATTCTTCGGGGGTGTCCATGCAATTTATCGTCGGCGGCACGGTCTCCGTGGTGCCGATCGCGGGTGGCAGCAAAGCGGTGGTTTCGGGCGGGACACCATATGCGCCCTTCCCTTCCATATCCCCGCCCACCGGCAAGGCCGGCAATACCTGGACCGCGGTCCGAATAGACTCCGTCACCGGTAAGATAACGCCGGTGAATGTGATATCTCCTTAATATCGCTTAATAAGCTTTTGTGAGGCGGGCTTACGGCAAGAAGACGCTGGCAGCCCGCCCAGCTTTGTACAGCTGGCCGATCTGCTTGAGGCGGGCCAGGCGTTCGGCTTCGGCAGGATGGGAATCCAGGTAGTAGGTGGTCTGAAAGACATCGGGAGAAATGACGGCGGCCAACCGCTCCCAGAGATAAATACCCTGGTCAATATCGAAGCCAGCCTGATAGGCATACCACAGACCGAAAGCATCAGCCTCCCGCTCATCTTGACGGCTGAAGACGCTGATGGCGGCCAAACTTGCCACTCTCTTGATATCCCCCGAAATATGCCGCCAGTCTTTGTTTTCCCACCACGGCCAGAAGCGAAACGGCAAGGCCACTAGCTCGCCGATCATATTGGCCAGTGGGTATTGCCCTTGTCGACGTGCTTGATGGCCGTGGACCTGATGGGCCAATTCGTGGCCCAAAATTATGGCCAGTTCATCATCGGTGCGGCACATCTCCAGGAGGGCCCGGGTGAGGATGATCCGACCCGGCGCGGCATAGGCGTTATACTCCTGACCTCTTGGGCCGGTGACCAGCAAGAAACCGTATTCCGCAGGCAAATATATGGGATAGAGGGTCACCTGGCGCCGCACCCCCTGCCGGTCGATGAGCAGGGTGACCGGTCCGCCCCGATAGCGGCCGGCAATCTCTTCCCGAGCCGCTCGCACCGTCAGGACAATATCCACCAAGGCCTCGGCTGGAAAAGAATAAACAAAAACTTCCCGAAGGCTGCGGATGAATACATCCCAATCCTTCACCCAGGTCGGGATGGTCAGGCCGTCCACCGCCAAGATGATGTCACCTCGTTGCAAGGCCGCCTCCCGGTCTGGTGGCGGTGGCTGGTGGTCATAGGGGTCCACCAGGGTGAGGACCTGGCGCTGCAAGGGCCGCTCCCGGGCCGGGGACGGGTCCCACACATGGTCCACCACCGGCTGGCCCGCGGCCGTAACCCACCAATTGAAACCCAGGAACGGATAGGTGCGGCCATGGACCCTGGGCACCGTCGGCAGCAGTCGCAACATGACCCGCATGGCCCGCTCCATCTGGTAACTGACCTGGGGATGGCGCGTCAGGGCCGTCAACTGGACCTCTGCCACCTCATAGCGCGTAGGCTGGGGTTTGGTCACCTCAGCACAGCCCCCTAAACCGAGGCCCGTCAGCAAAATTATGATCCCCCAGAGCAGCCGGGTGAATTGCCGTGCCATCTAAAACCGCCATTTCAAGCCGAAAATCAGGCTCTGCAGCCAATAATGAGTGGCCCATTCCTTAAAATAAAAATAATGGAGGCCGACATAGAGGTTCTGCATGGGTTCAGCCTCCAGACCCGCCAAAGTACTCAAGCCCGGTCCCCACCGGCCATCATTGTCAATCACCTGGCCCGCAACTTGGAGCACCAAGGTTGGCAACAAAAATAAATAGCGGGAGAGAACGGGAACCTGGGGGAGCTGTCGGTCGAAATCAAGGCTCAGCCCCAAAGCATGGTAGGCATGGGGGCTGAAATATGCTTCCTGACGCAGACGATAGAGGGCCAGGTAATAGCTGGGTGTCAGATCCAGATGCATTCGGGGTTGGTTGATGGCCTGCCAGCGCAGCCCCTGATACAGGCTGAACCGCTGATTATGGTCGGCAAACCAAGCCTGGCCTAAATTGCCCTGATACGTCAAACCTGGCTGAAATTGATGACTGACCGCCAATTCGATCTGGTGCAGGGTGAGGAGGGGCAGACGGTCCAGCCGGGTCACCTGCTGATACAGGCGGGGATAGACGGCGGCATCAGGCTCGAAGATATCCCGGCGGGCATACCGCAGCGTGAAGTCGGTCTGAGCCTGCACCATCATACTTAACTCCAAACTCCCCAGGAGACGCTGGCGAGATTCCGACTCGCTCAAGGAGGTATGCAGAGAGGTATTGAGGATAATGGGGGGAATGCTCTTCTGGCCATATTGCCAAACCTGCTGCCGCACCTGCCGCCAATAGCAGCGGCCGCTGAGCTCCCCGGTAACCTTCAAACGCTCCCCCAGGACTAAGGGGCCCACGGCAAGGGTGGCTTCGGCCCGTTCCCACGTGGTGCGGACTTGACTAGTCTGCTGAAAAACCGGTTTAAGGCCCAGATCGAGATGAGCCGGTCCTGAACCCGTGGTAGATTGTTGCCAGGCCCGATAGCCCAGGGCCAGGTGCACCGGTAGGACCCGGCTGAGCCATAATCCCCCCGCTAATTTAATTTCCACCGCCTTAAGGCGGTTGCGATCTTCCAGGAGCGTCGTCTCGGGGGTGAGGGCATAGGGCCAAGGGAACGGCAAAAGGCTGCGGGGCCGCCCACCATAACCCGCCAGGACACCTGGGTCGCGGTCGTACCGGCCGAACTGCCAGGGGCGCCAGCCCTCCTCGGGCCGGCGCTCTCCCCGCCAGAACTCGGGGAGATTCCGGCTGGCTAGCGTCGGGCGCAGCTGTTCCCGGACCTGCTCCAATTCATTGAGAATGGTAATTTCTTGGGGCCGCTCTTGGAGGGCGACCGCAAAATGGCGCCAAGCTCCGGCCCAATCGCCCCGCAGGCGAGCCAGCCGCGCCCGCGCCACCTGAGCGGTAAAACCATCGGGAGCCTGTTGGATCACCGTGGTATAGGCAGCTGTGGCGCCGGCGCGATCAGTCATGGCCTCCAAAACCTGGGCCTCGGCCATGGTCAGGGCAATATCGCTGTGCCCCTGGTGGCGCAAGGTGCGGAGGGCCGCCAGGGCCGCCGGATAATCCTGCCTCGCCAGGTGGGCTTGGCCGACCAACCTTTGAGCCTCCGGCCAAAGGCGGTGGCTACGGGGTATGGCGGCCAGTGCAGCCAAGGCCCCATCGTACTGCTGCCGCTCCAGGTATACCTTGGCCATCTCCAAGGCTGTCTCGGGTGTCTGCGGCTGTTCCTCCAGGGCCTTCAGCAGCCTCCCCGTCTCTTTGGCAGCCGCCAAAACCTGGAGGCGCAGGTCTGCCACCTTTTGGTCATCGGGCCGGAGGCGGTGCAGTTGTTCAAAATATTCCCGGGCGGCCCGCCAATCCCCCAACTCGGTGGCCAAAGCTGCCAGAGATAGCAAGTCCCCAGGGCGGCGAGCCGGATATTGTTCCTGCCGGTCGTCTAAAGCATGAAGCAGATATTGGAGTTTACCCCCCTGTCGGCCCAAGTCATTGGTGAAAAAACTCAAGGTAGCATAATACTCTGGCGATTTGGCTCGCAGCCCCGGCAGCCGGTAAATCAGGTCCTGGAGGTCCTCGTAATGACCGAGGCGGGGCAGAAGATACTTGAGAACCAGCAGGGAAGCTTGGTAAGCTAGCGGTTCTCGGACCTGGCGGGCTGTAATGTTGGCCAGGCAGAGGTCCACTGCCACGTGGCTGATACCTGGCTCCTTGGTCAGGTCCGGATGTTGGCAGAGAGCCCGAGCCATGGCCACCCGGGTGGCTGGCGGCAAATCTATCCTGGCACCAGCCTCCTGGAGGCGGCGGCGGGCCGCAGTCCAGCTCAGGGGCAAGGGCGTTCCCGAGGGTAACTGCGTCAGGTAAAGCTGCCAAGCCCGGCGTTGAGCTTCCGGCCATTGCCGTGCGGTCAGGGCGGCCTCTAAAAAGAGGGTAAGGATTTCCAACTCACCGGCCCCATCGGGGCGCCTCCTGCCTTGCCCAGCAACCTCGCTCGGTTCAGGATTCGGCAGTCCATGCCCCGCTTTCTCTGGCCACAACGCAGGGGCAGGTGCCGCTCTTGTCTGGTCAGGCGGCAACCGACGCAGCACTTCGGCCGCCTCCTGGCCTCGCCCCAACATGATCAAGATCCGAGCCTTCTCCAAGAGAATACGGCGTTCCTGGGGCCGTGTCCGCAGATAATCATCAAAACACGCCAGGGCCTCTTCCTGATCCCCCAGCCACAGGAGGAGGGTGCCTTTTTCCCGCAATAACTCCGGACTGAGGCCTGTGCTGGGCACCTGACGCAGGGCGGCAGCCGCGGCGGCCCAGTGCTGCGGCGCGGTCTGCCGTTGGCTAGGATCGTCGGAGGCATTTTGGGCCCGTTGCAGGAGGACCGCAGCCCGCTGTAAGAGCAAGGCGGGATCACCGCTGGCTAGGGCCGCGGTTTCGTATTCCGTCGCCGCGGCCTCCAACCCCTCTGGGAAAAAGGATAACGTCTGGGCTAATTGGCGTCGTGCCGCCTGATCGGTCGGGACCTGCTGCAGATATTCCCGATAGTATTTGACCGCCTGCTGCCAATGTTTCTGATAAAAATACATCTGACCTACAAACAGCAGCAGTTTGGGGTCTCGGCGATCCACCCCTTGGAGTACCGCCACGGCCTCCTGATACCGGTGTGCTGCGGCGTAGGTTAATGCTGCCTCTCGGCGCAAGTCCTGGTTGAGGAGCTGCCGACGGGCGGCTTCGTCCCAGAAGGCTGCGGCTTGCCGGAACTGCTGCCGCTGGGCATACAGCCTGGCCAGATTTAGGATCGTCTCCTGATGGGAATCCCCTGCCTCCCAGACCTGCCGGTAAATTTTGAGGGCCTGGCCAGGCTGGCCTGCCAGGAGGAGTTCCAGGGCATAGAAACGGCGCTCCGCTAGGGAGGCGTCGGAGTCCAGGACAGGACCCAGGATGGCTGCCGCCTTGCCATGTTGGCCGGTCTGGGACCAGAGGCGGGCCAGGATCAGCGCATACTCTTTTTTCTCCGGAGCGCGGGCATAAAGCTCGAGATAGTGCACAATAGCCTGCTCAACATTATGGGCGGCTTCGGCATTTTTGGCTGCCTCCAGGCGGAGGGCCTGATCCTGCACGGCTAACTCCAAGAGCCGCCCGTAGATGGGCACGGCCGCTTGGTGATCCCGGTGCCAAGCATGGAGCAGTGCCAAGCGGTGTAAGGCCTGGATATTGTCCGGCTCCTCCGCTACTTCCTGTTCTTGCAAAGGGATGGCCTCGGCATACCGGTGCTGAGCGGTCAACAGCTCCACCAGGTGTCGCCGGGTTTCCCGGTCCTGGGGATTAAGGTCATACAACCGCTGGTACCAAGCCAGCGCTTGCCCCTGGGTTCCTGGATCCTGGGAGGCTAAGCCAGCGGCCAGGCGTAAGATGCTGGGCTCCCGGGGATGCTTTTCAAGATAGGCTGCCAACAAGGCCAGGGCCTCTTCCCGGCGCTGCAAACGCGCCAGGGCCATGACTTGCCCGGTCAAGGCCGAGGCTATGGCTTGTTGCTGCCACACCTGACGAAAGAGGTTTAAAGCCTCCTCAAGGCGGTTGGCCTCCAAGAGCCGCCAGGCCAGAAATTCGCCATATTCCCCATTTTGCGGGTCTCGCTCCCTCGCCAACCGGGCAAACCGCACTGCTTCAGCCGCCTCTCCCCTCTCCTGGGCGGCTCGGGCTCGCACAAACAGATCATGGGCCGAACAATAGAAATAAGGGTCTTTGGCATAAACCTGCCAGAATATCAGGCCCAAAAAACAAAGGATGCCGAGCAGCCAAAACCGCCGCATCCTAAACTTCTCCATTATATACGAGGCTGGGATGGGGTCTGGTGTGCCAGCGAGGGCGGCTCAGCGCCAAAAAGATCATTTCTCCCAAGATCCAGACGGCCAAGGCCGAAAAGAGGGCATTGGCCGCCACAAGCCGGGGCGAGGCCCAGCCGGCGTGCAGGGCCACAAAGGGCAGGACTAGGTGCAGACTGATCAGACTCACATGGGGCAGGATATAGAGCATGGTCTTGGCAGATTGACGTAACCGAGGCAAATTAACCCGATAAGCCGGCTTGCGTCCAGGGGGATAGAATATGGCCGCGATGGTCCCCCAAGCATAGACGGGGAACAGACCGCAGAGCATCTTCAATTGTTTTAAGGCATGCTTGCCATAAAACAGATAACGGAAGGCCAAGATGCTGCAGCCAAGATAGAGCCCCCGCCAGAAAAAATAGTTGACCTCTTGCCCTACCAAAAAACTGCGGCCCGTTACGTAGCAATACAGCGGCAGGAGATAGAACAGTGGAATGACCAGACCACTCATGAAGTACGCCAACATGACAATGGAAAAATGCACCCTTTGGGCAAAATTGAGACCCCGTTTCCTCCAAGGGTTGTCCCAGAAAAACAGGCGCATGGTGTCCAAACACCATTGATAGCGCTGCTGGACGACACCCGGCAGGGTATCTGGGGCTAGCCCCCGGGTCAGGGCATATGGGAAGTAAATGCCTTTCCAGCCCTGACTTACCAATTCGTATGAGGTAGTGAAATCCTCCACCAGGTTCCAGGTGGCAAAACCTCCCATCTCCAACAAGGCCTGGCGCCGATACAAGATGCCAGAGCCACAGGAGATGACGGCATTGGCCTGGTCATTGCTTAACTGTACCGCCTCATAAAAAACATCATCCTGATTGTAAAAGGGATCGCCATCGGGCAGGAGATAATCCTGCCGGCTTTGGACATACGCCACCCGGGGCAGGCGGAAGAAGCCGATCATGCGCCTGATGATCTCAGGCTGGGGCACCTGATCCGCGTCCAGGACCAGGATGATCTCCCCCTGACTAAGGCCAAGGCCGAAGTTGAGATTGCCGCTCTTGGCATCCTGGCGGGGCAGACCGGCGTGCCGGCGGGAATGGTAGGAAAAACCCAAGGAGTGGGCCAGGGCCGCGACCTGATCGTCCCCGGCATCATCCAAAACATAGACGGTATAAGGGGAATAGGCGAGTTTACTGACTGCCGTTAGGGTGGTGCGAATGACTTCCAGGGGCTCCCCACAGCAGGTGACAAAGACGTCTACCCTATACGTTTTATCGGGGGGCAAGCCATCGGGATGATGGAAGCGCTGGTACCAGAGGTCAATGGCCAAGATGCCGATAAGGAAAAGGGCCGCCCCTTCCAAACTGAAGAACAGGAAGGTATGGACCGACCAGACCTGCCAGACCTGGTGGGCCAGCCAAACCAGATAGACACCGCCACTAACCAAGGTCAATAAGCACCAGAACTGCGCCCGCAGCCGCCGCGGCCGATCCTCCCAATCCTTATAGCGGCGGTAGGGCAGCCTAGCCCACCAATCGTCCCAGAGCATCCGCATGCTTAGTCACCCTGCCAGCGGAAAAGAAATAAGATACCATGGGATTATCTGCCGCGCACCAAGCAGCTCCGCCTGCCCGGCACTGTGTCGGCCAATTGACAGCTCTCGGCCCTGGTCCTAACGCAAAAAATATAAAAGCTGGTGATCTTCTCTCAATTTTTTTTTTTTTT
>CAZARS010000095.1:0-10384 GCA_964487625.1 uncultured Desulfobacca sp.
CTCCTGGCCGCTCATGGCGTCGGCCATGCTGCCCAAGTAGGTCTGGGGGCCGGTGGCCACCACCAAGGCCATGGCGGTGCCCCGCTCTACACTGGTGCCGAGAAAACAGATGTTTTTAATATTGAATGGGTTCTGGTCATTATTCGATTCCGGCTCCGGAAATTTCTCCACGGGGAACGATTCCCCCGTGAGGCTGGCCTGGATGACGAACAGGTCTTTGCAGGAGATGAGGCGGACATCGGCGGGGATCATGTCCCCGGCGGCCAGATGGATGATGTCGCCGGGGACCAGAAGCTCCAGAGGAATTTCCTGTTCCTCGCCATCACGCCACACCGTAGCATTGATGCGGATCATGGCCTTGAGTTTGGCGGCCGCGGTATCGGCGCGGGCCTCCTGGACAAAGCGCAGGACCACCCCCAGGACTACCATGACCGCCATGACCGTCGCGGCCCGGAAATCTCCGGTCAGGGCCGAAATACTGGCCAGAACCGAAAGCAGGATGACCAGAGGATTAAGCAGGGCATGGACCAGCAAGCGCCAGCGGCTGTGCTGGGCGGTTGGCGCCACCGTGTTGGGGCCGAACTTCGCCAGCCTGGCTTGGGCCTCTGCCGCAGACAGTCCCCCCTCCAGAGAAGTCTGCAATTGGGCCAAGACTGCGGTGATATCACCGCGGCTGCTGGCCAAGAGTTGGGGTGAGAGGCGGATCTTATCGGCCGGTTTTTTGTCCAAGCTTTTTCCCCCGCTGCTTCTAATACCAAGGAGCTTCCCAGAGTCAACTATCTCTGGTCCACTTATGTCATCCTGAGCCGCCATATGCAGCGCAGGGTCTGGCCTTGCTGGCTAGGTGTAGGGGTTGAGGCGGTGTTTCAGCAAGGCCAAGAAGCTCCGGTGGCGCGGCGCGGCCAGATCCAGGTGACGGTAAACGGCCAGTTTGGCCAAGTCGGCCATCAACAGCCAAGTGAGGCAATAGGCCCATATCAGGCCTACGGCCCGCCAACTGATGGGGGTGATCAGGCCGAAGGGATAGACCACGAAGAGCGTTGCCAACAGTTTAGTCACCACCGCGGACCAGAGAAGCACCGGCGCGGGATATGGTTTAGTCAGGAAAAAGCGGGGGGTGCGGGTCACAAAGAGGGTCAGGTGACCGGCCACCGCCATTTTCAGGAAGATAAAGGTCTGAATCTGGCCGACATTAAGGTGTAAATAGTTTTTGGCAATAATCAGCATGACAAAACTGCCGGTAACGCCGATGAGACCCAGGACGGTGGCCACGGTCAGGACCCGGTGCATCTGCCACCGCACGGGTTGGGGGTCGATCAGGGTGTTGTCAAAGGCAATGGCCATGATGGGGACATCATTGAACAAGGCCAGCAGGATAATCATGATGGCGGTAATCGGGTAAAAATTGTAAAAGATGATGGCCAGGACCACAAAAAACATAATGCGGATCGTTTCCATGATCCGATAGATGGCATAGCTGTTCATCCGCTCAAAGATCCGGCGGGCTTCCTCCACCGCCCGGATGATCACCGACAGGCCGGGTTCAGTCAACACCAGGTCCGCGGCGGCCCGGGCCGCATCGGTGGCACCGCTGACCGCGATGCCCACATCGGCCTGTTTCAGGGCCGGGGCGTCGTTGACACCGTCGCCGGTCATCCCCACCAGATGCCCCCGTTCCTGGAGGGCCTTAACGATCAGATACTTGTGTTCCGGAAAGACTTGGGCGTAGCCATCGGCCTGCTCAATCTCGACGGCCGCGGCCGGGCTCAAAGCCTGGGCCTCGCCGTCGGTCTCCGGAAACAGGTTGGTCACCGGTTGGATGTTGGTCCCCAGACCCAGTTGTTGGGCGATCTGCCGGCCGATGGCCTGGTTGTCGCCGGTGACCATCTTCACCCTAATGCCATGGGCCTGGGCTTCGGCGATGGTGGCGGCCGAGTCCTCTCGGGGAGGATCAAAGAGGGGCAGGAGGCCGAGAAACTGCCAGGGGCCGTCGGCTTCGGCCCGGGCAACGCCCAGGGTCCGGTAGCCTTTGGCCGCCAACTGGTCAATGGCCTGCTGGACCTGGCTGAGGGTAGCCGCCTCTAATTGACAAAGGGCCAGGATCACTTGGGGCGCGCCCTTGGTAAAGCGCTGGATCGGGCCGGAGGCGGTCTGGACTTTGGCCTCGGTCCGTTTGTGCACCGGATCAAAGGGCATGAACTGCAACACTTGGTATTGCGGCAAGACCCCTTTGTCCGGTAAGGCGTTGATGATCGCCAGGTCGAGGGGGGCCTGGTTTTCTTCTTTGGAGGCCAAGGCCCCGGCCAGGATCAGGTCCTGGGGCGTGGCGGCGCCCACAGCCACCGGTTCCCCCAGGGTCAGCCGGTTCTGGGTCAGCGTGCCGGTCTTATCGGAACAGAGGATATCAATGCCGGCCATCTCTTCGATGGACTCCAGGCGGGTGACGATGGCCTTCAGTTTGGACAAGGCCAGGCACCCCATGGCCATGGTCACGGACAACACCGCCGGCATCGCCACCGGAATGGAGGCCACGGTCAGGATGAGGGCAAACTGGACCAACGTAAGGACCCGGTCGCCCCGCTCCAGTTGCACTATCAGAAGCACGGCCACCAAGCCGAGGCTGAGGTAGATGAGATAGTTGCCGATCTGTAAGACGGCCTTCTGGAAGTGGGAGGCGGCCCCGGCCTTCTGCACCAGGCTGGCGGTCCGGCCGAAATAGGAATTTTTCCCGGTGGCCGTGACCAGCGCCAGCATTTCGCCTTGGCGGGCCACCGAGCCGGCATAACAGACTTCCCCCGGCTCTTTGCTCACCGGCAGCGACTCGCCGGTCAGGGCCGACTGATCCACGCTGAGGTAATCCCCCTCAAAAAGCATGACATCAGCCGGGATGATATCTCCGGCCCGCAAGCGGATGACATCGCCGGGGACCAAGACCTCAGCCGGCATGACCTGCCAAGTCCCGTCCCGCCGCACCCGGGCGGTCAGGGCCAGTTGCTTCTTTAAGGCCTCCAGGGCATTGGCCGCCTTGAATTCCTGCCAGAAGCCGATTCCGGCGTTGAAGAACAGCAGGATCAGGATAATGATCAGGTCGTCCCAATGGTGGACCAGGGCCGACAGGAAGGCCGCCACCTCGATCATCCAGGGGATGGGGCCCCAGAAGTAGCCGAGCAGCTTCAACAAAGGATTGGGCTTTTTCTCTGCCAGGGTATTGGGGCCGTAGCGGGCCAAACGCGCCTGGGCCTCAGCCTGGCTCAGTCCCTGGGGACTGCTGGCCAATTCCGTAAAGAGTACTGCGGGGCTTTTGGTCTGAGCTTCGTCCATGGGTGCAACCTTTCTCGAGCGCAGTTCGTTCCTACTCTCTTGCCTTCTGCTTATACCTCAGGCGGTTCCCGGTACACCAACACCGGCCGGGTAGTCAAGCGCACCAGGTTCAGGGCCTCTGATGATCCGGAGGCGCCGCCGGATTTTAAAGGCAATTTTTTGCATTCTTTCCCTTGAGGTTATCTGCCCTGAGTCAAGGTCGGCCCAGAGATGGTAGAGGAACCGGAGGATTGCTCAATTCCGGGCACCTTCCCCATGGACGACCAGGCAGCAGTGGTCCAGGATTTTGTAAAGGCCGACTTTCAGGGGGTCGGTCAGGAGCATCTCCAGAATGGACCACCCCCAGACGAACAGGACCAAATGCCAGGAAATGGGGCTCATGAACCAACCGGCAAAAGCCAGCCCAGAGGCCAGCAAGCGGGTAATAACGCCGGATACCACCAGGAGAGCCCCAGGCTTCAGGCTCCAGAAAAAGCTCCTGGTCCGGCCGATGAAGATATCCAGATACCCGGCAATGGTCAACTTGAGGAAGATGAGGGTCTGGATCTGGTCGGCCGGCAGGAGCATTTTTTCCCGGGCGAGGAAGAGCAGGGCAAAGGACAAGGCCATCCCCATGAAGCCGAGGAAACTGCTGATGCTGAGAATTTTCCGCAGGTCCCATTTTTCCGGCATCGCCCCCGGGGCGGCGTTATCATAGGCGATGGCCAGGGTCGGCAAGTCATTGAGGAGCATCTGCAGGACGATCATGCTGGCGGTCACCGGGTAGAATTGAAAGATGAGGATGGAGAGGGTGACAAACAACAGCACCCGCATAATGCCGCCGATCCGGTAAATGGCATAGCTCTGCATCCGCTGGAAGATCTTGCGGCTTTCCCGGATGGCGTCCACGATCACTGCCAGACCTGGGCGGGTCAGAACGATGGCCGCGGCTGATTTGGCGGCATCGGTGGCCCCGGAGACCGCAATGCCGGCATCCGCTTTTTTCAGGGCCGGGGCATCATTGACCCCGTCGCCGGTCATGCCCACAATATGCCCGCCCAGCTGCAGGAGTTCCACGATATGGAATTTGTGTTCCGGAAAGACCTGGGCATACCCGTCGGCCTGCTCCACCAGGGCCAGGGCCTGCCGATCCGGCTTGTCCAGAAATTCTTCCGGCGTTCTGATGTTGGTGCCCAACTGCACCTGGCGGGCCGTTTCCTTGGCAATGGCCAGATGATCGCCGGTGACCATTTTGACGGTCACCCCCAAGGCTTGGGCGGCCTGGATGGTGGCGCGGGAATCCTCCCGGGGCGGGTCATAGAGGGCGATGAGACCGGCATACTGCCAGACCCCCGGCTCTTCTCGGCGGGCCACCCCCAAAGCCCGGTAGCCTCTGGCGGCCAACTCTTCCACGGCCTGGGCAATTAACCCGGCCTGCTCCGTCTCAGGGGGCAGAAGGGCCAACACCGCCTGGGGCGCCCCCTTGCTCAAGCGAAAGGTGCGGCCAGCGGCAGTCACGGTCGCCTCCACCCGTTTGGAGACCGGATCAAAGGGTTTGAAGTCTAGCACCTGAAAAGCCGCTACTTGCTCCGCCGGCGCGGCACTGATCACGGCCAGATCCAGGGGGTCCTGATCTTCGGCTCTGGACGCCAAAGCCGCCAGGGTCAGGACCTCAGCCGCGGTAAAACCGGCTAGGGGTTTGACCTCTTTCACCGTTAACCTATTCTGGGTTATGGTGCCGGTCTTGTCGGAACAGAGGATGTCCATCCCGGCCAGCTCATCAATGGCCAACATCTTGCTGACGATGGCGCCCTTTTGGGCCAACACCCCGGCGCCGATGGCCATGGTCACCGACAGCACCGCCGGCAGGGTGGCGGGGACCGCAGCCACGGTCAGGACCAGGGCAAACTCTAGGGTCTCCCAGATGTTCTCATGGCGGAACAGGGCGACCAGAAGGATAATGATCACCAGGGAGAGGCCCACCAGGATCAGGTAGTCGGCCATCTTCAACAGGGCCTGCTGCAGGTGACTGGCGGTGCGGGCCGTGGCCACCAGGCGGCTGGTCCGTCCGAAGTAGCTGTGCATGCCGGTGGCCACCACCACGGCGTCCATCTCCCCCTGCCGCACGATGGCGCCGGCATAGGCCAGAGCGCCCACCGGTTTGCTCACCGGCAGAGATTCACCGGTTAGAGCCGATTCATCCACCAGGAGGTAGTCGCCGCTCAGCAACTTGAGGTCGGCTGGCACGATATCCCCCAATCGCACCCGGACAATATCCCCGGGCACCAGTTCCCGGGCCGGTACCTGTTGCCAGACCCCCTCCCGCCGCACCCGGGCCGTCAGGGCCATTTTCTCTTTGAGGAGTTCAATGGCGTTGTCCGCCTTCTGGCGCTGCCAAAAACCCACCCCGGCATTGAGAAGCAGCATGGCCATGATGATGGCAAAGGTCTCCCAATGGCGGATGACCGCAGCCAGGATCGCGGCCACTTCAATCATCCAGGGGATGGGCCCCCAGAAGAAACCCAGGAACTTGAGCCAAGCCGAGGCCTTCTTCTCCTCCAGTTCATTGAAGCCATACTGCTGCTGGCGTTGGGCCACCTCGGCGGCGGCCAGACCCGCGGCCGTCGTCTGCAAGGCGGCCAGGACTTCATCCGGGGAAAGCTCAGCTACTGGCAAGGTCTGCACCGCCGGCCGCATCAAATTAACCTCCTCAGAATCTATTTTCCAAGGCTAGAAATTACCTGGCCACCTCGTTTTGGTATAGAATATAATAGAGTGGCGAATTTGTCTATAGTAGCGCCGACCTCCAGGTCGGTCCTGGCTGCGTTCATAATTTTAGACAGGAAAACTCTGGTCATGCGCCTCCTAGTGGTGGAAGATGATCCCCAGATCGCCTCGTTCCTGGTCAAGGGACTGCGGCAGGCGGGGTATGCAGTGGATCAGGCGGGCGATGGGGAGACAGGGCTGCACCTGGTCTTAAGCGAACCCTATGATGCCGCCATCATTGACCTGATGCTGCCCAAGCTGGACGGCCTGAGCCTGATCCAGGAGGTGCGCCGCCGGCAGCTTACCTTGCCCATCTTGATTTTAAGCGCCAAGCACCGGGTGGAGGATCGGGTCAAAGGGCTGGAGACCGGCAGCGATGATTACCTGGTCAAGCCCTTTTCCTTTGCCGAACTGCTGGCCCGCTTGCAGGCCCTGCTGCGCCGGGCCAGCGGCGGCCCCCTGACCACCCGCTTGGAGTTTGCCGACCTGTCCCTGGACCTGCTCACCCGCCAGGTCAAGCGGGGCGACACGGAAATCCTGTTGCAGCCCCGGGAGTTCGCCCTCCTGGCCTATCTCCTGCGCCAGCCCGGCCGAGTGGTCTCCAAGACCATGATCCTGGAGCAGGTCTGGGAGCTGGATTTTGATCCCCAGACCAATGTGGTGGATGTCCTGGTCTGCCGGTTGCGCACCAAAATTGACCGGGATTTCGAGCCGAAACTGCTCCACACCATCCGGGGGGTGGGCTATGTCCTTAAACTTCCTTAACCGCCTCCGCCTCAACCTCAGCCTCCGGCTGACCCTGTGGTTTGCCCTGCTCTTGCTCCTCACGGCGGCGGCCGTTCTCGGCGTGGCGTATGCTCTACTGGCCAACTCCCTGCGGCAGCAGGACCGGGATCGTATCCTGGCGGCCTTGCAGGAATACCAGGCCCAGTATCGGGCCGGCAAACTCATCGCCCTGCGCAATGCCCTGAATTTCGACCGCTCCGCCGGCAAGCCCGATATCTTTCTCGTGCGGCTGGCCAGCCCCCAAAACCGGACGGTCTTTCTGCATCTGCCGGCCCAGGAGACTGAGTTCGATCTCCGGGCCTTGGAAAACACGGCCACCTTCCCGGCTTGGTTCCATCTCCAGGGGGCCGACGCCGACGAGGTGCTGGAAATTGCCACGGTGCGGTTGCCGGATGGTTTCTTCCTGCAGGTGGGCAAAGACACGGGCGCCCGGGAAGAGCTCCTGGAACATTTTCACCGCCTGGCCCTGGCCGCCATCCTGCCGCTCCTCTTGCTGGGACTGGTTGGCGGCAAGTTTCTGGCCGGGCGGGCCTTGGGGCCGCTGCGCCAGCTCATTGACACGGTCCGCACCATCACCGCCACGGGGACCATGACGGCCCGGGCGCCGGAGGGGCGGGCCCGGGATGAACTCCAGGAACTGGCCCGCCTCTTCAACCAGATGTTGGATCGCATCGCCGGGTTGATGACCAGCATGCAGGAAACCTTGGATAATGTGGCCCATGAGCTGCGCACCCCCCTTACCCGCTGGCGGAGCCTGGCGGAGGCAGCCCTGCAGGGCCAGGACCGGCCGGAGGTCTATCGGGAGGTTCTGGCCGATTGCCTGGAGGAAGCCGATCGCCTGGCCAGCTTCCTGACCACCCTCATGGACTTGGCCGAAGCGGCAGCCGGGATGTTGCCGCTCAAGTTGGCCCCCGTCAACCTCGCCGCCTTGCTGACCGAGCTGGTGGACCTCTATCAATACGTGGCCGAAGACCGGCAGCTCAGCCTCAGGACCGCTTATGCCCCGGACCTGGAGGTCACGGCCGATGCCGGCCGCCTGCGCCAGGCCTTGGCCAATGTCTTGGACAATGCCATCAAATATACGCCCCCGGGCGGCCAGATCACCGTGGCCGCCGCCACCGCCGGGGCCTGGCGCCGGATCACCATCCAGGATACCGGCCCCGGCATCCCGGCCGAGGAGCTGCCCCGCATCTGGGACCGCCTGTATCGGGGCGCAGCCAGCCGGGGCCAACGCGGCCTGGGGTTGGGCCTGAGCCTGGTCAAGGCCATCATTGCCGCGCATGGCGGCCACATCGAGGTCACCAGCCAACCCGGCCAGGGCTCCCGCTTCGATATCTACCTGCCTGCTTAATGGTCCTGCAGATTCTTCCTGTTGTGGGAAACCTTACTAATTTGTCATTTTGCCGCAAGGTGACGGTAATCTACCGGGGTTACCATAACCTCTAAAAGCACCCGGCAACAACTTCCAAACCCCTCGGGTGCAGAAGGAGGAAAACATGTTACACGGAGCAAGAAAAGTCGGTTATGGGATCCTGGCGCTGGTATTGGCCTTGGGCCTGGCTGGTTCAGGCCTAGCCGCTGCGGCTGCGACACCCCAGTACCCCTGCAGCATCAAGGTCCCGGAGCCGGAGCCGGCCGATCTAGCCTCTTTGGCTAAGATCACCCCGGACCAGGCCAAGGCCGCAGCCCAGGCCGCCCGGCCGGGCTTCCAGGTCAAGCAGGTGGAATTGGAGAACGAAAACGGCTGTCTGGTCTATGATGTGGAATTTGTCGACGGCTGGGAGATCAAGATTGACGCCGGTAACGGCAAGGTCTTGGCCCAACACCAGGAAGGCTCGGAAAAGCAGGAGAAGCGAGAGAAGTAAGCTGACGCCATGAGGTGGGCCCGGCCGGCCAGTACCGGCCGGACTCATCTGGCTCCCGCCAACCTTGCCGATTTGTAATATTCCCGTAAGGTTGGGGTAATCTTGCCAGATTACCATTAAGTCAACTATGATACCCCCCAAAGGAGGAGTTATGAAAAAGCAGGTGCAGATTTCTCTGGTAGTGGTGGCCCTGATCATGCTGGCGGCTGGCGTCGCCTGGGCCAAAAAAGACAAGGGTGGCGGCGGTCCCCAGATCCCGCCAGTCATCACCGCGGACCAGGCCAAGACCACGGTGAGCGCGGCCATTCCCAAGCTAGCGGTGGGCAAACCCTTTACCAAGACCGGCAAACAGGGCGATATTAAACTGGAAGTGCCCCTGACCCTGGACAATAACATCGTCGCCCGGGTGCGGTTAAATCCGGCCACCGGCGAGATCCTGACCAAAGGGCAGCGGGTATTCATCCAGAAGTTGACGGTAACTCCGGAGCAGGCCGGTCAGACCGTGCAAGGGGTCGTCCGGGATCTCCAGACCGGGGCCCCGTGGCTGGGCAAACAAGGCGAATGGAAGGTGCCGCTCCTGTATAAGGGTGCCGTAGTCAGCGAGATCTCTGTCCACGGCCAGAACGGCAACATCCTGCCGGACTGGAAGGCTTCCAAAGATGCGACCATGTTCGGGAGATAATACTCCTCGGCGGCCAGGGCGCGGCTGGTGGCTCTTGACCTGGCTGGCCCTCTGTCTGGGCACTGGGGCTGGTTGGGCGGGGATGCCTCCCCCCACCCCGCGCCCACCGGCCTCACCCCCACCATGCAGCCTCAGGGTTCCCACTCCCGCGCCGGCCGATCTTACGGCCTTAGCCAAGATTCCGGCCGCCGCTGCCCTGGCTGCGGCCCTGGCCGCCTATCCCGGGACCCGGGTGCAAGCCCTGGTCCTGGAGAACGAAAACGGCTGCCTGGTCTACCGCGTCTCCCTGAGCAACGGCTTAGAAATACACGTCGATGCCGGCACCGGCCGGATCATCCGCTCCACCTTGGAAGAGGAGGAAGAAAATCCGGAGTGATAGCCACCTTGCAAAAGGTAGAGCTGTCGTCAGGTGAGACGCCGTCCAACCTGGATTCCGCTGGACTTAACGGGGTCCCAGTAAAAAAAGCCGGAGCAATTTAACCAGCCGATGATTATGGATGGCGGCAACGACGTACTCAATGATATTCCGATCCTGCTACCGCCGGTTAAGTGGAACCTGTATAAAACATCGATTACGGCGGGGCAGAAACTTTTTCCGGGAGCGAAATCTTCCTCTGCAGCAGATTTTCTATCAGAAGTTATCCACACCATCCCATCAGGCCTCCTTCTGGGGCAATTAGACCAAAGTATTTTTATCTAATTTTACTCCTTCCCCATTTTTCACCCCCTTTTGGCCTTGCCAGCAGGGTATTTTGGGGGGTATAATTAGACAATAGTATGGGTTGTCTAATTTAGCAAAATCGGACAATGGCACAAGCGGGGGCGCCGGACGCCCGCGGCCCCCGGTCCGCCAACCCGACAACCAGGAGGAGACGATGCACAAAGCCCTCGTGGGCGGCGCCGGGCTGGTGCCCCGGCACCTGACCCTGGTCCCCTACCTCACCCCGGAGGAAGTGCAGCAGCTGGCCGCGGCCTGCCAGGGCCG
>CAZARS010000096.1:0-4025 GCA_964487625.1 uncultured Desulfobacca sp.
AAACTTCATAGATATGGTTCCCAACCGCCTCAATAATTACTGCTGCGGGGGTGGCGGCGGAGCCTTGCAGGCCCCCTATCGGGAAGAACGGCTGGCTTATGGTCGCTTTAAAAACGACCAGATCGTGGCTACGGGGGCCGCCTATTGTATCACCCCTTGCCATAACTGCCATGCCCAGATCCATGAGTTGGGCGAACACTATGGCGCCGGCTACCGTACCGTCCACCTTTGGACCCTGATCTGCCTGTCGCTAGGCATCTTGGCAGAGAATGAACGGACCTATCTGGGGCCGGATCTGGCAGAGGTTGGCTTGTAACCCTTGGCCTTGAACAGCAAGATCAGCAAGTTATCCAGGGCGGGTGGGGCCTGTGGCCTGCCCGCCCGCTAATGGGGCCCCTTGCCCCAATCTGCGGCCATTTACCTTGCCTTACCTGAAGATTCATGCTATTGTTTAAATGGTTTTGTGCTCCTTAGAGGAGGAGCTGCTTGCCAAGCCCGATCAGGAACCTGGGCAGATGCGAAAGGTTGGGCTGTGGCCGCAGTGTGCCCGTATTTTTTTTGACAGAATTAAACTGATCGCCCATCAACGGGACCATTACCCGGAACCAGGACCTGGCGGACTTTGAGGCCTTGGAAGTTGCCCAAGATGCCCCTTTTTAAGATCAAGTATCTCCAGGCCTTTCCTCTCCGGACATTGAGTTTATATATGTTACGCCTCGTTATACCCGGCTATAAGGTTTTGCAGTTGGCCCATCTGCTCACGGATTATAATGGCACGGTAGCCGTAGACGGTAAATTGGTGCCCGGGGTTGCCGCGCGATTAGCCACACTGGCCCAACACCTGCAGATCCACATCATTACCGCCGATACCTTTGGCTTGGTGGAGCAACAAGTCACTGGCCTTCCCTGCCAAGTGGTAGTCATCGGCCCAGAGGACCAGGCCGGGGCCAAGCTGCAGTATATCCAGGCCTTGGGACCTGAACAAACAGTGGCCCTGGGCAATGGCCGCAATGATCATCTCATGGTCCAGGCTGCGGGCTTGGGCATTGCCATACTTATGGCCGAGGGCGCCGCCAGCAAAACTATCCAAGCTGCTGATGTCTTAACTCCTTCCATCCTTGACGCCCTTGACCTTACGGTTGACCGCAACCCTGCGCTCCTGAGCTCCTGCAGCAGCCAGTTCTGACTTAACGGCAGACTCCTAGCCAGGGCCTCTCCTAGCGTGATGCACTATTGTGAAAATTTTCAATTAGCAAGTCATATTCAGATGTTATATAATTAACATTAATTCATTGCTTGCCCTGATAACAGGTAGGCATGCTGGAGAGGACGACGCAGCCTGAAGCAAAACGATTTCCCCAACAAGATGGGTTTGAGCGCTGGGTTGGCATGGGGGATTGGAAGATGGCCGTGGAGAATGAACCATTTCGCCTCAGAGGCTTTAAATTGCTGGATGGGCGGACTATCCGTCTCTACTGTCGCCTGCTGCGGCAGCGCCACACGGCTATTGCTACCTACCGTCTCTATGAAGATCGGCGGCAAGGACAGTGGTTAGAAATAGTGGTGGGACACTTCCGAGATATGGAAGAATGCCCCGCCGAAGCTTTTGAGCAAAGAATTGCCACGGATCTATTGGGCCTAGGGCTGAATAAATATAGTGGCTGATGACCGTGCTCCGGGTCCATTGCCAGCACGGCAAGGGCAGGATCTCGGGTTATGGCTGCGTCCGGAGAGAATACTCGCCCAGAAAGGAACGACACAATGGATTTAAAGGGTTCCCAGACCGAAAAGAATCTTTTAACCGCTTTTGCCGGTGAGTCACAAGCCCGCAACCGCTATACCTATTATGCCAGCGAAGCTCGTAAAGCTGGCTATGAATTCATCGCCGGCATCTTTCTGGAGACGGCGGAAAACGAGAAGGAACATGCCAAAGTCTTCTTGAAGCACTTAGGCTCCGGGGAGGCCCTAATTGAGGCGACGTATCCCTATCATTTGGGGGATACCCTCAGCAATCTCGAAGCGGCAGCCGCTGGCGAGATGTATGAATGGACCACGATGTACAAAGATTTCGGCGCCATTGCCGAACAGGAGGGTTTCATTGAGGTAGCGCGCTCTTTCCGGGAGATCGCCAAGGTGGAGAAGTTTCATGAAGCCCGCTACCGGGCCCTCATCGATCATCTCCGCAACGGCACCCTCTTTAAACGGGAGACCATGATTACCTGGCACTGCCGCAACTGTGGGTATATCGTGCGGGGGCATCATCCCCCCGATCTGTGTCCGGCCTGCCGCCACCCCAAGGCCTTCTATGAGCCTCTAGCGGAAAACTATCTGTAATATCCAAGTATAATCAAAAAAACCTTCGCCCCCTCACCCTATCCCTCTCCCCCGCAAGCCTGGGGGAGAGGGAATTATGAGGGATATCATGGTGTTGATAATCCTGGTCATTCGTGTCCAGCAGATTTCTTGCAGAGCTTAAACAAAAACGCCAAAAGCCAAAAAGCCTTCCATCCATGGCTTCTTTTCTCTGGTCATCCTGAGCGAGGTGAAGGATCTGAGATTCTTCAGTCGCTTCGCTCCCCCAGAATAACAACATGACACCCCTACACGAGATACGCAGGCGCCTTGAACCGTATGCAACAACGCTGCCGGATATTAGTGAATCTGGGTAAGGACTAACCGCCAGCGCGGGAAAAATAAAGAATAATCATTCAGGTAGGCACAGCTTGGTGTGAAGCCCAATATTCACTTTTTGGCATAGTGAACGCCGCGTTGGCTCTCAATTCGCCTGACAGATCAGTCTCCGCGCTGCCTCGGGCGCCTCAGGATGGGAAGGGAGCATCTTCTCTGCTGTCATCAGGATGTTGGCCGGCAATGCGCCTTTTTTACCTCCAGCCCGACTTTCTGCGGCGCGGCGAGCAAAGGGTCAAAAGAAACCAACAGCCATTTGAGAACACTAGGTATAAGCAATAGGTTAGGATGGTGGCCCTGCGGGAGTGCCACCTTTTGGTTCTGGATTTTTGGCCAACGAGACGTAGAACGTCACCCCGCACGGTTGGCCGGGTTGAGCCCAAGCCTGGCCGCCATGTTTCTGGGCAATTTCCGCGACAATAGCTAAACCGAGGCCGCTGCCCTCCTGCCCCTGTGCCGATTGCCCCCGTTGAAAGGCGCTAAAAATCGTCTCCAGCTGGGCCGCCGGCACTCCCACCCCATCATCACTCACCGCAAAGATATGGCTGGTCGGCGTTTCCTCATAGCTAATCCGTACATTGTGGAGCTCAGGTCCGCCGTATTTCAGGGCGTTATCCACCAGATTGCGAAAGACCCGCAGCATGGAGAGCCGGTCGGCCGTAACTAATGGGATGGCTTCCGGTTCAACCCACTCGATCTGCCGACTCTTCAAGGAGGCCTCAAACTCAGCCCGTACCTGAGCCAAGAGGCCTTTTATATCCAATGGTTCGAAGGTAAAAGGCGTTTCCCTGGTCTTGATGAAGGTGTTGATCTCTTCGATGAGCAACAGGGCCTGTTGGGCTTCCTTGCAGATCTGCGCACAGAGCAGCCGCCCCCGGTCATCCATAAGGTCTTGATACTTTTTCTGCAGGAGATTGGTCAGACCGTGAATGGCGATAAGGGGATTTTTTAGATCGTGAGAGATGGAGTAGGCAAACCGTTTGATTTTCTCGGCATAATCCTTAACCTCCTGCTCCAGCCGCTTGCGCTCCGAGATGTCCAGAGAGTATTCGATCATCTGGATGACATTGCCCTGCTCGTCAAAGATGGGGTAGGCATGGACTTCCACCTGCCGGGGGTTCCCGTTTATATCGAAGTGGATATGTTCCACCGTCACCGGCTGTTTGGTGCGCTTTACTTCTTGCAAGGGGCAGGTATGTTCGGTGCCGGAGCATGGAGTGGAGCGGCGATGGGTTAAGGCATAACAGGTGGGTTTGGCTGATAGATTGCCCAAGCGGGCAGCCGAGTTGGCCAGAATAATCTCATAAGTATTGGCGTCCAAAACATAGAAAGGGTGC
>CAZARS010000096.1:4047-7677 GCA_964487625.1 uncultured Desulfobacca sp.
GATGGAAAAAGGCATTCTGCCGTCTGAGCTCCGACTCGGCAAGTTGGCATCGTTGTTCCACCGCCTCGAGGACCGCGATTTTTTCTTGGGCTTGCCGCAGAGCCTCCCGGAGTTCAGCTTCGCTCTGACGCCGTTTGGCCATATTCACATCTTTCTTGTTATTTGAAGGCCGTGAGGGAAAAAAAAGGGGCTTGGCCCCGGCAAAACCTATTTCGCCAAGACCACCCACCGGTTTGCCATTCCTGGTGGATGATTATTCCGTCAGATAGCGGCGGATGCCGATAAGGGAGCGTTGCCAACAGTCTTCTTTCAAGTTGCTGATGGTTACCCCACCCTTACTGGAAGACGCGTGGATAAACCGCCCGTTGCCGATATAAATCCCCACATGGCTGGGTTTATCGTCCCGGGGCAAGCTCCCCGAGAAGATGCTGGCCGAGGTGTAAGAATACTTGCTCTGGCAGTATTTATTAAAAAATACCAAATCGCCATAGGCCAGTTGATCTAGCGGCACGGCTTGACCGCTGCGCAGCTGCAATTCGGTGGTGCGGGGAATTTTGATACCCGCCCTCTCATAAGTCTTCATGACGAAACCGGAGCAGTCCAAGGCCGTTTCCGAGGCCCCGCCGTATTGATAATCAGCACTGAGATAATAGCCGATGGCCTCCCGCAGGCGTTGCGCGGCCGGGGTAGTAGGGGGAGCTGCCACGGTGGGCAGCGGCGGCGGCTTCGGCTTGACCGGTTTGCCGGCGCACCCGGCGAGGAAAACGGCCAGCAGCAGAAGCACCCCGCCCCAGCCGAGGCGGCGCCACATATCCCGAGCCCAGGAAGGCTGCTCAGGCCACCTTGACCCCCGGCGCCACGGGTATTTCGGGTGTGACGAGGACCAAACGACCTTCATGGTTTGCTGCCAGGAGCATGCCATGGGATTCCACCCCCATCAGTTTGGCGGGTTGGAGATTGACCACCACCAGGACCTGTTTGCCGATGAGCTCAGCAGGCTGATAATGCTGGGCAATGCCGGCCACGATCTGCCGCGGCTCACCCAGATCCACTACCACTTTGAGGAGCTTATCCGATTTGGCGACCCGTTCCGCCGCCAGGATGGTGCCGATCCGCAGATCCAGCTTTTGGAAAGTGGCCAGATCAACGAGCGGTTTTACCGGCTCCATGCAGGGTCCGGCCGGTTGCTCTTGGACTGGCGGGCTTTCCTGAATTTCCTGCCGGGGGAAGAGAGGTTCGCCGCGACTGAGTCCACTTCCTGGCGGAAGTTGTCCCCACTGCAGGTCTGTTAAGGATCGACCCACCGATGCGGTCTCGGCTAGACCCAACTGGTTCAACATCTTCTCAGCACTGCCCGGCATGATGGGTTGCAGCATCACCGCCACCCACCGGAGGGCCTCGAGGATGGTGTACAAGACTGTATCCAACCGCTGCTGGTCCTGTTTTTTGTGCAATTGCCAGGGTTCGTTGACGACAATGTAGCGGTTGACCTCACCGATGAACTCCCACAGGCGCATGAGGGCCTTGTGGAATTCCAGGGCGGGCATGAAGGCTAGGTAATCCTGATAAACCTCCTGCGCCAGGTCTGCCAGCGCCTGATCCGAGGTCTGGACCGGTCCGGCCGCCGGGACCGTGCCCTGGCGGTATTTCAAGGCCATGGCCAGGGACCGAGAAAAAAGATTTCCCAGATCGTTGGCCAGATCGGCATTGATCCGGCCCACCAGGGCCTCTTCGCTAAAGGCCGCATCCAGGCCGTAGACCATCTCCCGCAGGAAAAAATACCGCACCTGATCCAGGCCGAAGCGGTTGACCAGGGCCAAGGGTTGGACCACGTTGCCCAGGCTTTTAGACATCTTGCTGGCTCCCATCTGCCAGTAGCCATGCACATGCAGCTGACGGTATAGGGGCAGACCGGCAGCCTTGAGCATGGTGGGCCAGTAAATGCCGTGGGGTTTGAGGATATCTTTGGCAATCAGGTGGCGGCAGACCGGCCAGAAGGTGGCGAACTGCGGGGCGTCGGGATATCCCAGGCCCGAGAGATAGTTGATCAGGGCGTCAAACCAGACATAGGTCACATAATTATCATCAAACGGCAGGGGGATACCCCAAGGCACCCGCGCCTTGGGCCGGGAAATGCAGAGGTCCTCCAAAGGTTCCTTGAGAAAAGACAACACCTCATTGCGATAACGCTCCGGTTGGATGAATTCGGGATGCCGGTGCAAATGATCGATGAGCCAATCCTGGTAGCGGCTCATGCGGAAAAAATAGTTACCTTCCTTGACGAAGGTGGGTTTGATCTGGTGATCAGGGCATTTGCCATCCACCAACTCCCGTTCCAACACAAAGCGCTCACAGCCGTAACAATAATAGCCGGCGTATTCGCTGAAATAGATGTCTCCCTGATCCAATACTTTTTGAAGAATCGCTTGAACTACCTTGACATGGGAGGCATCGGTGGTGCGGATAAAATTATCATAGCTGATCTGCAGAGCATCCCAGGTGGCCCGAAACTTGCCGCTAATCAGATCCACATAGTCTCGCACCGGCATGCCCTGTTTGGCAGCTGCTTCCACCACCTTCTCCCCATGTTCATCGGTACCGGTTTGAAAGAACGTCTCATAACCCATGAGGCGATGAAACCGGGCCAAGGTGTCGGCTATGAGGGTGGTATATGCATGGCCGATATGGGGTTCGGCATTGACATAGTAGATGGGAGTGGTGATATAAAAAGCTTTTTGCACAATATCCATGGGAGACCTAACTTTGATATTACCGACGCGGCGGTGTAAATCTCTTTTTTAGATAACCTTTGTCTGCCAGAAGGTCAAGAAATCGCTGTGAGTGCCATCAGGATGCAGGCCGGCGCAGGCGGTTTTAGCCGCCAGGAATTCCTCCTCATGGAGCAGCAGGGCCGGCAGGAAAGGCCAATCCCTGCAGATACGGGGCTTCACGGGGTGGATGCCGCAGCGTTGGCCGATGAGGAAGATGCAACCACCCTCGGGTCTGCTTTTCACGGCTAGGCCCGAAGGCGTTGCCTCAAGATATTCTTGTAAAAAAACCGCCAAGGGTATCTTGAGGTATTGGGCAATGAGCTCCCGTTCCATGGGCGAAGGCAGGATGCCCCCTTTGCCATGGCAGCATTCGCCGCATTGGCGGCACTGAAAAACCGGAGGGGACGATGATGGTTTTGATTGGACCTTCATTGATCTTTACTCATGGCGTCAATTTCGTCCTTCAGGGCTCTGGTCATGAGGGCCCGGACGGCCTGTTGCGGTGGCTGCTGTTCATAGAGGATACGATAGACCTGTTCCACAATGGGCATTTCCACGCCCAACTTCTTGGCCAGAAAATATGTGGCTGCGGTGGTTTTGATACCTTCAGCCACCATCTTCATGTTGGCCAGGATGTCGGCCAGTTTCTGACCTGAACCCAATTGGCGGCCCACTCGGAAATTGCGGGATTGGGCACTGGTGCAGGTCAGGACCAAGTCCCCCAGACCGGCAAGGCCAGCCAAGGTCAGGGGGTTGGCCCCCAAGCGGGCCCCCAGGCGACTGATCTCGGCCAAGCCCCGGGTAATCAAGGCAGCCCGGGGATTGGCCCCCAAACCCAGCCCCTCTAAAATACCGGTGG
>CAZARS010000096.1:7687-10311 GCA_964487625.1 uncultured Desulfobacca sp.
AGGCCATGACATTCTTCAACGCACCGCCTAATTCTACGCCGGTGACGTCATAGGTAGTGTAGACCCGGAAGCTAGGAGAGAAAAAGAGGCGTTGGATAGTCTTGGCCACCTCTCGCTGCCGACTAGCCACAGTAACGGCCGTAGGTTGGGCTTGGGCCACTTCCTGGGCAAAACTGGGACCCGACAGCACCGCATAGGCATACTCGGGCCCCCAGACCTCCCGCACCACGCCCTCCATGGTCAGGAGAGTATCCGTTTCGATCCCCTTGGTGGCACTCACCACGATGACCTTGGCCGGATCAGGTGGCTGTATACCCTTCAGGACCTGCCGGAAGACGTGGGATGGCACGGCCATAAGGATGATGGCCGCCTCTCGGGCTGCGTCGGTGCTATCCGCCAAATAACTGATATTGGGGGACAACTTGATGCCTGGGAGAAACAGGGTATTCTCCCGTTGTCGGGATAAGATCTCCAGCAGCTCAGGTTCATAGACCCAGAGGCAGACTTCGTGTCCCAGGCAGCCCAGGTGGTGGGCCAGGGCGGTACCCCAACTGCCGGCGCCGATCACCGCTACCCGGCAGGCTTCCGGCGGAATTTCGGTCTTAATCTGCGTCATCACCTTTTTCCGCTAAACGGGCAATACTCACCACCCGTTCGCCCGGCTCGGTATCAATTAACTTGACCCCCTGGGTCACCCGACCGATGAGGGAAATGCCGGATACCGGCAGCCGGATAATCTTGCCCCGGTCGGTGATGAGCATCACTTCGTCATCTTCCGTGACCTGGAGGAGGCCTACCACCGGGCCATTCCGCTCGGTAATACGCATGGCCAAGAGGCCTTGCCCGCCCCGGTGCTGTAGGCGGTATTCCTCATGGCGGGTACGTTTGCCATACCCGTTGGCGGTGACCGTGAGGATGGCGCCTTCTGCCGTCAGGATCTCCATGCCCACAATGGCATCATCGTCGGCCACCTTCATGCCCTTAACGCCCCGGGCTTGGCGGCCCATATCCCGGACATCCTCTTCATGAAATCGGATAACTTTGCCCTGTCGGGTGGCGAGAAACACCTCGCGCTTGCCATCGGTCAGGGCAACGCTCACCAATTCATCGCCAGGGTCTAGGGTGCAGGCAATCAACCCTCCTGTTCGGGGCCGGCTGAAATTCATCAGGTCCGTCTTTTTGACAATCCCCCGGGAGGTGACCATGATCAGATAATGGCCCGGAGTGAACTCCCGCACCGGCAGCACGGTGGCCAATTTTTCTTGGGGGCCAAAATTCAAGAGGTTGACGATGGCCTTGCCCCGGGCGCTGGGACTGGCTTGGGGAATCTCATGGACTTTGAGCCAGTAGACCCGACCCTGGTTGCTGAAGATGAGAAAATAACTATGGGTGGAGGCGATGTAAAGCTGGGACACGAAATCGTTTTCCCGAATAGCCATGCCGGTCCGTCCTTTGCCGCCCCGCCGTTGAGAGCGATAGAGGGACAGGGAATTGCGTTTTATATAGCCCTGATGGGAGACGGTGACGACCATTTCTTCATCCGCGATGAGATCTTCCACTGTAAACTCACTGGCTTCCGGAATGATCTCGGTCCGGCGGGGATCGCCATAACGCTCCCGGAGCTCCATCAGGTCCTCCTCGATGATTTTATCCACCAAGGCCGGACTGGCCAGGATCTCTTGGTAGCGGGCAATGGCAGCCAAGACTTGCTCATACTCGTCCATGATCTTCTGGCGTTCCAGACCGGTAAGGCGTTGCAGCCGCATATCCAAAATGGCTTGGGCCTGCACTTCCGTCAGCCCAAAGTTTTCCATTAATTGACTCCGGGCTGTAGCCGGGCTGGCGGCCGCCCGGATCAGGGCGATGATCTGGTCCAGATGATCCAGGGCAATCTTCAGACCGGCCAGGATGTGGGCCCGCTCTTCAGCCTTGCGCAGGTCGTAACGCGTCCGCCGGACAATGACCTCCCGGCGGTGTTTGAGGAATTCCAGGAGCAGGCCTTTCAGGCTCAAAACTTCGGGGCGATTATTGACTATGGCCACCAAATTAATGCCATAGGTGATCTGCATCTGGGTATGGGCAAAAAGCTGGTTCAGAATAGGCTGGTAAAGCTCATCCCGACGCAGGGTGATGACCACCCGCATCCCTTCCCGGTCCGACTCATCTCGGATGTCGCTGATACCCTCGATCTTCCGTTCCTTGACCAATTCGGCGATGCGTTCGATAAGTTTGGCCTTATTCACCTGATACGGCAATTCGGTGATAATGATATAATCCCGGCCGCCCCGGGTTTCGATTGCCGTACGGGCCCGCAACCGGATGATGCCCTTGCCGGTCCGGTAGGCTTCGGCAATTCCGGCCGCGCCGTAAATAAAGCCGGCTGTGGGAAAATCGGGGCCTGGGATGATGGCCAGGAGCTCCTCCAGGTCAATGTCCGGTTGCCGGATTAGGGCCAACAAGGCATCACAGACTTCGGTTAGATTGTGGGGTGGGATATTGGTGGCCATGCCCACCGCAATGCCGGAGGAGCCGTTGATGAGGAGATTGGGGGCCCGGGCCGGCAGGACAAGGGGCTCCTGCAGCGACCCATCGTAGTTGGGTACAAAATCAACGGTCTCCTTGTC
>CAZARS010000097.1:0-10199 GCA_964487625.1 uncultured Desulfobacca sp.
AAGATTAAGGGTCAAGGGTAAGAGGGAAGGGGCTGGGAGTTGTCTGTTACTCTTCCCTTCCCTTTTCCCTTTTCCCTCACTAACAGGAGGTTACTATGAAGAAAGTATTGCTCGCCGTGTTCGCCCTACTGACGTTCGCCCTGCCGCTCCCGGTCCAGGCCCATCTTTTCTGGCTCCTGCCCGAGCCGGCGGTTTCCCCATCCGGCCAACCGGTGCAGGTGGAGATCGGTTTCGGCCATAAATTCCCCAAAGATGAAGAGCTCAAGGCGGAGCGGCTGGAGTTTTTCAAGGTCCTGGGCCCCGATGGCAAAGAGGTTCCAATAAAGCAGGTCTCGCCAGTGCGTTATGAGTTCAACCCGGCCCAGGTGGGGACCTATCTGGTGGTGGCCGCCATGAAACCTGGTTTTGTCAGCCGGACGCCGGAGGGCATGAAAATGGCCAATAAGAAAGAGGCCCCCAACGCTACCAACTGCTTCCGTTTCGACTTTGCTGCCAAGACATTGGTAAACGTGGGGTCCGGGGCAATGGGCTTTGACCGCCCGGTCCAGAGCAGTCTGGAGATCGTCCCCCTAAAGTCCCCAACCAACCTGAAAGTGGGGGAGGAACTGCCGGTTCAGGTGCTCTTCCAAGGGAAACCGCTACCCGAGGTCGAGGTCAAGGCGACCCATGACCAGTGGCAGGATCCCAACGATTTGTTCGCCGTCAAGGGGAAAACCGATGCCCAGGGGAAATATACGCTCAAGATTGACAAACCAGGAAGATGGCTCCTGGCCGTTAACCACAAGACGCCCTATCCAGACCCGGCCGAAGCTGATGATAATTTTTATCTGGGGAGTTTGACCGTTATAGCCTACTAGCTTGGCGGCGTGAAGAAAGTAGAGGGGAACCGTTCTTGCTGAGAACCAAGGATTAGATTTGGTGGAGGCGGCGGGAGTCGAACCCGCGTCCGCAAATACTTCCCATAAGCTTCTACATGCTTAGCCGATGTTTTTATTCTGGCCCTTATGGTCTTCCATCGGCAGAATACCATGCGGGCAAGCCGACTGGGATTTCGGTTGGTGAGGCATCGGCCACCTCACCTTCCAAGCCGGAATAATCGGCGCCCACATTGACCCTTCCGGCGAGGTCAAGTGGACGCTAGCCTTAGGCGGCTAGAGCGTAGCCGTAGTTGTCGGCACTTGTAGGATTCCAATCCGTTTAACGAGCGGAAAGGACCTCGGCATGCGACTTAAGGGTGCATACCCACGTCGAAACCAATTCGCCCCCATTACAATTATTATTATAAGGATTAATTCTTTTTTGGCAAGGGGGGGTGAGGCCCGCCATCAGGGGAGACTTCCTGTGGCGCCGCGATGGACCCTTGCGCCTTGGTCAGGAGTTCCTGGGCATGGGCCAGTGTCACCGGGCTGTCGGGATCACCCCCCAACATACGGGCCAGTTCCTGGAGGCGTTCCTCGGCGCTCAGCCGGTGCACCACGGTCACGGTGCGTTCACCCACCACTTTCTTTTCCACCTTGAAATGGGTGCCAGCAAAGCAAGCAATCTGAGGGAGATGAGTAATACAGATAATCTGGCTGTGTTGAGCCAACTGCTGTAATTTCTGGCCGACGACGGTGGCGGTGCGGCCGCCGATCCCAGCATCAACTTCATCGAAGATACTGGTGGTGATGCCTGCGCCAGCTGCCAGGATGGTTTTCAACCCCAGGACTAGACGGGACAATTCGCCCCCCGAGGCAATCCGGCTCAGCGGTTTGGGAGCTTCGCCGGGATTGGGGGCCAGATAAAATTCTACCCGATCAGCGCCTGCGGGGCCCAGGGATATGGTCGGGTCCGCCGCTCCGTCGGCCGATCCACCAGGTTCCAGGAACCGGACAAAAAAGCGGGCTTGCGGCATGGCCAAACTATGGAGTTCGGACTCCACGGCGCTAGCCAACTCCGGGGCGGCAGCTCGGCGCTGCCGGGACAGCTCTGCGGCCTTCTGCTGAACCAACTGCTGTAGCTCCGTTAGGCGACAGCCTAGATCAGCCTCTGTCTCATCTAAGTTGTCCAGTTCTCTCAATTCCTGTCGGCCGCGCTCAGCCGTTGCCAGGACCTCCTCCAAAGTGGGGCCATATTTCTTTTTTAAGCGTTGCAACAGATGCAGCCGTTGGCCGATTTCTTCCAGCCGGACCGGATTGGGCTCAACCTGGGCCAGATAATCCCGCAGGACGAAGGCCAGATCCTCTAATTCCAATGCCAGATTCTGCAAGCCCTGGCGCCGCTCCTGCCAGGCCTGGTCAAAGCGGGCCAGGAGTTCGAGATTTTTCCTGATATCCCCCAGACGGGTCAAGACTGCCTGTTTGTCATGGTAGAGAAGATCATAACTCTGGCGGGTGGCTTCCCACAGTTTGCTGGCGTGGCGTAACCGTTCCTGCTCCTGGTGTAAGATATCCTCTTCTCCCGGGGAGATTCTGGCTTCCTCGATTTCTTTGATCTGAAACTGCAAAAAATCCCGGGTGGCGTCCAGGGAGGCGCGCCGGCGTTGCAGTTCCTGATATTGTCCCTGCCGCTGACGCCACTCATGATAGAGGGCCCGGTACGCCTGCACCGCGCCGGTCAAGTTGGCGTAACTGTCCAGGATCTCCAGGTGGTTCTCTGGGGCCAAAAAGGTCTGATATTCGTGTTGGCTGGAAAGGTGCAACAACTCTTGGACGGTGCTCCCCAACAGCTTCACGGTGACGGCCTGATCATTGAGATAACTGCGGCTGCGACCCTCTTTGGACACCACCCGGCGGACCAACAACTCGCCATCGTTGGCCAGATCTTGCTCCACCAAACAGCTGGGCAACCCAGTCCCCGCCAGTTCGAAGCGAGCCTCCACCTCCGCCGCGGCCGCGCCGGTACGTACCAGATCCTCACTGGCCCGGGCTCCCTGCAAGAGGTGCACCGCCTGCACCAGCATGGATTTGCCTGCGCCGGTCTCGCCGGTGAAGACATTCAGGCCTGGTTCAAGGCACAGCTCGACCTGATCCAAGATGGCTAAATTCCTGATGCGCAGTTCCGTCAGCATAGGAAGTGTGGGATGAGGGAAGATGGTTCTGGACTCTGTATCCTGGTAAAGACTCCCGCTTGCCGTCCCCTGCCCTGGACTTGAATTTGTTTTAAACCCCAGGGCGGGCTTGTATGCATTAAGATAAAAAAACCATAAATTATGACACTACTGGCCGGCAATGTTTTTGCACAAGGTAAATGGCACCTCCGTATCTCTTATATTTGTTTCCTTTTGTCATTCTGAGGAAGCGTAGCGACCGAAGAATCTCAAAACCTTCGCTGCGCTCATCCCACCCTTTCCTTGTCCGGCTGGGTGAGGGAGTTGAGGACTTACCCCCTGACCATTAAGTTATTCCTGGGGGAGCTGGAGGTAAATGCCTTCCTGCAGATCCCGTTCATCCACGGGCAGAGGTTCGTTATCTCGATGTAATTTCTGCAGATATTGTAGAGCGGCGGCCTTGATCCCATCCTCCACTTCGGCAAATGTCTCCCCGCTGATGGTCAACCCTCCCAGGGCGGGGATGGTGGCGGAGAACAATCCTAATTTCTTATCATAATCAAAGAGAATCTTGAAACGACGTCCTTTGTACGGCATAAGCATCCTTTGGCAGTATCAATCTTGGCATTATTCAAGACCACGGTAAAAATTAAAGGGGAGACCACGGGCTACCTGTCCAGGTTGGAGGAGACGGTGCACTAAGGTGCGCGTTTCCGAGACCGGCAGGCCGCTAAAATTCACGTCCACCAGGAAGCGTCGCAGGCCGCGCAGAGCCAGTTCCTGAAAAGGTTTCTGGAAGAGAAAGGGAAACTTGGCCACTAAATAAGTCAGGCCGTTCCGGGAGAACAGGCGGAATTGCTCCCCTTTCGGACTGGTCAAGCGCAGGGCCTTTTTGTCTTCGGGCAACGGCACCCGGGAGATCATCAGGGGGAGATGGCCATAGAGATAGGCCATGATCTTGCCGGGCGGTATGTTGGCCAGCAGAGCCCTGATGGTTTTACCGTCAGCCTCCACGGCCAGGGTAGGGTAGGATATCCCCAGGTCTTGCCACCCCTGCCAAGCCCAGGAATTCAAACAGTGGAGGGTATAATCACCATAGAGCGTCAAGGTGGCTGGCAGCGGTTCGCTGGCCGAGGTCCTGGCCGGTTTGTCCAGCTTGGCATGGCCCCGGGGCCGAGGTTTGGCCGGAGCTGTCCCCTGCACTTTGGCCAAGGCTTCCTGCAAGAGGGCAAGGTGACCCAAATTGCTCACCATAAAGGATCGCCAGCCGGCATCCAGGAGGGTGGCCAAGGCCTGGCGGTAGAAGGGGAGGCTGGCCTCCAAGATGATGGGGGGCAGTTGCCAGATGAGGCCTGACATCTTCCTGACCGTGCGGACCTGACGCAAATAGTCAGGGAAGTTGTCTTCGGTCAATTCCAGGATGGGTTGGCGTAATCCTTGCCGATAAATCTCCGTGGCCTCCGCCAGAGAACGCACCCGCACGGCCACCGCCGGCGGCCCAGGGCGTCGCCGCTGGTCGTGGGGCAATTGCCGGAGTTTGAGAAGGTTGGCACTGAGCTCCGGGTCCATGGGCAGGATTTCTTGGGGTGGTGCCTGGGCAAAGAGTATCTCCCGCCATTTTTTCTGGGAACGGCTGCTTTCAGCGGTGGTTTCCCCCACCTTATACAAAAGATCGCCGGGGGCCGCGGCGGCGGGCAAGGCAAGAGCCACGGTTTGCCCAGCCGCGGCGGCATCCAAGGCCTCTCCCTGCCAAGAGATTTCCTTCAGGGTAAATGATTGGCGTTCTCCGTCGGCGCTGCGGTGCAAGCGCAACCGGTCCCCTACCTGGATAGGCTCCCGCAAGCGGAGGATGCCCCGGGAATCGGTGACATGGGTCAGCTCCCCCAAGAGTAGGCCGATATTGCCGGTTTCCTCCGGTGCCAGCAGATCGGTGGGTCTGGCTCCCTGGAAAAACCCGGTGGTGGTGCGTCGGCTGTAGGTCTGCTGCAACAGGCTGCGGGCGGTGGCCAGCGCCTGGGGGCGCGCCGCGGGTGGAGTATCCAATACCAGGCGATAAGCCTGCACCACCCGCCCCACATATTCACCGCTTTTCATGCGGCCTTCCAGTTTGATGGCGGCAAGACCCAGGGCCTCGAGCTGGGACACCAGATCCAGGGCACAGAGATCACTGGGGGAGAGAATGTGGCCAGACTCCTGGCCATAAGTGTAGAGTCGGCGGCACGGTTGAGTGCACCGCCCCCGGGTGGCTGCCCGTCCTCCCAGAAAGCTGCTAAACAGGCAAAGCCCAGAAAAGCAGAAACATAGGGCCCCGTGCACGAAAACTTCCAACTCGATGGTAGCCTGCCGGCAAATGGCCGCCAACTCTGTTAGCGTCAGTTCCCGGGCCAGCACTACCCGTTTGAATCCCATGGCCGCGGCTTGGGCTACGCCAGCTGAGTTGTGTATGGTCATCAGGGTGCTGGCATGGAGTGGCAGTTGGGGAAAGTGGGTCCGGGCCAGGTGATAGACCCCCAGGTCCTGAATGATAAGGGCGTCCGGGCCGATCTGGGCCAGAGCGTGTAGGGTTTCCAACAATTCCCGCCGTTCTTCTTCCTTGACCAAGGCATTGAGGGCCACGTACAGTTTCCGGCCTTGGTGGCGGCAAACCTGAACCAGCGAGGAAACCTCGGGGAGAGTGAAATTTGTGGCATAAGCCCGGGCACTGAAGGCTTTGAGCCCGACATAGACAGCATCTGCGCCGTTTTCCAAGGCAGCATAAAATGTCTCAATACTGCCCGCCGGCGCCAGCAGCTCCAAGGGACTACGACGCATGGTCAAGGGTTTGATCACCTGTCAAAAGGACGTGGGGAAAACAGGAAAAGAGAAAATGGGTCTTCTGAACTTGTTCCTGATCAAAGTTCAGCAAACAGGCCGTTTGCCGGAAATCCTAACCATCGGGCCAACCCACCCTGCTGCGTGGGGGCAAAGGGTGGGCCAACACCTGAAGCAAGGGCCTGCGTGATTATTATATCATATAAATATTTCTGCCAGAGTTTTTTCCAGGCACAGAGAGCAGAGGCCATCAGCGAACTTCCGGCGGGAGGAAAGGGAGGCGCTCACCGGTGCGATAGGCCACCGCCTGACAAGTGGCAATGCGTTTCTGCCGAGCATCGGTCACCGTGATCAGATAGGTGCCGGTGCGGCGACCACAATGGAGCTCGGAGGCTTCCGCCGTCAAGACCTCGCCGACTCGGGGAGCCCGATGAAAGGTGAGATTCATGTTGAGGGCGACGGCCACACTTCCATGGGCGTTACAGGCGGCTTGGAACGCTTCGTCAATGAGGGCAAAGATGGCCGTGCCATGGATGCCGCCCAGGATATTGGTTACCTGTTCGCCGGTAACCATCTGCACCACGGCCCGCCCTGGGGCCACTGCGATGAGGGTTATGTTCAGTTGTTTGGCCAAGGCTTGCGCCTCCACCCGCTGGCGTAAGGCGATCAGGATCTGATCCGACAGAACGGCAGTTTCTTGCGACAAATTGTGGCCTCCTCAGAGATTCTGATATAATTCCGGGTATTGATTCTTCCACCGTTTATGCAACCACAGCCATTGCTCGGGGGATTGGCGGATCCAGTCCTCGATGATCTGGCTCTGCAACTGCACCTGTTCTTTGATGTCATTCTCGGGATGAGCGGTGTGCGCCATGGGAAGCGGCGGTTTGATCTCCATGAGATGGCGGCCGTCCGGCAGGCGGCGTGAGAGAACCGGCAGGACCGGCGTGCCGAACCGCCGGGCCAGGATGGCCGCAATGGGGGTGGTGCGGGCCCGATGGCCGAAAAAATCAACCAAAATGCCGCCCTTAGTGGTGGTATTCTGATCAATGGCCATGCCGACGATCTCATTGCGTTTCAGGCGAGCCAGAATGGCCTTAAGTCCCCCCTGTTTGGGGATCATGGTGTTGCCACCTCGCTCCCGTAAGGCGCGAATCAAACGGTCCATGACGGGATGATCATGCCGTCGGGCCACGATGGCCAAGGGATGATAGACAAACCCATAGACCATACCGGTGAGTTCCCAATTGCCGGCGTGGGCCACGATGGCCAGAACCCCCTTCCCCTGACGGAGCGCCGCCACGGCGTGTTCATGGCCCACCACGATGACGCGGCGCCGTAGCCAGCTCAGGGGCAGGCATAACATCCCCACGGCTTCGCAGAAGAACCGGACAAAGTGGGCAAAGACTTGCCGGGCCAACTCCTCCCGGGCTGCTGGAGACAGCTCCTGACCCAAGGCAAATTCCAAGTTCCTTAAGGTAATCAACCGGTGTCGCCGATCCAGGCAATACCAGAGGTGAGCTAAAAGGTTAATAATAATATTCACTGCCGAAAACTATCCATTGAGGTTTAATCGCATTAAATTTACCTGCCGCCGCGCCGAGGGCGGCAGCAGGTCGTGGCCATCCTATGCACAAGCGGATCAAGCAACTTTATGAAAATCTCATGACGGCCTTGGGACCACAGGGCTGGTGGCCCGGAGACTCGCCCCTCGAGGTGGCGGTGGGCGCTATTTTAACCCAAAACACCAACTGGCAAAATGTCGCCTTGGCCATCGCCCGCCTGAAACAGGCTGGTTTGCTCAATGCCTCTGCCCTGCATCACGTCCCGCCGGAGGAATTGGCCGCCTATATCCGGCCGGCCGGTTATTTCCGAGTCAAAGCGCAGCGGTTGAAGAATTTTATCGATTATTTAATGACAACGGCTGCCGGGTCCATGGCCAAGCTGGCGGCCCGCCCCCTCCAGGTCCTGCGCCGGGAACTTCTGGCGGTCAACGGTATCGGTCCTGAGACCGCGGATAGCATCCTCCTCTACGCCTTGGATAAACCCATCTTTGTAGTGGACGCCTACACCTATCGGATCTTTGCCCGCCATCAATTGGTGGTTGGACCCTACAAATATGAGGACCTCCAGGCCCTGTGTCACGCCGCCTTACCGGCAGAAGTGGCCCTCTATCAGGAGTTCCATGCCTTATTGGTCCGCTGTGGCAAGGACTACTGCAAACCCCGCCCCCGTTGTCAGACTTGCCCTTTAGGCTCTGACCTTGCGCCGGGTCAACCGGCCTAGACATTGCTGGGCGCAGTAAGTGGCTCCAGCTGGGGCACTGCCGGGACGCGGTCCCGATAGAGCCGAATGGCATATTCACCGATCAACTGGGCCAAGGTAGCGGCGCTCAGGGCAGCGGTGGGCATGGCCCACAGGGGATTCCAGCCGAAATATTCCATGAGAAAAGGGGCGCCGGCAGCAACGCCGGTCCCCAAGACGACCTGGACCATTTCGGGCACCCGGGCTTGATCATCAATATCCTGGCCGAAAAGCAGGGCGATCTCCAGGATAAGATAGAGGTGCATGCGGGTCAAGACCGCCGCCCCACCCGCCGCTCCCAGACTCTGCAGGGCGCTCCCCAATCCCGGGAAAAACATCGGCAAGTGCAATAACGCCCCCCCCAGAAACGACAACTGGCGCTGGGAGGCGATGAGCCGCCGGGCTAACTGCTCTGGCGTCTCTCCCGGACAGCGCTCCTGCAGTGTCTTGACCACTTTGCGGATACGGTCCTTGCGCAGCCGCAGGAAAAAATAGAAAAAATCATCGGTGAGTTGGGATTGCAGGGTCATGTTGCCTATCTCCGGACGGTCATATCGGTTTGGCCGTTATTATACCTTAGGCGGCCCAGGTGTGCGGAAAAAATTTGGGGCCAAAACCTAAGGAGCGTGGCCGCAGGATCGCCTTACTCAGGAGCCCAGGCTATCCAGAGAGTCGCAGGGCAGGGTAGGGCAGGGGGGACGCCAAGACGGAGCTTGCCTGCAATCCAGAAACAGAGATTGCAGCTAATGGCGTCGCTCTGTGAAGCCATAGACCAAAACCCCGCTCACCAAAACCCCGATGATCAGGACCAGACCCCAAGGAACCCGCTGCCAGGCATAGAGCGTAGAACTCACTAACATGAAGAGAGCGCAGAGGGCGAAAAGCAGGGGAGGGAGGGGATACGCGCTGGCCCGATAGGGGCGAGGCAACCCCGGTTCCCGACGGCGCAGGACCATGACGGCAAGGCCTGTGCCCAGAAAGAACAGCCACACCACCGGTGCGGTATAGATGATGGTGTCCAGAAAAGAGCCCGCCAAGAAAATAATGGCCAAACAGATCACCGCCTGACAGACCAGGGACCAGACCGGGGTGCCCAGACGGGGATGCCACACCCCCAGCAGCTGAAAGGCTCGATGTTCCACGCCCAAAGCATAGGAGATGCGGGCCCCGGTAAAGATCAGACCGTTGACCGCTCCCAGGGCCGAGATGCAGATAAGCACGGCAATCGCCCGGGCAGCCAGATCTGGAAAGACTCGGGCCATGGTCTCCACGGCCACGGCCTGGGATTTGGCCATCTGGGGCAATCCCAAGGCCGCCAGAAAGGCGGCGTTCATCAGGAGATAGAGAATAGTCACCGTCACCGTGCCCGCCACCAGACCCCGGACAATATTGCGGTTGGGGTCTTTAATTTCTGCGGCCACATAGGCCATTTCGTTCCACCCGCCGAATGTGAACATAACCAGAATAAGGGCCAAATCAACGCCGCCAAGGGTAGGGGGCTGAGAAACCGCCTCCTGAACCGCCTTAGATGGGGCACTAAAGCCCACCAAGATGATGACCGCCATACCCAGCACTTTGGCCGCAGTGAGGATGTTCTGGGTCCACTTGCCGGTTTTCACCCCGATGACGTTCATGGTAGTCAAAGTGATGACGGCCAAGCTGGCCAAGACCGGCTGGCTCAGGCTGAGCGCTGGCCAGAGCTGTTGGGCATAACGGGCAAAGACAAAGGCCATGAGGGCAATGTCGCCTGGGCGTACCACGGCCAATTGGGTCCAACCGAACAAGAAGCCCACTGGGGAGCCATAGGCCCGACTGAGATACACATAGTCACCTCCGGCCTGGGGTAGGGCGGTGGCCAACTCCGCATAACACAGGGCCCCGGCCAAAGCTAAACCCCCTCCCACCAGCCAGATGAGCATGACGCCGGAAATGGAGCCGAGACATTGGGCTACCAAAGGGGCTGTCTCATAAATCCCAGCCCCGATAATGATGCCGACAATAATACAGGTGGAATCAAAGAGAGAAAGCTCCCGTCGCGGTTTGGCTGTCACATTCC
>CAZARS010000098.1:0-8162 GCA_964487625.1 uncultured Desulfobacca sp.
TGAGGAGCTTCTGGGGAATGATCTCCCGGATGCGGTTTTCCGTGCAGATCACCGGATTCCGCAGCCCCAGGGCCAGGGGCTGGGCAATGGCCGCGGGCACCGGGGTCACCAGATGGATCCACAGACTGCTCAATATGGGGGTGAGGACCGGCACCGGGATGATCAACCGCCTGGGCAGCCCTGCTTCTTCGGCATAGATGCGAAAAAGCTGCTCATAGGTAACAATATCGGGGCCGCCGATATCAAAAGTCTGGCCCAGGATTTCCTCATGTTCCAGGCAACCTTGGAGATAATTCAAGACATTGCTGATGGCAATGGGCTGCACCGGATTGCGCACCCATTTGGGGGTGATCATGACCGGCAGGCGGTCCACCAGATACCGCAGGATTTCGAAAGAGGCGCTGCCCGAACCCAGGATCATGGCGGCCCGCAGAAAGGTGGTGGGCACCGGCCCACTCTGCAGGATGCGGGCCACTTCGGTACGGGAGCGCAGGTGTTCGCTGAGGTTGGGATCATCGGGCTGCCCTAAGCCGCCCAGATAAATAATCCGATTTAAACCCGCTTGGGCCGCGGCTGCCACCATATTCTGGGCGCCTTGCCGGTCAGCCTCGGTATATTTATCCGGCGCGGCAATCATAGAGTGGACCAGGTAATAGGCAGCCCAACAACCCTGGGCAGCTTTGGCCAAGGACGGGGCATCCAGGACATCCCCTTGGGCCAGCTCCACGTTGGCATGGTTGGCCCACGGCCGGCACTGCAGCTTTTTCACCGACCGTCCCAAAGCCCGCACCCGATAGCCGGCCTGCAAGAGTTGGGGAATCAGGCGGCCACCCACATAGCCGGTGGCCCCGGTCACCAATATCGGCTCAGAGCGCATCTTCTCCCCCTAACAAATCGCTTCCAGCCTCGTTGGCCGCAATGCTTGGTGGCGAGGGAACTTCAGGCCAACGGCTGGTTGCCCCGTGGCTGCCTAAACCCTTTCCCGTGCTTCTTGGGCCGCGCCCCACCTTACTCCTGGACACAGCCACAGGTGGAGACCAGGACCCAGTCATCTTTTTCCTGAGGGGGCAGCTTCTCATACTCTTCTTCGCTGAGGAGAAATTCCGGCGGCAGATAGTTCATATCTTCTTCACACAGGCAACCGCGGCCATAACAATGTTCACAATTTTTCGGCACATACACGCGCATGCGTTTCGTCCTCCCAGAATTCGCCAGGTAGAATAGGCTAACTCTAACTATCCTGGTTTAATCACCCTCTGGACACGTGGCTTCCAGAACGGTGGTGACGCGGCAGTCCAAGCCACCGTTTAACCATATGATAAAGGCAATTTTCTCATTCCCTGCACCCCACTCCTCTCCCCGCAAGGCGGGGCGGGGAGTTAGAGGTTTGCCGGCTGCGAACTAACCTAATGTAATGCTAAGGTAACATAATTTCCTCGCCAGCGGAATCCCTTAGGTGTCATACCGGGCGGCGATGGGCATCCGCCGACCGCTGCCAAAGGCCTTGGAGGTCACCTTCAGGCCTGGCGCCGCCTGGCGCCGCTTGTACTCGTTGCGGTCCACGGCCCGGAGGACCCAACGGACCACCTCAGGATCGAACCCCCGGGCGACGATATCGGCCAAGCCCAGCCCTTCATTAATATAGTATTCCAGAATCTGATCCAAGATATCATAGGGCGGTAACGTATCCTGATCCCGCTGGTTGGGGCGCAATTCTGCCGAAGGCGCTTTGACCAGGATTTCTGTAGGGATGATCTCCTGGTGCCGGTTGATATAGCGGGCCAACTGGTAGATCATGGTCTTGGGCACATCGGAGATCACGGCCAAGCCGCCGCTCATGTCGCCATACAAGGTGCAGTAGCCCACTGCCAGTTCACTCTTATTGCCGGTGGAAAGGACCAGATAACCATATTTATTGGAAAACGCCATCAAAATATTGCCCCGGATGCGGGCCTGGATATTTTCCAAAGACACATCCAGATCATCTACCGGAAATTGCTGGGCTAAGGCCTGCAGATAGGCCTGATAGATGGGGGTAATGGGGATGGTGACGGTTTTCACTTTTAAGTTTTTGGCTAATTTTTCCGAGTCAAGAATACTACCCGGAGATGAGTAGAGGGATGGCATGATTACGCCCAAAACGTTGGCCGGACCGATAGCTTGCTGGGCTAAGTAACAGGTGACCGCAGAGTCAATGCCCCCTGATAGGCCCACCACGGCCTGGCGGAAGCCGCACTTCTGCAGATAATCCCGCAGGCCCAGGATCAGGGCATCGTGCACCGCCGCCATCTTGTCGAGGGGCTGGAATTCCAAGGGGGCAAGCGGTTGGCTCAGGTCCACGGTCTCCACCGTCTCCGTAAAGGCCGGCAGTTGCTTAAGCAGTTCGCCCCGGGCATTGAGGACAAAGCTGCAGCCATCGAAAATGAGTTCGTCATTGCCGCCCACCTGATTGACGTAAATAAAGGGCAAGTGATGGTCGAGGCAATGCTGCCGAAAAAGCTGAAACCGCAGCTCATCTTTGCCGCAGCTAAAGGGTGACGCCGAAATATTAATGATCAAGGTGGCTCCCTGGCGGGCTAACTCTTGCACCGGATCGAAAGCATAGAGCGTACAGGCACCGGATGGCCGATACGTGGCCCAGGCGTCTTCGCAGATGGAAACCCCGAGAGCCTGGTTTTCCAGCGAGAGGGGCCGGACTTGGGGCGGCGTGGCAAAATAGCGGGTTTCATCAAAGACATCATAAGAAGGTAAAAGGGATTTAGCCTGAAATTGCCTCTGACCCCCTTGGATGAGCACCGCGGCATTATACAACGGTTTGCCGCAGGGTTGATCCGAGGGCAGGGGGGCGCCCACCAGGAGGGCAGGGACAGACGGGCGGCGGCTAAGCGCCGTCAAGTGATCCAGGGCTTCTTGGACCGCAGCGATAAGACTGGTCTTTTCCAACAAATCTCGGGGTGGGTAAGCCACCAGAAACAATTCGGAAAAGATAATGAGATCGGTCTGACCCGCCAGGCTCTGGGCAAGGTCGCCGACCCGCGCCAGATTACCCCTGACATCGCCGACCACAGGATTTAGTTGGGCCAGGGTCACTTTCATGGTCGCCAAACCTGGTTTTTGCTTCAGAACGTATCATACCCCGCCCCGCCTGTCATCCTTTTTGCTGGGACGCTGGCTGGGGGCCTGGGAACAGCATCTTTATCTCAGCTTTCAGCCGACAAGTCCTCAGCTCCCTCTCCCCGCCAGGCGGGGAAAGGGTTAGAGTGAGAGGAATAATAAATATTTCAAAATGATATATATATGAATCGCCATGTGCTTGAGCGCAATTTCAGGCTAGTTTTCCTAGTTTCCGAATGACCACAATTTAGGATAAAATGCTGCCAACAAGAAGAAAGAAATAGAGTTGCGCTCAGATCTGAATCAGTTTATGATAATACTAACCAGTCAGATCGAGTGGCAGAAGTGGTGGTGTTTGCTTCATTAATTCTGAATATCGTGAAATATTCTTAGAATATTTTATAGGTATTTTCCTGCTCCTGGTCCCTTGTAGAAGGAACGACAGCCATGCCGATAGCCACCGAAATTTGGGATAATCTACCCATCGCCGTAGTGCTCTTCGATGCTAATGGCCGTTTGGTAAACGCCAATCTAGCTGCCTGTACCCTCCTTAAGCTAAATTGCCAGGCCGACCAGGGCAGGATGCATCACGAAGTCCTGCCTGATCTGACCCTGGCCAACTGTGCGCCCTGCCCCGAGGGCGACCACCCAAATATGAGCCCCAAGCCGTTGGGCGATTTTGCCTCTGGCAGAATCGTCCTGACCCACCGAGGCCAGAAATTATTCTGCCGCACTGTCTATCTCCCCGCGGCGTCGGCCGGACCGGCCCACATTATCTTGTTGGTGGAGGATATGGCGGATCCCCATAATCTGGCAGGGCGGGTCTTGGAAGAAGAACGCCTCATGGGGGTAATGGAAATCAGCAACACCATGGCCCATAAGCTCAATCAGTATCTCCAGGTCATCATGGGCTACGTCAGCCTCATGACCCTGGAGATGGAGCCAGACCATGACTGCTATGCGTATCTCAATAAGATTTTAGAGCAATTGGAAAATATCCGCCAGACGACCCATCTGCTCTCCAACATCCATCGCTATGCCGTCATCGAACGGCCGGACGGCCGCCGGATGTTCGATCTGGATAACGCTGCCCTGGACGTCCCGGCGCTCCCTCTGCCGAATTCCAGTCGAGAGGAGAGCTGACTTTTACTTGATCAACACCTTCGTACCCACACAGCTCACCATGAAGGTCTGAGGCATGGCCGCCATCATCTGGGTCAGGGCCCGGAAGCCGGTGCAGTGGCCCGAGAGGATGAGGCCGATGTTGAGCTGCTGCAGTCCCTGGATGGTATTCTGGATGAGTTCGGGGCCCCCAGCAGTCAGGTGGAAGCCGCCGACCACTGCTGCGATCTGTTCCACCCCCGTCAGTTCTTGAGCATACTTCACTATGTTGGTAATGCCCGGATGGGAACAAGCCGCCACCACCACCAGCCCCCGCTCCTTGACCCGCATGACCAGGGCCTGTTCATCTTCAAAGGGATCCCTCTCCTCCTGGCCGTTGACCAGCCGTTTGGGCCCTGGCAAGGGAGTCTCGTAAGCCACACTGGCGCGAATGGGGCCCGTAAGCAAAGCCAGACCCTCCACTAACGTCGGGGCAGTGTTCTCGTGCAAGCGGACCGGCAACTGCACCAGCTCCTCCCGCTCAAGGGTCCACGGTCCCACCCGTCCCCGGGGCGTGACCAGCAGCTTGGGCAGGTAGCAAGCCGGATGCAGATAGATATCCAGAGGAGTTTGCCGCTGGCGCAGGAGCTCCACCAGGCCGCCATAATGATCCGGATGGCCATGGCTGAGGAACAGGGCATCCAAAGAATCCACCGGGATTTCCAGGGCCTCCAGATTATTCAGGAAGACCAGGGGGGAGTTGGAGGTATCCATGAGGATCCGCCGGCTGGTGCCATTATGCTGCAGGGTGACGAGGACCGACAAACCATGGGCTGCCAACAGGGGTTTCTTCAAGCGGCCCGGCACCGCCCGCTCCACGACGCCGGGCAGGGACGGTTCGAACACATCAATAAAATTATCCACGACCATCTCAATGGTCACCGACGAGAGTTCGGGCAGTTCCATAACCAGTCTCCCTAGATGGCAAGTTGTTCAGACCAAACTATCAAGCAGACGCAGCCTTACCTGACTCATTTTAGCCATGGTGCACAATGGCTTGTCAAGTTAAAAGGACAAACAGTCGCCTGAACCAAGTCCTTTCGCCCGGGTTTTGCTGCTCGGGTGTTTTCGCTAGTTCCCAGCCGCCAACCGTTGCAGGGGCTGGGTTATCCAGCCCCTGCAATCGAACCATTCTGCATATTCGGTCTTTCCGGATAAAGACTAACTGGCCGTAGGTCTTGAAAGCTAGTGCCATGTTTGAGCTGTCAGTAAATGGTCGTCTGTACCTCGTGGCGGCTGCGCCGGACACGCCCCTCTTATGGGTCCTCCGGGAGGAGCTGCATCTCACCGGGACCAAATACGCCTGTGGGATCGGCGTCTGTGGGACCTGCACTGTCTTGGTGGCTGGGCAGCCTCGGCGGGCTTGTGTAACTCCCGTGCAGTCGGTGGGCCAACGCCAGATCATCACCATCGAAGGCATTGCCGCCACCCATCCGGTCAAACAAGCTTGGCTCAAGGCCCGGGTACCCCAATGCGGCTATTGCCAGCCGGGGATGATCTTGCAGACCGTCGGCCTGCGGACCCAACAACCCCAGGCCACTCTGCCCGAGCTTATCCAGGGTCTGCGGCACAATCTCTGCCGCTGCGGCACCTATCCCCGCATCCGCCAGGCTTTGACCTACCTCCTGGCCGAGGACACCGCCCTGCCAGAGGGGCCCCAGGCAGACCTGTTCTTCTCACCAGAACCACGGTTGGGCCAGGGCTTTGGCTTGGTGGTGGTCCCTGGCAAGCGCAGCTTCACCCTCAAGGCAGTCTCTGCCCGCCACACCCTCCTGGACCCGCCGGTCTGGCTCTGGCTTACCGCCGACAATCTCTTGACGGTCATTATCAACAAAACGGAGATGGGCCAGGGCGTGGCCACCTCTTTGCCTCTGTTGGTGGCCGCGGCCCTGGATCATCCCTGGGAATGGCTGCGGGTGGAGATCGCGCCGGCTGCCCCCGGCTACCTTGACCCATACCTGGGGCGTCAGCTAACCGGCGGCAGCACCAGCGTCATGGACCTGGCGGCCATCCTACCCCAGCTGGGGACCGTGGCCCGGGAGATGCTCATGGCTGCTGCGGCCCAGCTCTGGGGGGTCCCCGTAACTGGTTGCACCACCCAAGCAGGGCGGGTATATCACCTGCCGTCAGGCCGGTCCGTCACCTATGGGGAGGTCTGTCAGGTGGCCGCCAGCCTGCCAGTGCCCCAGCTTGCCAGCGGTGAGATACCGCCGCTCCCACCCCACTACCCTCAGCGCCCAGACCTGAGCCTCAAGATTAACGGCACCGCGGCCTTCGGTTTGGATCACCGTGTCCCAAACATGCTCTATGGTGTGGTGGCCCGGCCGCCGCGCTTCGGGGCCGAGATCCTCCAGGTCGATGCCAGCGCTGCAGCTAGCCAGCCCGGTGTCCGCCAAATCGTCCGGTGGGATCAGAATGTGGGGATTGTCGCCGACTCCTTGCCCCAGGCCTGGCAAGCCCGGGAACAGTTGCAAATTACCTATAGTCCCGGCAGCTGGCCTGATCTTTCTGATGCTCCTCTGCGCACGCGGTTTTTGGACCATCTGGCACAGCCCGGCGTCCTGGTCCGGGAGGAAGGCAAGATGACGGGCGTCGCCGCCCAGGCTGCCTTCAGCCTTACAGCCGATTATCTCCTTCCTTATCTGGCCCATGCCACGCTGGAGCCCATGAACTGCCTGGCCGTGGTACGGCCGGATTCCTGCGAGATCTGGGCGCCCCTCCAGAACCAGAGTGCGGCCCTGGCCGCGGTGCAGGAACTCACCGGCCTGCCGCCAGAACAGATCATCATCCACACCACCTTTGTGGGGGGCGGTTTTGGCCGCCGCCTGGAGGTGGATTATGTGGTCGAAGCAGTCCGCCTGGCCCAGGCCGCGGGCCGGCCCGTCAAATTAGTCTGGACCCGGGAAGAGGATTGCCGCTTTGATTTTTTCCGACCTCTGGCCGCCAGCCGCCTCCGGTTAGACGCCCAGGGCCGCCTCCTGTTCTGGGACCACACCGTGGCCGCTTCCTCGGTCCTGGCTCGAGTGGCCCCAGCCGCCCTCAAGCAGGGTTATGATCCTGATACCGTGGCGGGAATTGTGGATTTCCCCTACACCTGCCCCCATTTCCGGCTGGCCGCCATCCAGGTGGAGACTCCCATCCCCGTGGGTTTCTGGCGCTCGGTGGGCCATTCCCATAACGCCTTTACCCTGGAATGTGGTATAGATGAGCTGGCCCATCTGAGCGGCCAGGATCCCTTGGCCTTCCGTCTGGCCCACCTGCCTTCGGACTCCCGGGCCGCCCGCGTCCTGCGGCTAACTGCCGACGCGGCAGGGTGGGGTTCGCCCTTGCCGCCCGGTCAGGGCCGGGGGCTGGCCCAGCACTCTTCTTTCGGCAGCCACGTGGCCATGGTAGCCGAGGTGACGGTCGCCCCGAACTCCGGTCGCTTCACGGTATCCCGAGTGGTCTGCGCCGTGGATTGTGGACGCGTCGTCCATCCCGACACTGTCATCGCCCAGATAGAGGGGGGCATCCTCTTCGGCCTCAGCGCCGCCCTGCACGAACAGGTGCATTTTGCCCACGGCGGCGTGGCCACGAAAAATTTCAATGATTACCGCCTGCTCACCTTACCCGAAACCCCCTCCATCACAGTGGTATTGGCCCCCAGCGGCGATCCTCCCGGTGGCATCGGCGAACCCGGCGTCCCGCCCATCGCTCCGGCTGTCGCCAACGCCCTCTTCGCCGAGTTCTGCGCCCGCCGGGCGATCCCGGCCATCTTTCGCCATCAGGCCCCGCCGCGCCCCGGGCCGCCGCCCCCCTGCGACCATCCCCTCGTCGTCGCTCACCACCTGCGCCGCCGGATGGCGCCGAGCGAGACCGGCCTCGCCCCCCGCCCCCACCACGCGCTC
>CAZARS010000098.1:8195-9487 GCA_964487625.1 uncultured Desulfobacca sp.
ATCCGCCGACTCGCGGACCTCGTCACCCAGCGCCAGATGATCCGCGCCCTGCGCGGCGAGGCGCCCCTCCCGGCGGCACGGGTGGAGGATCTCCTCATGCGCTCGGCGGCGGGTTCGCGCGACGCGGCGCTCGCCGAGCGCGACCGGCGCCGCTTCCTCGCGTTCTCCTACGCCGCGGCCCGCCCCGGCGAGCGTTTCGCGGCGATCGTGGTCGACCACGCCCGCGGCGTCACCGTGCACGTGCCGAAACTCGACGCCACGGCGGAGTGCGGCGGGTTATCCAGGGAGGGCGCGCCGCTTGGCAGCGAACTCGAAGTGCTGGTCGCCCATGTCGACCCGCCCGCGGGGGAGATCCGGTTCAAGATCTGACACCGCCATGCCCGGGGCATGCCCGTTGACCGAAGAACGAAGGAGGATCCGATGACCGACGAAACTCCGACCGTGGTCGGCGGCCGAGTGCCGCCCGGCAAGAAACGCTGCCCGAACTGCGCCGCCCTGCTCGGCGTGCGCACCCTCGCCTGCGCCTGCGGCCACGCCTTCACACCCAAGCCGAAGCCGGAAGGCGGGGCGGCACGCACCCCGCGCGCGAAAGGCGAGGCGGGGGAGGGCGACCTCCTCGCGCGCGCCCGCCACACGCGCGACGCGGTGGCCGACTTCTGCGAGCGATACAGTGATCTCGCCGAAGTCACGGCGCGCCTTGCCGTCGTGCAGGAACTGCGCGGGAAACTCACCCTCGACGAGCACCGGGAGATCGAGCATCTCGCCGCGGCGACGGGCGGGCTCGACCTCCTCGCGCTCGTGGTGCGCGAGATCATGCGCGCGCGCGCTCAGAGCGCCCCCGAAACGCCCGCGCACGAAACCGGGGCGGGAAAGTTTACGCCCTTCTAGAGGGTTCCGGCCCCCCGCCGATGCGCGTCTTCCCATCCACCGAGAGCGCACGGCCGCTCCCGAACGGGGTGTCCGTGCGCTTTGGTGAGTGATGAACAAATGTTCTTTACAAAATTTGTATCGGTTTCCTTGACAGACGATTTTTCTTTCCTACAATCCCCTCAACCTGAAATTACGGATTTCAAACCACGAGAGGGGATCCACCATGAAGAAGTTCACGTTCGCGTTCCTCACCGTTCTCTTCGCTCTCGGCCTTGCCATCGCCCCGGCCTATGCCGGCGATTGCGGCAATTGCGGCGGCGGCTGCTGCCCGCCCCCGGCCGACGGTGGCAACACCGATCAGGGGTGCAACCCTGACGGCTGCAACGGCGGCGGCTGCTGCCCGCCCCCTCCCGACGCCGATG
>CAZARS010000098.1:9532-10197 GCA_964487625.1 uncultured Desulfobacca sp.
TCCCGCCCCAGGGCCAGGACGACAGCCAGGGCTGCGGCCCGGATGGTTGCGGCGGCTGCGGCGGTTGCGGCGGCGGCCACGATGACGGCCCCGACGGCACGGACGACGGCGGTCTCCACTGATCCTCTCTCACTTGGCGACATGACCCCCCCGGCGCGTGCCGGGGGGTTTATCATCGGGAAACACTCACACGAAGAGAAAATTCACTGCCAACAAAAAAACCGAAGTTCCCTCGGAAACTTCGGCCCTGAACGTTCATTCATTCACTCCGATGTTCCCGCCGATGATCCATGCAAGGCGCGGGAACGCCGAAGACCCACCGTTACGCCTTGATGTCGACGCTCGATCCCTTGAGTATCGGAATTTGCAAAATACGCGCCGACTGGGTGGTGCCTGACGCGTAGCCCTGTACGGCCTTCGAAGTGCTCATCGGAACGCGTTTGTAGATTTCGTTCATCATGGACTGTTTGTATCGGGGTGGGGTGACGGCTTGCATCGCCATACGCATTTCCCTTCCTGAAAATCCCCTGCGCCCGCTTCCTTGCGGGCGGACACTATCCCAAATTATACCCGAAACAAGAAACCTCGGTCAAGGCGCCCCGGTTCCATGCAGCCATTCCCGGTGAGGCGCGGGGGTTCCACCCCCACCTCCTCCCGCTGGAGGG
>CAZARS010000099.1:0-10064 GCA_964487625.1 uncultured Desulfobacca sp.
ATCGCAATTACATCGAGCGGGTGGGGATTATCGCGGCAGAAAAGATCGGCGTGGAGCATCGCGCCGGTTTCTATGAGCAGGCCGGGGTGCTGCGGGACATGTTTCAGAATCATCTGATGCAGCTGTTGGCCCTGATTACCCTGGAGCCACCCTCCCGCTTTGAGGCCGAACAGGTGCGGGATGAAAAAGTCAAGGGCTTTCGCGCCCTTAAACCTTTTCACAGCCAGACATGGCGGGACAACCTGGTCCTGGGGCAGTATGAAGCGGGACTGATCGATGGGGTCATAGTGCCGGGGTACCGCCAGGAGCCGGGGGTGCGGCCAGACTCCCTAACCCCCACCTTCGCCATCATGCGGGTCTTCCTTGACAACTGGCGCTGGCGAGGGGTGCCGTTTTACTTGGCCTCGGGCAAGCGTCTGCCGCAAAAACTCACCCAGCTCATCATCCATTTCAAAGAAGTACCCCATTCTCTGTTTGCCAATATCGGCTTGGGGACCATCGGCCCCAATCGACTGGTCTTGGGCATCCAGCCGGAGGAGAAGATCATCCTGACCTTCCAAACCAAGAATCCAGGGGCCACCGTCTGCCTGCGGGAGGTCACTATGGATTTCCATTATTATCAGAACTATCATGGTCCCATTATGGATGCCTATGAAAAATGCCTCATCGATGTCATGCAGGGTGATCAGATGCTATTCTGGCGACAGGATGGGGTGGAAGTCTGTTGGTCTTTTTTTAGTCCGGTGATCGATGCCTGCGAAAGTTGCGCCAGCCAGCAGGATTTTCTCCTGCCCTATCCAGCTGGCACCTGGGGACCGCCTGCGGCCCAGGAAATGCTCCGGGAGCTCTTCGGCAGCCTTACATAACCGCACTCGAAAGAGTGCAATATCTCCTAGCTGGCTTGTGGGAAACTCAGCCCCGGACTCCCAGATCTAAGACCCTAGGTTTGCTCAGTCCAGACATGGACCCGATTCCGGCCAGCCTTTTTGGCCTCATAGAGGGCTTGATCTGCCTGCTTAATGAGCTCATCCAAGGTTGTTGAGGCAGAAGGACCCACAGAGTTGGCGGCAGGAGCCAAACAGGCCACCCCGGCGCTGATGGTAATGGCCAGCGGTTCTGGGTCATGGGGCACTGGCTGGGAAGCAATGGCCTGGCGGAGGCGCTCGGCCACTTCTCGCCCTCCGGCTGCATTGGTTTCCGGCAAGAGAAGGATGAATTCTTCACCGCCATACCGGGCAAACAGGTCGCTGGCCCGGATGGAGCTGCTGACTAGCCTGGCTGTGGCCTGGAGCACCTTATCTCCGGCAGCATGGCCGAACTTATCGTTGATTTGTTTAAAAAAATCCAGATCGTAGATAACTACGGTCAGGGGGTGGCGATACCGCTGAGCCCGATGGACTTCTTCTTGGGCCCGCTGAAAGAAATAGCGGCGATTATAGATGCCGGTTAGAGGATCGGCAATGGCCAACTCCCGGTAAGCAGCCTCGCTCTCCCGCAGGGAGGCCTCAACCTCTTGGCGCCGGGCGATTTCAGCCCGCAACTCCTCATTGAGACGCAGGAGGCTGGCCTGTTTTTCCTGCAGTTGCTGCCGCTGCTCCTCCAGTTGGACGACCATGGCATTAAAGGCCTCGGAAAACTCGCCCATGAAATCCACCCGCTGGGAAAAATCGCCTGTGGCGATCATTTGGGTCTGCCAAGTCAGATGCCGGAGGTTGGCCTGAAGGGCTTTCAAGGCCCCGGCCAGATAGCCTTTGAGGGTCAGTTCCTGGGAAAGATCGCCCTTGACCAGAGCCAGGATGGAAGCCCGCACGGTCAACAGCTCGTGATAAAGGTGCTCTAAAGCTGGGCACCCCTGAAACTCTGCCGTCAGGGCAGGCGGAGGGGCGGGATCGTGCATAGCCCGCTGCAAAGCCTGTACGGCCATGGTCAGAAAGTGAGAGAGCTGACCGCCTTCCGGCAACGTTGCCGGCACCTCCCCCGAGGGGTGGGGCGGGATGGTCATAGTTTGCTGCTTCATCTCCTGGCGGTCCATGGACAAGCTTCCCCCTCCCAACCTGGCTGGATAGGCTGGCCGGCCAGCGGTCAATTAACGCATTACCTCGGCGGTGAACCTGCAGGTGCGATCACCGGTGCACCAGCAGTCGACTTCCTTGACCTTGAACGGCTGACCGGTGAAACTTTCCAATAATCCAGCAATGAATCCCTCGTCGTATTTGCACACTTCATAATGCAGCTCTGGCAACCCCGAACAATCAAGATCTTCAGAGACCGTCAGCACTAGCCGCCCCTGCTCCAGATCAGCCTTTTCCACCCGGAGGATGCCCACCCCCATATCTTTGAGCACCTGCTGTAGACCTTTCACAAAATAATGGAAGTCGGTTAAATTGGCCAGGTATCTCTGGAAGAATTGCTTCCCCGCTAAACGACCGGCCTGAAAAAAGAGCTCGTCCGTCTTGGCCGCGCCCAATTCCTGTTCCAGCACATCCCGGAAGGTATACTCCATGAGGCGGTATATTTCCACATGGGTTTTTTGCCCCAAGTTCGGGCGGCCCAGGGCGATATCACCGATGAGTCCCCAATGAAACTGATATCTGCGATCCGGCATCGGTCCTCCAGAGCGAAGGATATTGTCAGGATAAAACAGGGTATTGTTGTTATCGAAGCAAGGGGCGAAAAACTTTAATAGTCAGCAAGCGAAGTGCAACTAAGAAAAAAACCTCCGGCCATTACGGGAGTCCCGGTATTGCTCTGGGGGCGCGCCGGGACTCGCCCACCCGGCCTTTAGTTCCGGATTACCAAGTGATAGCTATGTTTCTGGAAAATGCCGGTTTATAGCTGGTGTCCACTCGGAAACTCGCCAAATTAGGAAAAGAGCGAGACCAAGCCAAGAAGGGTTAGGGGTAATCTAAAAAAAATGATTTATGAATCCCCTTACCCCCACCCTCTCCCCGCCTGGTGGAGCGAAGGAGCTGAAGACTTTCCGGAGAGATACCCATCAATAATTTTTTCCCTGATCCTCCACCCTATTCCTTATTCCCTGTTTTTGGGTTCCCCTATGCTTGAAATTATAAGATCTTATAATCATAAGCTATTATTTTTCCAGCTGTTCTTTCTTCCTTTGGCTCTTCTCCCCCTGCTGTGGGTCGATGGAAGCCACATTTTGCACCCCCCGGAGAAAGGCCAAAAAAACCGTCTGGAGGGAAAGAGCCGGACAACAGGCGAGAGAATTGCTATAATAGAATTATCATGGTAAGCCAAAGGTCTGCTCATACAGCGTGGCGCGGCTGGGCAAAGGGGAGGAACATGTCGGAATGAAGGACATTCGAGATAACTGCGGCGTTTTTGCCGTTTATGGCCAGGAGCCCTGTGCCTTTACTATTTATCAGGGGATTGATTTCCTACAGCATCGGGGGCAGCAATATTGCGGCATTGCTACTTTCGACGGCGGGGTGCACCAGATCACCCATCACGGCAAGGTGATCAATCAGTTTACTGATCAGGATCTGGAGAACCTGCCCGGTACCTGGGGCATCGGGCATGTGAGTCTGAAGGAACGGCAGCCGGTGAAGTGGCAGTCCCTGCAGGGGGAAATCGCCGTGGCCTTCAGCGGCAACATTATTAATGCCCAGGAATTACAGCAGGAAATGATGCAGCGGGGCAAGGCCTTCTGGCGGGGCTACAACGTGGAGATCATTTCTAAGATCATCCTGGAGGCCAAAGATACGGTCAGCGGCATCGCTGATCTGGCAAAGAAAATCAAGGGGGCCTACTCTTTAGTGGTCCTGACTCGGGAGGGCATCTATGCGGCCCGGGATGTTCATGGCTTCCGTCCGCTGATTCTGGGCCAGGGAGTGGGTCAATATGTGGTCAGTTCCGAATCCCGGGCCCTCCAGAACCTGGATCTGGAGATTGTCCGGGATGTGCGGCCGGGAGAGATCGTGCTGGTGAACGGGGCGGGATTTACCACCATGGAGCAGTTGCCGGCTGCCAGGGTGGCCCACTGCGCCTTTGAATGGGCTTATACCGCCAGCATTGACTCCATTATCGACGGCTTACCGGTCCTGGCGGCCCGCCAACAGTTGGGCGCGGCCTTGGCCCAGCGGGATCAGGAGGAAGGGGAGCTGGAAGCGGACCTGGTGGCGCCGGTGCCCATGTCCGGCATCGGGCATGCCCTGGGTTACCACCTGCAATCCCGTCTGCCCTATCAGGAGGTCTTCCTTTACAATCGCTATGCCGACCGCAGCTATACCCAGGCTACCCAGGTGGCCCGGGAAAAAATGGCCAAACGCAAGCTGTCGGTGCTCCATTACGCCGTGAAGGGCAAAAGCATTATCCTGTGCGACGACTCCATTGTCCGGGGCACCCAGATTCTCAACAAGGTCAATGAGCTGAAGAAGGCGGGGGCCAGAGCCGTGCACGTGCGGGTAGCTTGCCCACCCCTCATGTACCCCTGCGACTTCGGCATCTCCACCCGCACCTATGAGGAGCTCATGGCCCGGAGATACCGTTATCAAGGGGATATCAACTCCTTGGCCGACCTGCAGCAGTTGGAGGCCTGGGTGGCGGCCCAGATCGGCGCGGATTCGGTAAAATACAACAGCTTGGACCGCTTCGTGGCGGCCCTGGGCCTGCCCCGGGATCATCTCTGCCTGAAGTGTTGGGACGGCCGTCGACCATAAGAATAGGGAAGAGGGCATGTGGGGGCGCTTCTTCCCTTAAGCTCCATCAGCCTGTTACGGCCAGGTCAGGACGGCAACTGCCGCTGACTGCGCCCCTCCCTTGTCCCTCTTTCCTCTTCCCCCTTCCCTCTCTTCCCTGGCCCTTGGCCCCTCACTCCTCATCCCAGTCTCCTCAGCCGCAGAGAGTTGCTCACCACGGTCACGGAACTCAGGGCCATAGTGACGGCGGCGATGGCCGGGTTGAGGAGCCAGCCGGTGAGGGGGTAAAAGACGCCGGCGGCCACAGGGATGGCGATGACGTTGTAGAAAAAGGCCCAGAAGAGGTTCTGGCGGATGATCCGCATGGTGGTGCGGGCCAAGGTGATGGCCTGGGGGATAAGGGTCAGGTCATCCCGGATGAGAGTGATATCGGCCGCGGCCATGGCCACATCAGTGCCGGTGCTGAGGGCAATGCCCACATCGGCTTGGGCCAGGGCCGGGGCGTCGTTGATGCCATCGCCCACCATGGCCACTTTGCGGCCCCTTTTCTGGAGATCCGCCACCTTGGCGGCCTTCTCGGCCGGCAAAACCTCGGCCAGGACGTCGGTGATCCCCACCTGTTGGGCCACGGCTTGGGCGGTGCGGTTCTGATCGCCACTGAGCATCCAGACCTGGAGGCCCATATCCTTCAGGGTCTGCACCGTAGCTGCGGCCTTGGGTTTCAGGGTATCGGCAATGCCGATCAGGCCAGCCAAATTGCCGGCCACCGCCACCAACATGATGGAGCGGCCCTGGTAGGTAAGGCGCTGCAAGGAAGGTTGGGCATAAAAGCTGGAGATCTGGGCCCGCTCCAGGAATTGGGGGTTGCCCACCAAGACGGTCTGGCCATTGACTTCGGCTTTTACCCCCAACCCGGGTACTGCCTCGAAGGCCTTAACTTCGGGGAGAATGACTTCCAGGGAGGCGGCTTTCCGGAGCAGGGCCGCAGCCAGGGGATGTTCTGAATGTTGTTCCACCGCCGCAGCCAAGCGCAGGACCTCTTCCTGGGTCCACGGCGGGAAGGCCACCAGGTCGGTCACTGCGGGTTTACCCACCGTCAAGGTCCCGGTCTTATCAAAGATGATATCCGTCAAGGTCTGGGCCCGCTCCAAGGGTTCGCCGCCCCGCAACAGGATGCCCATGGCTGCGCCCCGACCGGTGCCCACCATGACCGCCGTGGGAGTAGCTAGACCCAGGGCGCAGGGGCAAGCGATAATGAGCACGGCCACCATGGCCATGAGGGCGTGGGTTAGGGCCGGGGCCGGCCCCCAGGAGTACCAAACCAGAAAGGTTATTACGGCAATGCCCAAGACGATGGGCACGAAAACGGCGGCTACCTTATCAGCCAGGCGTTGAACGGGGGCCTTGACACTCTGGGCCTCCCGCACCAGACGAATGATCTGGGACAGGGCCATATCTCGGCCCACCCGGGTGGCCCGGAAAATCAGGGAGCCGGTGGTATTCAAGGTCGCACCATAGACCTCGGCGCCTGGTTCCTTGGCCACCGGCAGACTTTCGCCGGTGAGCATAGCTTCGTCCACGGCGCTGGCCCCTTCCACCACCACCCCATCCACGGCGATCTTTTCTCCCGGCCGCACCACCACCAGATCCCCTACCCGGACCTGGCTTAAGGGGATCTCCATCTCGACCCCATCCCGCCGCACCCTGGCTGTGGGCGGCGCCAAGGCCATGAGGCGGCTGATGGCATCGGCCGCCCGCTGCCGGGCCTTGGCCTCCAACCAGCGTCCCAATAAAATGAAGGTGATGATCATGGCGCTGGTGTCATAATAGACCTCGGCCCCCATTTCGTGGGCAGCAAAAAACCGGGGCCAGAGAGTGGCCGCCAGAGAAAAGATAAAGGCCGCGGCCGTGCCCAAGGCGATGAGGGTGTTCATGTCCGCGGTGCCGTGGCGGGCTGCTTTCCAGGCGCCGGTAAAAAAGGGGGCACCGCCATAGACCATGATGGGGATGGTCAAGATGAGCAGGAGATAATTGAGGGGTTGGCTGGCCAGGCCCAGCCACTGGGGCAAGGGATGCACCATGGACAAAAGGAAAATGGGAATGTTAAGGGTCAGGGCCAGGAGGAAACGCCGACGGAACCCGGCCACCTCCGGGTCCACCCGCAGACCGGTACTGGGCGCCTCCAGGTCCACCATGCCCTCATAGGAATATCCCGCTTCTTCCAAGGCATGGGCCAATTGGCTGCTGTCCAGCTGCTCTGCCGAAAACGTTACTTGGGCCTCCCGGGTCGCCAGATTGACCACGGCATCCTGTACGCCAGGCAAGGCCTTAAGGGTCTTTTCTACTCGGGCCACACAGGCGGCACAATGCATACCACCCACATGGATGATGGCTTGGGCCCGGGGGGCTGGCTCGGGGTTTTTGGCAGTAGCCGGTTCCATCAGGACTCTACCCCCAGAACCGTATAGCCGGCGTCGGTCACTGCCTGCTGCAAGGAGGTCAGGGTCACTGCCCCCGGGCGATAGGTCACGGTGGCTTGCTGGTGTTCGAGACTCACGGTGGCACTCTCCACGCCTGCTAGAGCGGTGAGGGCCTTGGTCACCCGGGCGGCGCAGGCGGGGCAATGCATACCTTCGATTCTCAGTTTACTGACGATGGTTTGATCCGAAGATAGGGCGCTGCTCATAAGTAATCCTTTCCTCAAGATGAATTGCAGAGTCGGTAATAATAAGATAATTGTAAGTCTCTCGACGCGGCTCTGCAATCGCCCCGCGGATTTTCTCGCCGGTCCAGGCCAACGTGCCCCATGGCCCTGCCCAAAGGGGAAAACTATTTCAGTTTGTCTTGTTGTTTGTGATACCATACTGATGAATGTTAAAAAAAAGGAATTGCCCCATGAGCCAGCCGCTGATTTTACAAGACGCCTATAAACAATATTCCTATGACTTGGACAAGGTTTGCTCTCCGGAAGAGACGGTGGCCCGGGTGCGACACCGCTTCCGGAGACTCCACCTGGATATTCTAAAACAGACCCTCCGCATCGACAGCGGCCGTCTGGACATCCCGGTGTACGTCAGTCTCTGCGGCATGGATGCGGTCCGCACCATCGGCACCCAGAAACAGATGGGCAAAGGCTCCACCCCCAGCCAGGCCGAGGCCAGCGCCCTCATGGAGTTGGTGGAACGCTTCAGCTTTTTTGCTTTCCTGCAGCGGGGCGCCTTCCTCTATGCCACTCCCGGCAGTTTGGTGGAGGAGTCGGTGCCCTTCAAAACCTTGGCTAAATCCCTCTTTGACACGAGTCCGGAAGCAGCGGCGGTGGCGGAACTCTACCGGGATTGGCCGCTGCACTTCACCCGGGCCACCAACCTCACCTACGGACATGCCGTGCTCCTGCCCATCCATTGGTTCTATCTGATTAATGAATACAACGGCCCCGCGGCCGGCAACTCTTTGGAGGAGGCCATTCTCCAGGGTCTCTGTGAAGTGGTGGAGAGGCATGTGGGCTCAGTCATTAGCCATGGCCGCCTTTTTACCCCGGCCATTGACCCGGCCTCAGTGCAGGATCCGGTGGCCCAGGAGCTGTTGGCCAAGTTTCAGCGCCAGGGTATCGTCTTGCAGCTCCGTGACTTTTCGCTGGATACCGGCATTCCCACCGTGGGCGTCCTGGCCTACGATCCCAGCACCTTCCCCGAGGCCAGCGAGCTCGTCTTTACCGCCGGCACCACGCCGCACCCAGAGAAATCGTTGATCCGGGCCCTCACCGAGGTGGCCCAACTGGCCGGAGACTTTAACAAACGCACCTCGTACAAACCGACCCTGCCGAAATACGAGAGCCTGACCGAGGCCTCCTACCTCCTGACCGCGGGGCCGATGCGCCCCATTCAGAGCCTGCCCAATCTCAGCCATGAGAATATCAAAGTGGAGATTGAGCGCTGTGTGGCGTCGTTGGCCCGCCTGGGACTGGAGGTATATGTGGTGGATATGACCCATCCGGAAATCGACATACCGGTGGTGTATGTTATTATCCCTGGCGCCCATTTTCTAGAGCGGACCCGGCAGACCAACGTGATTTTTCACCTGGCCAAGTTGGCCAGCCGTTTTGCTGTGCCCGAGGATGCCTTAGAAGCCCTCCGGCGCCTCCATGAGCAGTTTCCCGGCCGCTTCGACGTCCTCTTTTTCCTGGGCCTGACCTTGGATACCATGGGCCACACTGAGGAAGCGCTCCGGTCCTTCGAGGCCTCTCTGCAAGCCCAACCGCCGCCCCAGGAGATCGCCAGCGTCTATGTCCACATCGGTTCCTGCCGGAAGGACCTGGGGGACTATCAAGGAGCCATCGCGGCCCTGCGGCAAGCCCAGCAGGCCAACGACCGCCTCAAGGAAGTCTATCACCTCCTGGGATTCTGCTATTTTAAACTGAAGGAATACCAACAGGCGGTGGAGTGTTTCGAGAAGGCCATTGAGTTGGATCCGGGTTCCGGCATCGACTACGCCAACCTGGGGATAAATCTGCGGGAATTGGGGCACCGCCGGGAGGCAGCTCTGCTCCTGCAGATGGCCCTGGACCTGGACCCCTCCCTGGATTTTGCCCGCCTGGCCTTGGAGGAATTGGCCAAGCAATGACAGCGGGGGCAGGAGGCAGTAGGCCAACCAGCCCCCGTGGCTCGCTGTCGCCAAAAAGAAGGCAAGCCCTGTTGGTCGGCCCCGCCGCAGGGAACGGCCCCGGCTGCCGTGCTGGTGGAGAAACTTGACGGAGGTTGCAGGGCAGAGAAGCTTAGATCATGGACAAATTGCTGGCTTAACTACTTCCAGCCGGTTCGGCTCGCCTCTGAGGTTGTGCGCTGTTTCTCGACCACTAATATCAAGATGCAAACAACAAGCCCGACAGGGATGTGGAGCAGTTAAACTAGTGGCCATCCGCAAAATCCTCAGTTCCCTCTCCCGCCCGACGGAGTGAGCATAATCTTTTGAACACAACATGGTGAAACTGCCGCCCCTCACCCTTCATCCTTGGCCCCTGCCCCTCTGTCTCCTATAAAAGCCTTGCTCCCAGTTCGGCGATGCCCGAGCGCTCGCCTTTGATCAAGGTAACGTGACCGGAAATCTCCTCGTTTTTGATGCGATCCACCAGATAGCTTAGGCCATTGGAGGAGGCATCCAGGTAAGGATGGTCAATCTGCTCCGGGTCGCCGGTGAAGACGATCTTGCTGCCTCGGCCCACCCGCGTCAGGATGGTCTTGACTGCGTGGGGGCTGAGGTTCTGGGATTCATCGCAGATAATGAATTGGCGGGGGATGCTGCGGCCCCGGATATAGGTGAGCACCTCCAGTTCAATTTTGCCGGTATTAAACAGATAATCCACGCAACAATTGGCCTGGATATGCTCATTGCAGAGGAATTCGAGATTGT
>CAZARS010000100.1:0-3519 GCA_964487625.1 uncultured Desulfobacca sp.
CCAAGACAAAATCATCGCCTATTTCCGCCAATTCCTCACGGCGACTTTCAAGATCCTCAAACAGTCACTCCCCACCTCGGCCAGTTTCGATGCCGTTTTAGATGCAATCGATATTGTTATCAACGAGTTAGACCAGAGTCAGGGGTGCGAAACTTGGTGCGCCAGGCCAAGCTCTGGCGGTTCTAGATAGATGTAAAGTTCTATCCATGGTAATTGCCTGTTCACCATGAAGTCACGACTCGGCACCAGGGGTAACCCGAAGTGCCAAGCGAGTCGATCAAGGTCATATGACTGAGACAGGATGCAGGCCCCAGTGTGAACGAACTCGATTCGGCCTCGTTACGCAAATTGGCGGACGGCGACCCTCCCAAGTTATGGGGAAGCCTGCCACCGGCGCCATTAGACAACAGGAGCGTGGCGCTGGGCCGTCCGGGGTGTTTGGAGGCGGCATGTATCCAAAGAATCGTCAGGGAACCTGGGAGACCCGGCAGGATGGGTTGAGCAGCAGGTAGCCTCAGCCCAAAGGAGTCAGGGAAATCATAACCTGCTTTCCTGTCCTGGCCGGGAGTCGGACCTGCCCATAGTAGCGAGGAAGCGGCTAATCCCCGTGGAGCCAAGGGGCATGACTTTGATCGTGTTTTCATCAAGAGAGGGAAAGCCGCTTGAACGAGAGTTCCACTACGGAAGAAGGGCTCAAACCGGAAATCGGTTTACCCCTGAAAGTTTCTCACTTGCGCTGGAAACTGGGCCGCAAGGCCAAGCAAGAGCCGCAGTTCCGGTTCTACACCCTGTATGATCGGATCTATCGACGGGATGTTTTGGAAACGGCATGGAAGCGAGTCTGTGCCAACGGCGGTGCCGGAGGAGTAGATGGCGTGACCATTGCGTCCATCAAGAATCGGGAAGGTGGAGCTCAACTGCTGCTGGATGAAATTGCACAGGAGTTGAAGGCAAAAACCTACCAGCCCCTGCCGGTGCGCCGGGTGTATATTCCCAAAGCCAATGGTAAGTTGAGACCTCTGGGTATTCCGACGATTAAAGATCGGACAGTTCAGATGGCCGTGCTGTTGGTGATAGAGCCGATTTTTGAGGCCGATTTTGCTGACTGTTCGTATGGCTTCCGCCCTGGCCGGGGGGCGCATGACGCCCTGGCGGCGGTGCGGGATGGCATCCAGCAGGGTTTGCGAGTCGCCTTGGATGCTGACTTGAGCAGCTATTTTGACACCATACCGCATGAAAAGCTGATGCGTTGCCTGGAGCGCCGGATTGCGGATCGGAGTGTTTTGGCTTTGATCCGCAAGTGGCTGAAATGCCCTATCGTAGAAGGGGATGGCCATGGCGGTGACAAGATAACGAAACCTAAGCAGGGGATCCCTCAAGGTGGCGTGATCTCGCCGCTGCTGGCGAACATTTTCTTGCACGAACTGGACCGGCAATTTTACGGTCCCAAGGGGCCGGCCCAGGTGATCAAGGCAAAATTGGTGCGCTATGCAGATGATTTCGTGATTCTGGCTCATGATATTGGCGACAGAATGACGAACTATGTCAATGGGGTGCTGGGGCATTTGGGGTTGAGTTTGAACCAGGACAAGACACGTGTGGTTGATCTTAAGCTGATAGGTAACCGCCTGGATTTTCTTGGCTTTACCTTTCGATTCGATCGGAGTGATCACGGCGATCGGCGCTATCTTAACATAGTGCCTTCGGCCCAGTCGATGAATCGTGTGCGGGAAAGGTTGCGTCTGATGACCCTGAGGCAAGTCCAATCGTCTCCAGAGAACCTCATCGCCAAGATAAATCGTTTTCTCCGGGGCTGGCGGAATTATTTTAGCTTCGGGTATCCAGGCATGGCCTTCCGAGAGGTCAACTGGTTTGTGCAAAAACGGTGGCGTCGCTTTTTGAGGACGCGGAGCCAACGGCACTGTAAGCAACTTGGCGGTCCTTCACAGTACCAGGCACTGAAGGCCAAGGGGCTTATCTACCTGTGATATCAATGCCGTCAACTCCTTGCGAATGCCTGTGGCTGATGGATCATCGGAAAGCCGGATGCGGTAGTTCCGCACGTCCGGTTTGACGAGGGGGCGCTGATGTGAGCCTCTCTTGGCATGGAATGTACTAGTTGCGTGCAACGAGGCGCTTGTAGCCATGAGTTTTTTCTCATCAGTGCTCTACTCTACAGTATTTAGTCGTGTGCCTACAGGTTTTGGCCCATATTTCTCCTAGAAGACACCTAACCTATTGAAAATATTATCTCAGCAAGTAAAAAAGACACCTAAATATGACTACAAATCCGGAACGCAGGTTTTGGTCTTTGGAAGAAATCCTATCGGCGGGAGGGTTAATTTTCAATTGTCGCGAGGGGTCATTTTTTTTTTGTCATCAGCCCATGTGACATATGAATTATATGTTTTAGATTTTTTTGAGATTTCTTTTATAACCTAAGCAAAAAGTATTTCATAAAACTCGAAGAGGGGTGAGCGGCGAAGGCTTTCTGAGAGGATTGCTGGTTTTTATTGAGAGAGGTGGGCTCAAAAATAACATTATCAAGAAATTATTGGGCCCGATGGTGTCAACTTAGTTGGTGAATATTCAGGAAATTAAAATGATTACATTTAAATTTGTCAGGAGAAGCGGATAATGGGCTAGCACTTCAGGAAAGGACGGGTTTATGGTATCCTGGGGGAAATAAAAAATATCTTCAGGGAACCAGAACCTATGCCAAGATTAGTGAAGTGTCTGAGTTGGAACTTTTTATTAGTTATTCTTATTTTTCTACCCCTGCAACATCTTGAAAATATTATCTTTAATGCGTTGATAAATCAGGGGTCTATATCGTTAGAATGTCTTTTAGAAGAGGAGATATTTTTTATGGCTACAAATATAAAAGGTGATTTGAACGTAACTGGAAATATCAATGTCGGTGGTGTAGTAGATGGGGTGGATATTTCTTCACATGTTGCCGATAATTCTATCCATCACTGGCATACGAATAGGACATATATTGATATTATTGATCAGGAACTAGGAAAGGCCGACACTCCAACTTTTGCCGGGATGGAAGTAAATGGTAACATTGCTGTTACCGGTTCGGTGGATGGCGTGGATATTTCAGCTCATGCCAATGATACCACCGTTCATCATACCCATGCTAATAAAGCCAATCTGGATGGAGTGAATCAGAGCCTGGCAACAACGGCCACCCCGGAATTCGCTGGCCTAACGGTAAAGGGTAATATTGCCGTTACGGGTTTGGTGGATGGCGTAGATGTCTCGGATCACGCCAGCAATGCCGCCATCCATCACACCCATGCTAATAAGGCCAATCTGGATGCGGTAAATCAGAGTGTGGCCACAACGGCGGCCCCCACCTTTGCCGGATTGACGGTAAACGGCGATATAGCGGTGACCGGCAAGGTGGATGGCGTAGATGTCTCGGATCACGCCGGCAATGCCGCCATCCATCATTCCCACGCCAACCAAGCGAACCTGGCCGCCATCAATCAGGATCTTTCAAACACC
>CAZARS010000100.1:3534-10064 GCA_964487625.1 uncultured Desulfobacca sp.
AGTCCAACTTTTACTGGTCTGACCATCAATGGTGATATCGGCGTTACCGGCTTGGTGGACGGGGTAGATGTCTCGGCTCATGCTGCCCGTCACGCTGCGGGTGGGGTTGATGTGCTCAGCGGCGATCTTGACGCCACCGCCCGGGTGCAGGTAAAAATTGCGGGACAGGTCATCGGCGCCCGACGGGCCATCAACCTGGTGGCGGGGGAGAACATCACCCTAACCGCCGCGGACAACCCCGGCGCCGAGGAAGTGGCCATTACGGTTGCTGCAACCGCCCCTGCCCCCGAACCGCCGGCCCCGGTAAGCCTGCAGGTGGAAGATCTGGGGGGTGTGATTTCTTCCGCCACAATTGATGACAAGTTTCTCTTCAATGAGCGCCAGACTGCCCAGACGCATTTGATGTTATACTACTATGTCCTAAGTTATTGGAAATATCCATTTCAAATCCTTGATATTAATTTAGTGAACGGGGAAACTCGGGTGCGTGATGCCATCGTTGGCCGACCTGGCCCGAACGCCACCGTCTTGCATAGCAATGGCAAAATCTACACCGGCTCCGGCGATCCGGGGTATTTAATGTCGTATGACCCGGTCTCGGGTAGTGTCCAACAACTGGGCAAGTTGGCCGACAAGGGTGCTCAGTACATGATTGAGGGTGACGACGGCGCCTTGTACATCGGGGAATATGTCAAAGGATTTCTGGAGCGGTTTGATCCCCAGACCGGCGTCTTGGAAAATTTCGGCATTCTGGATGATCCCGGACCGCCCTATTACCGGTATGTCTATACGGTGGGCGCCGACAACCGGTATGTCTATGCCGCCATACGACAAGACGGCCTCTGGTACCTCGTGGTTTATGACCGCCAGGAAAAAACCCAAACCGTCCATTGGAAGGAACTTAATCCCACCAGTGTCAACGTCTATCCGGGTACGGATAACCTCTGGTATGCGGAAATGAATTCGGCCAGCACCGGAAAAAAATGGTATCGGCTCAATGGTAATAATCCAGTACAATCTTCGGCCCCGACCATCAATTATGACCGTATGCCCATCAACATCCAAAGCTGGAATTATGCCGCCAATTGGGCCAAATTTCCCTATGAAATTGATCTTGTCAACAGCGTGCCCTATAACGATGGCCAGGTAACCATTAGATGGCGTCCCACTGGTCAGACGGCTTGGCAACAGGCGACTGCCACCCTGCGAGTCCAGTCTATGGAATTTAAGCGACTCTATGCCAATGGTGGGCAGCTTTTTGGGTTTACGCCTTCGTATGGGCCGGTATTTAAGTATAATCCCGATACCAGGGTAACCACGGTGTTAGGCACGCCTCAGCGCAGTCTCTACGACGCTCTCTCCTTTGACCGTACTACATGGTATTTGGTGGGCTATCCGGCTGCCACCCTGGAATACAATCCCACTGCTCCGTGGAGCCTGAACGAGAGTACTCCTGATTTATATGCTTCGGGGGTTAATCCCCACCTTATTCAATTGGCCAATGTTGGCTCAGCCAAGTATCACTTCTACCTGGCAGCAGGAGCGGATGGCTGTATCTATATCGGCGGTCATTGGGAGCGGGACGGCGTCGGCGGCTCGCTGGGATGGTATAATCCCGTGACCAAGGAAACCGGCGGCCTGCGGGAACCGTTCCTGCAGCATGATGTGCGGGATCTGGTGGCTATTGCCGATAAGAGAAAGATAGTCTTCAGCAGTGTCGCCATTGAAGCAGGGTTGGACGGTAAACTCTTTGTTTTCGATACGCTCCGCAAGGAGTTGGAGTTTAGTATCACACCCATTCCGGGGGAGGGTACTGCCGGGAAACTGGCAGTTGTTGGGGCAAATCAGGTAATTGGCATTGTGAAAAATGATACTACAGGTGACAAGATCTACAAGGCCGACCTGGCCACAAGGGAGATACTCTTTGTTAAACCCTTAGGGGGCAAAGCCTTTAGCAATATTACGAGCTATGACCAGAGACTAACGGTTGGTCCCGATGGTTTTGTCTGGTTCTATATAGATAATTTTATCTGCCGTATCAATCCCTATAATGGCAATATTGAAAAAATCTTCGAGGCACCGCCGGTCGGTAATATCATGTTTTTCGGCAAAGATCTTTATATTTACGGGGGCTATAACTTAAGGCGAATTAAAAACATCCTCGGATATGTGAAAAACTCTTACCTTGAAAAATAACATATAGTTAGTCTTCATCCGGAAAGTCCCTTGCTCCCTCTCCCCACCATTATGGGAAAGGGGGGGTGAGAGGAATAATTAATAATTACCCCAGGTTATTTTTTAACCCCTTCTGGCTTGGGCACGATCTTTTGGCAGTTCTGCTATTTCCGGGTGAATACGAGTTGTTATTGAGTTTCAAACCGTGCAGCCACTGGAATGTTATATCGGTGGCTGCACGGTTAATTCGTAACTTTCTATTGTTTTCTCCAATTATGCCGCCAGCGCCAGAGGCCCCAGAGAAATCCAGTGCCATAACTTAGGTGTAAGATAAGATATGCCAAGGGCAGGAGAGGCAAAGTGCGCCAATTTTTTCGTGCCGTCCAGATACTGGCCATAACATTAGCCAGTGCATAGGGTCCAGAACTGGCAAGGGACCAGAGGGCGTTGCCGGTAGCGAGGGCTAAGAAATTTGTAAACAATAAGCCCACGACAAAACCAGCCGGTACCACATGCCGCCAGGAAGGGAGAGCACGACGTTTTTGGATGACCCGAACTTTGTAAAGACCGTATTGAAAATACTGCCTCCAAAGCTTGTAGAAATTGCTGCGGCTATAATACTTCACCTTTATGGCCGGGTCCAACCATATTTTGCCCCCAGCCTGAACGAGACGGAAATTAAACTCATCATCCTGGTTGCGCACCAGTTCTTCGTCAAAACCACCGATGCGGGAGAACACCTCCCGACGGTAGGCCCCCAAGTATACGGTATCCACCCAAGCCGGTTGGGAGGCGTAATGAAATTTTGCCCCTCCCACCCCAAAAGGCGAACTCGTTGCGAAGGCAATGGCCCTGCTCATAAGATTTTGCCCCTCGGCATATTGGAGACCCCCGACATTATCGGCGCGCGTTTCTTCCAAAAGCTTCACACAGCGACTGACATAATCAGATGGGATTTCACAATGACCGTCAACTCGAATGATAATGTCCCCCCTGGCCTGCTGGATGCCGATATTCAGTCCAGTGGGAACAATATATCTTGGATTATCTATGAGGTATATCTTGTGGGAGGGGTGCGCCTGGATAATATTTTCCACAATAGTGCGGGTGTTGTCCTCGGACCTGCCGTCCACGACCAGGATTTCCAGGCATTCTTTTGGGTAATCCTGCGCCAGCACTGATCCGAGACTGCGGGCAATGAAATCCCCTTCATTGCGGATAGGCATGATTATGGAGACAATGCAATTCTTTTGCATAAGTTGGAATTTCTAACCACTCAAGTTTATCGAATCCGAGGGTATCTTTTTCATGGCTCTCATTTTGATGAACTATCTCTACTAGATAACTTACAAATTACCCCCCGAAATTTGCCATTTGGGCCCCGTTCTATGGCCGAGACAGGATTGATGTAAATTTTCATATCTCCCAGTCGCTCCCGCATCCGGGCAACAAGTTCATCGGCATGTGCCTGGGAAAATCCGGGGGCAGGCACCAAGTTGATTTGGATTACCTCGAGAGATTCTTGAACTATCTGGGCCTCCCGTATGGGTAATTGTGCCTTGAATACCGGATCCATTCTCCCGATTACTCTGCCATCAGGCGTCAAGAGGACATCATCGCAACGGCCCTCTATTTCCTCGAGTATTGGCAGATGACGTCCGCAAGGGCATTGATGCCGCATTGATGCCAGCTTGCCGCGGTCGCCGACACGATATTTAATAAGCGGCATATCTGCATTGCCGAGGCCCGTACAGAGGAACTCACCGGTGAGAGGTTGGTCACCTGGCTCGGTTGGCTCTGAGGGAAAAATTTCCACAACCCCTGCTTCCGGCCAGAGATGGAGGGAGCCTGCTTCACATTCACTGGCAGCAGCCACGGCTTCAGACATGCCATAGGTTTCTCGGACCGGACAGCGAAAAGCTGCTTCCATGGCTTGCCGCTGATGGGCATATAACGGCTCGGCGTTGGTGATAATAACCTTTAAACCCAAATCCGGGGGGTTATTCTCCATAAGCCATTGGGCTATTGTGTATAAGGCAGAACTATAACCCCAGAGATACGTTAAGCGATATGTCCGGATTGCTTCTAAGTAATAGGGAAAAAACGAGGCCGACAGATGATAGGCTGATAGATAGAGTTGATTCAGGGGAGCATTCCAGACCCAGAAAGGGGGTTTCTGCCTCGATACCGGCGCCACTAGTTGGCCCCCTAAAATACCCCAGCGGTCAAAACGAGAGACACCATACCACTGCCGCCAGCGGGCCTCAAAGAGAGCATACCAAATCTGCACCGTTTTCCTGCTGAACCAGAGATCAAGGGGCTTGCCGGTCGAGCCGCTGGTGTGTTCATGATACATTTTGCGGATATCGCAATCCTCCGCCACAAAGGCTGTGGGCTTGGCCCGCAGCGCTTCTTTTTCCAAGATCGGCCAATTTTCCAGATATTGCCAAGAACTGCGATCTCCCAGGCGCCTCCTTTGCTGCCAGTATTCCCGGTAGTAAGGAACTTTGGTGGCCGCCCGATGGAGGATATACCCCAAGCGGTTTTCCTGCCAAATTTTCCATTGTTCCGGACTCCAGTATTCCCGCTCCAACGCCTCGGCAATCAGGCGCTCTGTTTCCGGTCCATAGCGCCACCACCGCAGATAAGCACCCCAGGCGCTGGCGGCCAGGACTTTTAGGGGGTAAGGAAAGAGATGGTAAAGACGCAGGAGACTTTCTTTCACCGTAACGACCGCCTAATGTTGTTTATGGGAGAACTTGACAGAAACCGCCATGCCTTGTATTTTATCTGAAAGAGGTCACGCATGAAAGCCATCGCCTTTGATACCCTGGAATTTGCAAAAAACTCAAGGCCGCTGATTTCTCGTCGCATCAGGCCGAGACCCTGGCCGGTATGGTGGAAGAGCAATTGGCCACCAAGCGGGATATTAAGGAACTCGAAGCCGCCATGAAAGAAATGGAGACCTCCCTGCGCCGGGATATGCAAGCAATGAAGACCTCCCTGCGCCGCGACCTGCAAGAAATGGAGAATTCTCTGCGCCGGGATATGCGGGAGATGGAAATTCGCCTCAAACACGACCTGACGCTGCGCTTGGGCGGTATGCTGACCGCCGCCATTGCCGTCGTCGCCGCCCTGGTCAAGCTGCTGTAAAGCAATGTCCTCAGAATACACCCCCATACCCTCGTTAATCCGCCCTTTATCACTGAGCCCCACTCTGCCCTGCGGCTAAAACCTCCTGAAACAACGCCTCCCACTGCGGCAGGATCACCGACCAGTCAAACTGCTCCACTTTCTGGCGGGCGTTGTGGGAGAGGCGCGCTGCCAGGTCTGGTTCGGTGAGGAGCCGGCGCACCGCCTGGGCCATGGCTTTGGGATCATTGGGGGGAACGAGGAGAGCGTCTTCTCCATCCCGCCACAAATAAGGTAATTCCCCGACGTTCGTGGTGACAATACAAAGACCGGTAGCCGCAGCTTCCATGACCGAAACTCCGAAACTCTCGAAGTTAGTGGTATTGAGAAAGATGTCGTGTTCAGATAAGTTAGAGGGAACCTGGCTTTTGGGCACCCCAAGAGTTATGTGAAGGTTGTTGTGCACCCCCAAATGATTTACTGCCTGTTTTACTGCTTCCAGGGACCCATCCTTTTTATCCGGGCCAATCATGTGGAGACGGATGTTTGGGAAATCATCCTTTAGGTAGGCCAGAGTCCTCACGGCCATAATCGGGTTGTAAATTTTATGAAAGGCCCGCAGCCAAACCAGTTTGGCAGTGGCCTGCGAACGCAATCTATAGTGATAATTATTAAGATATATACCGTTAGGTAGATAGATTATATCCGGTCGGAAGGATTTCAATTTTTCTTTAATATATAAGGATGGAGTTCCAACGAGCGTAGCATTCTTTAACAAGCAACTGACCCTTTTAGGCCATCGGTTTGAGAAAGCTGGCAGATTGCCGCCGTGCAGGGTGAGGAGAAAAGGCTTATGTAATATTTTCAGAACAAGGCTAACTATCTCAGCCCAAAAAAAGGCTGGCCCGCTATAAACCGTAACGTGTGCACAAGGATATTGGCTTCTAGTCAGCCATGTTGTAAAGATCATGTCCAACAATCTTATCAGACGATTTTTTTTATTGGAAGCAGTAATTACCCGCCATTTTTTTTCTGTAAACCGATCAAATAGCTCTTCAACAATTGATTTTGTTGAAACAAATTTAGAAAGATAATTTCCTATCATTAAGATATTTTTGTTGTTTAACATAATATTAGCTTTTTTATCTTATAAAAGATATTTAATAAATAATTAAAAATGAATTAATTTATAATTTTAAATAATATTACAAATACAATAAATC
>CAZARS010000101.1:0-10008 GCA_964487625.1 uncultured Desulfobacca sp.
GCCCGGACAATTCGTCTCGGACGTTTTCGATGCGCCCGGACAATTCGTCTCGGACGTTTTCGATGCGCCCGGACAATTCGTCTCGGACGTTTTCGATGCGCCCGGACAATTCGTCTCGGACATTTTCGATGCGCCCGGACAATTCGTCTCGGACATTTTCGATGCGTTCGGTCAATTTTTCCCGGACGGCGTCGATGCGGTTATTAGTATCATCAATGCGTTTATTGATTTCATCAATGCGACGACTCTGATCGACCAAGTGGGCAGTCACGTCGTCTATTCTTCTGTTCACATCATCCAAGCGCTGGTTAACCGCGTCCAGGCGTTGATTAACCAACAGGATCTTGGTATCGAGGTTGCCAAAAGCCTGCCGCATCACTGCCAATTCCGGCAAGATTAATTCTTTTAGGGCGCCAACTACTGCCTCTTTGATGTCCATAGCCGCCTCCAGAGTCAGTCTCTTTTATTGTATTCCTTGGGTAAAAAAATCGCAAGAAGCCTTTGCCCTCTCATTTTATCAACAACAGGTAACCAGCACAGACGCCGATAGTAAGCAACATGGGCGGGAAACAAGCCTGGGCGTAGTCCCTGAATGAGATAGGATAACCAGCCCGTGCCGCCATACCGGCGGTAACTACATTGGCCGAAGCGCCGATTAAGGTGCCGTTGCCGCCCAAACAGGCGCCCAGGGCCAGAGCCCACCATAATATCCCGCTTTCAGCCCCCATCAGGGTAGCATTTAAAGAGGAAATGACGGGCAGCATGGTGAGCGTGAAGGGAATGTTATCAATGAAGGCGGACAACAAAGCCGAGACCCAAAGGACCAACATGCTGGCCAGTAGTAGGTTCCCTTGAGATAGTTTCCTGATCTCCTGAGCGATGAGTTGCAGCAGGCCAGTGGCCTCAGCGCCGGCAATGACCATGAACAGGGCCATGAAAAAGATCAAGGTCGGCCACTCAATTTCTTCAGCCAGCAGCGTGGCAATATTGACCCGGGAAACCGCCAGCAACGCCGTAGCCCCCATGAGGGCGGCAATGGCCGGCTCCATGCCTAAGATGCCTTGGAAAATAAACAAGAAAACCGTGAGAGCCAAGAAGCCCAGACACAGGTAGAGTAAACGGCGGTCTTGGAGGTGGGACCGCTCTCGGAACTCTTTGGCAATGGTGGCCGAGGCCACCGCCGAGGCCCGGGCATAGTCCCGCCGATAATACCACAGGAAATAACCGCAGGCCACCATCAAGCAAAGGAGGACGACCGGGGTTAGATGCTTGAGGAAATCGATAAAGGTCAGGTTGGCATAGGAACCGATCAAGATGTTGGGCGGATCGCCGATCAAGGTCGCTGTGCCCCCCACATTGGAGGCAAAGACCTGGGGGATCAGGAGGGCCCTGGGCTGCATCTGCAGAGTCTTAGCCAATTCCAAAGAGACTGGCAGGAACAACAGCATGGTGGTGACATTATCCAGAAACGCCGAGATAATTGCCGTTACCCCCATGAGGATGAGTACCACAAGCACCACCCGCCCCCTGGCCCAGACAAACGATTGGTGTGCCAGCCAGGGGAAAAGTCCTGTCTTTTTCGTGACTCCTACCAGTAACATCATGCCCAACAGCAGGAGAATGACGTTCATATCAATGGCGGCAATGGCTTCTTCAAAGGAAATGATGAAGAAATCGCTAGAAAATTGCCCGATGGTATAAGAGATCAAGAGCATCAGCGCCGCCCCCAAGAGGGCCGCCAGGGCCCGGTGGACCCATTCCAACATGATGAGCAAGTATACTCCCAAGAGAATCCCAGTGGCCAGCCAGAAGGCCGGGGTTACCTGCCGACTGAGGGTAATCAGACCCATGGCTTGGTAAGCAAGGGGGGTCGCAGCCGGCTGCACGGTTACCCGGACCATTTGGGATTGCCAGGAGGGTTTGCTGACCTGGAGGACCACTTCGTTGGGAGTCGCCACCGCGGCCGCCAAAACAAAGCGGGCCTGGAATCGCCCCTGTTTGTCCGTGGTCAGGGCCTCCTCGGTCTCCGCTGTCAATGGCTGCCCCGACAGTTCAACTTGGACGCGGGCTCCAGCGATGCCTTGCCCTTGGCTATCCTGAACCGCCCCCACGACTTCCAGGCGCGGCCCCTGGGCCGCCGCGGCTCCATTCGTTTGACTGCCCAACCATACCAGCCAGACTAAGAGTATGACAACCCGCCAGACCTTAGGGCTCGCCGTATCCAAGAGGACCAACTTGTTTAGATAATTCATTTATTTATCTCATCATAATAATTTTGAAATATGCCCTTGTTGGCCGCCGGGTGGCAACCGCGCGTCCGCCAGGCATGACTCTTATTGTACCCATCTTGATATTTTCCAAGAAAGCCTAATCTTATATAAGAATATTCTGAACCGGTTAGTGGTTAGACGACAGAATTGTTAGAAAAGGGAATCGCAATGTCATTTTTCAGGAAAAAACAATGGTGGGCCATGGCCATCGTCCTCAGCTTCTCGCTCGTGGAAGGGCCGGCCGCCTATAGCCAATCCCACCTTACCAAGGAGAAGGTTACATCCATGGAACCAACCCAGCAATTCAAAGTGGCCACCTTTGCCGGCGGCTGTTTTTGGTGTACCGAAGCGGATTTTGCCAAACATGAGGGCGTGGTGCGCGTCATGTCAGGCTACACCGGCGGACAGAAACCCAATCCCACCTACGAGGAGGTCTGCTCCGGCCGGACCGGCCATGTGGAAGCGGTGCAGATTCAGTTTGATCCATCCAAAATAACATACGAACAGTTATTGGATATTTTCTGGCGCAGCATAGACCCCACCGATGCGGGGGGACAATTCATGGACCGGGGCAGCCAATATCGCCCCGTCATTTTTTATCACGATGCGGAGCAGCAGCGTTTGGCCGAAGCCTCCAAAACAGCCCTGGCCGCCTCAGGGAAGTTTGCTCAACCCCTTGCCGTGGCCATCCTGCCGGCCCAGCCCTTCTATCCAGCAGAGGATTATCACCAGCAATATTACAAAACCTGCCCGCTGCGCTACCAGACGTACCGCCGCCATTCGGGCCGGGACCAGTTTCTGGTGCGGGTTTGGGGAGATGAGGCCAAAGAGCCAGGGACTGTGGCCGAGCCGAGTCCACGTACCTATGCCAAGCCGGATAAGGCCACACTCCGGCAAAAGCTCACCCCCCTACAGTATCAAGTCACCCAGGAGGAGGGCACGGAGCCGCCTTTTCAGAACGAATACTGGAACAACCATCGGGAGGGTATTTATGTGGACGTGGTCAGCGGTGAGCCGCTCTTCAGCTCCCGGGATAAATTCGACTCCGGGACCGGCTGGCCCAGCTTCACCAAACCTCTGGAGCCGGGCAACATCGTGGAAAAGATTGATCGCAAGCTTTTCATGACCCGCACTGAAGTCCGCAGTCGGCATGGCGACTCTCATCTGGGACATGTCTTCCCCGACGGCCCTCCGCCCACCGGGCAGCGCTACTGCATTAATTCAGCGGCATTACGCTTCATCCCCAAGGAAGACTTGGAAAAAGAAGGCTACGGCCAATACCTTAAGCTCTTTCCAGAGAAGGAGTAGCAGGCACAGAAACCATATTGGTAGGGCAAAAACCAACGGCCCCGGTGCCACGGTTGCCTGAAGGGGCGGCCATGGCACCGGGGCCGCTGTTTTTAGAAGGTTGGGAGGCGGTAGGGCTCCAGTTTCTGGTCAAGATCGTTGAGAGATGTCTGCTGAGATATGGACACTCCCCATGCCCAGGGGTTTTCCCAAGCCCAGTTTATGGCGCAAAGGGCCCCGGAGTTGCCGCCGGTGTTCTCCCTCTCCCACCGTCACCTGCACATCCCCCTCTAAGACCAGGAGATACAGGAGGAGATTAAATTCGTCCTCCTGCAGATTATTAAAGTGGATAACAAAATCAAAATGATGGCCCGGTCGGAGCGCCATTTTGGGCTCGGTTCGCTCCCCGCATAGCTGCGGGCACCGGTAGAAGATCAGCGGTGCGCTGGGTTTGATGAAAATAGAGTTTGCGGCACGATTCACAGGGCTGCCCTGTTTGGGGGTGAAGGTAGAAGGCCGTATAACTTGGTTTGGGGGTATTGAGCAGGACCTCGCATCGGACGGTCTGAGCCTGTGCCTCCCGCAATACACCGTCACCGATAGAGACTTGGCCCCGATGCACCCGGGCTCATGAACCGCGCTCCATCATGCCGAACAGACGACAGGCAATATAGATAAATTTTTCACGAAATAAAAATCGCCGAGAAAAATTTCCATGCTTGACAATCAATTTTTCTATTGCTATACCCATAAAGAATGTTTTCACAAATCTCTTGGCCTGCGCTGTGGAGGTAGACGTGGACATTGCGCCGGTACTCCGTGATTACGGTTATGTGTTAGTTTTCCTCATGGTGGGAGCGCTTTTTGCGTTGGTGCCGCTCATTGTGGCCCATTTTGTGGCACCACGCAGTTCTGGCCCTACCCGCGATGAGATTTATGAGTGCGGCATTCCCACTTATGGCAGCGCCTGGGTCCAGGTGGCGGTGGTCTACTATCTCTTTGCCCTGATTTTTTTGGCCTTTGATGTGGACGTTATTTTCCTCTTTCCCGTCCTGTTGGCTTATGGCAAAGGGTATGTCTGGCGGGACTTCATTGAGATCGTCATTTTCATCGGCATCCTGTCCCTGGTGATTGTCTATGCCTGGTGTAAGGGGGTTTTTGCGTGGAAAAGAAAACCGGAGAGCCGCTGATTCAGTTGGCGGTGCTGGAAGATGTCCTGAACCTTTGCCGGGCGAATTCGCTCTGGCCCATGACCTTCGGCTTGGCCTGTTGTGCCATCGAAATGATGGCGGCCGGTGCCTCTCGTTTTGATCTGGACCGTTTCGGGGCAGGGGTTTTCCGGCCCTCACCCCGGCAAGCCGATCTGATGATCGTGGCCGGTACCATCTCCAAGAAAATGGGGCCAGCGGTGCAGCGGCTCTATGATCAGATGCCGGCGCCCAAGTATGTCATTGCCATGGGCAACTGTGCCATTTCCGGCGGGCCGTTTTATTATGAAGGCCAATACGCCATCGTGCCGGGGGCTGATCTGCTGGTCCCGGTGGATGTGTATGTGCCTGGTTGTCCGCCCCGGCCAGAAGGTTTGATTGAAGGGATCCTGTTGTTGGAAGAGAAGATCACCAAACGACCACGGTTAAGAAAGTATAGATAAAATGTCAGCTCAGAGTGTTATCCAGACCCTTACGCCCCTTGTTGGCCCTGAGAAGGCGACGCCGGCTGATTATGCTACCACCGGCTATCATGTCCGGGTGGAGGCGCAACCCGAGCAGATGCCGGCCGTGGCCCAAGCCATGTTGGCTCAAAATTATTTTCTGGAATCCCTGACGGCCCTGGATCTGGTGGAGTCTTTCGAGGTGGTTTACCACTTTGCTTCCTATTATGAACTGTGTCGCACGGTGGTCCACGTGCCCCTGCCGGTGGGCACCGAAATTCCCACCATTAGCACGATCTACCCCGGGGCCGATTGGTTCGAGCGGGAGGTCTTCGAAATGTTTGGGATCATCTTCAGCGGACATCCCAATCTGAAGAACCTGATCCTGCCGGAAGAAGCCGATTTTCACCCGTTGTTAAAAGACTTTGTGGCGAGTAATTGACATGTTGGAAAAAGGCATCGAAGAAAAGACCTTTTATCTCAATCTCGGGCCCCAGCACCCTGCCACCCACGGCGTGTTGCGGGTAGTCCTGGAGATGGACGGCGAATTCATCGTCTCAGCCGAACCGGTCATCGGTTACGGCCATCGGGCCCATGAGAAGATGGCCGAACTGCGGACCTACCAACAGTTCCTCCCCAACATGGGGCGAGTGGATTACCTCCATGCCCTGGCCTACAATCAATGTTATTGCATGGCGGTGGAGAAGTTGGCGGGGATCCAAGTGCCGGAGCGGGCTGAATTCATCCGGGTGATCACCAGCGAGTTAAACCGGATCTCCTCCCACCTCCTCTGGTTCGGGGCCTATCTCCTGGATCTGGGCGCCTTTACGCCCTTCCTCTACTGCTTTGATGATCGGGAACAGATCCTGGACCTGTTGGACCGGATAACCGGGTCGCGGCTGACCTATTGTTTCTATCGTTTCGGCGGGGTGCCGGTGGACATTGATGATGACTTCATCACTGGTTGCCGGGCTTTCATTCAGCGGTTGCGGAGCCGGTGGGATGACTATGATAATCTGGTCACCAAGAACGTCATTTTTATCCATCGGGCTCGGGATGTGGGGATCCTGACGCCGGAGTTGGCCCTCAAATACGGCGTTACCGGGCCTACCCTGCGGGGGAGCGGCATCCCCTATGATATCCGCAAGAGCGAGCCGTTCTCGGTGTATCCTCTCTTTGATTTTGAGATCCCCATCGGCAGCAAGGGCGATGTCATGGACCGCTATCTGGTCCGCCTCCAGGAGATGGAACAGAGCCTGCGGATCATCGAACAGGCCTTGGACAAGCTGCCCAATGGGCCCATCATGGCCGAAAAGGTGCCCAAACGCCTGAAGCCCCCCGAGGGCGAGGTCTATACGGCGGTGGAAACCGCCCGGGGCGAGTTTGGCATCTACTTGGTGAGCAAAGGCGATGTCAAACCATACCGGGTGAAACTGCGGGTGCCGTGTTTCTCCAACCTCAGTGTGGTCCCGGAACTTATTAAGGATACCCTGGTGGCAGACGCCGTGGCTATCTTAGGTTCCATCGATTTGGTTATCCCGGAGATCGATCGCTAACGTTGGCTGCAGGTGGCGGGAGGACAACCCGCCAGGAGGCCAACGGTTTCCTGGAATACGTGCGCATGAGGTTTTTATTATGGAGTTTTTTCTAGCCGAAGGGGCACGTCTCGGCCTGGGCCTGATCGGGGTGATCAGTCTCGTGGGCGTGAATGCCCTTTTTCTGATTTGGATGGAGCGGAAGGTCTCGGCCCACATTCAGCTCCGCCCCGGCCCCATGGAAGTGGGTTTCCACGGCGCCTTACAGACCATCGCCGATGCCCTCAAGTTGATCGGCAAGGAGCTGATTACCCCCGAAGATGTGGACAAGCTGATCTATCTGCTGGCCCCCATCGTCATGTTCCTGCCGGTATTGGTGAGCTTCCTGGTCATACCGTTCTCGCCCACGCTGATTATCCGAGACCTGAATGTGGGGGTGCTGTTGATTTTTGCCTTCAGCACGCTAACGGTGTTGGCCATCCTCATGGCCGGCTGGTCCTCCAATAATAAATACTCCCTGCTGGGGGCCATCCGTTCGGTGGCTCAAAACGTGGCGTATGAGATTCCCCTCCTGCTCACCGCCATGAGCATCATCATCATGGCCGGCTCTTTCCAACCGACGGTAATCGTGGCCCAGCAAAAGGTGGTATGGAACATCTTTGTCCAACCCTTGGCCTTCATCCTCTTTATTATCTGTGGAACCGCCGAGACCAACCGGGCACCCTTTGACATCCCGGAAGCGGAATCGGAGTTGGTGGCTGGGTTCCACACCGAGTATTCGGGGATGCGTTTTGCCATCTTCTTCCTGGCCGAATACACCAATATGTTCATCGTGTCGGCAGTCGCCACGATTTTCTTCCTGGGTGGCTGGAAGGGCCCCTTCCTGCCGCCGGTCATCTGGTTTCTCCTCAAAGTTTATGCCCTGATCTTCCTGATGATGTGGTTCCGCTGGACCTTCCCGCGGCTGCGTTTTGACCAGCTCATCACCTTGGCCTGGAAGATCTTGATTCCTTTGGCACTCTTGAATCTCATCGTGACGGCGTTCGTGTTGAAGCTGGTGCGCTAAAGGTCCGGCCCCCTCGGGCTAGAAAAAATGGTATTTTCCTAAAGGTTGGCGGCAATGAAGGAACTCGTAAAGGAAACCTTAACAGGATTTTATAGCCTCCTGGCAGGCTTGGGGGTGACGATCCGCTATTTTGTCAAGCCCATCGTCACAGTCCAGTATCCCCGGGAAAAGATTCCCATGAGCCCCCGCTATCGGGGCCATACCGAATTTATTATTGATCCTGAGACCGGCAGCCATCGCTGCAATGCCTGTGAGAACTGCGCCCGCACCTGCCCGTCGGGAGTGATTTCGGTCACCGGGGCCAAGATACCTGGGACCAAGAAGAAGCGGGCAGTAACCTATGTATTGGACTATTCCCTCTGCAGTCTCTGTGGACTCTGTGTGGAGGTCTGCCCCACCAATGCCTTGAAGTTTTCCGATGAATATCGGCTGGCCGGCTATTCCCGACAAGATATGGTCATCGATGTCATGGCCCGGCTGAAGGCCCAACAGCGGGCTTTGGGTCTGCCGGAGGAAGTGCCGCCAGCCCCCGAGGCGGCCGAATCGGCACCTGCTGAAGCCAAGACTGGGGAGGGTGAGTCATGAGTGAGTTATTCAGTCTGGCGGGTCTCAGTTTCCTGATGGTGGTGGGCATGACGCTGGGGGGGGCTTTCATTGCTGTCGGGGCCCGCAATATCTTCCATAATGTCCTGGGCCTGGCCCTCTCCCTCTTCGGCGTGGCTGGCCTTTTCCTGTATCTGAACAGTCCGTTCCTGGCCATGATGGAAATCCTGATTTACGTGGGGGCTATCTGTATCGCCATCTGCTTCGCTATCATGCTCTCCGAACCGCTCTATCGACCGCAGCCCCCGCGTAAACCCATTAAGCTGCTCGGCGCCGGCGTGGGTGCTGGCTTGGTTTTTGTGGTGCTCATGGCGTTGGTGAAAAAGACCGCCTGGGTGCCGGCTGCTACCCGCAGTGATGATTGGTCCGTGGCCACCATCGGTCACTTTCTCCTGACCCGATATGCCTTAATCTTTGAGGCCATCTCCTTGATCTTGTTGGTGGCCATGTTGGGGGCCATTGTTAATGCCAAAAACGGTCGCGGCCGGGAACAATCTTGAGAGACGGGGGAGTGAAAACACATCATGTATAACAATTTACAGACCTTTCTGTTGATTGCCGCGTTTCTCTTTGCCATCGGCTTATACGGCGTCCTAGCCCGGCGCTCCCTCATCGCGGTCCTGATCTCGGTGGAATTGATGCTGAATGCTGCCAGCATTAATTTCATGGCTTTCAATCGCTTCCTGGCTCCGGAGCCGGCAGTCGGCCAGATCATTACCCTTTTCATCATGGCGGTGGCCGCGGCGGAAGCAGCCATTGCCCTGAGTATCATCATTACAGTCTATCGGAAGCTCAAGTCCATCAACATTGAGCATGTCAATGAACTGCGAGGTTAAGCATGGCGGTGCAGTTTTCTGATACCACATTTTTGGCCTGCCTCCTGACATCGGTCTTGCCGATCCTCAGCTTTGGGCTCATCATGATTTTCACCCGGGAAAACCCCAAGGTGTCCTTGGCCATCTCCCTGACGGCCTCCACCATCCCCCTCATCATCGCCTGGGGATTGCTATACACCTATTGGGGCATCCAAGAGCCTATGGTGTATAACCTCAAATGGCTCTATTCGGATATAGTGAAGATCCCCTTCGGCTTCCTGTTGGATCCTACTAGTCTGCTGATGCTGACCATTGTCGCCACCATCAGTTGGCTGGTGCAGATATACTCCATCGGCTATATGGGAGGCGATCCGGGGTTCGGCCGTTTCTATGCCTTCCTCTCTTTATTTGCCTTTTCCATGTTAACCCTGTCCATCTCCAGCGGCCTCCTGCAGCTCTATATCTGTTGGGAGTTGGTTGGTCTGGCGTCCTATTTGCTCATCGGCTTCTGGTATGAAAAGTTCTCGGCTTCAGAAGCCGGCAAAAAGGCCTTTGTGGTCACTCGCTTCGGGGACGTGGGCTTCTTCATGGGGTTGGCCTTCCTGACCATCTATTACGGCAATCTGGAGATTCAGCAGGTTAATTCTGCTGCTGTGGCCCAGGCCATGCCGGCCTGGCTGATTACCACGGCCGCCCTGTTAATCTTCTGTGGGGTCATGGGCAAGAGCGCCCAGTTTCCCATCCATGTGTGGCTTCCTGATTCCATGGAAGGTCCGACACC
>CAZARS010000102.1:0-1690 GCA_964487625.1 uncultured Desulfobacca sp.
GTAAGACCCAATTGCTTATTTGAGAGGTCAGGAGGTGGGGGGATTGGAGCTGCGGTCGGGTGGGTGGTGGGGGGAATGGTGGCGGCGGCGGAGACGGGCGATGTGTTGGCGCATCCAGGCCAGGGCTGCGTCGGCCTGGGGGGCGGGGATGAATTTATAGGAGGGAGCCCGGAATTTCTTCTTCAGGGCGGCATACCATTTGGCAAAGAGTTGGCGGCGGTTGGCGCCAGGTTCGGCTTCGAGGGCAACGGCCCGTTTAATGAGCTGGTGGAGCTCGTAAGCCTGGGCCGGAGTGATGTACGGGCTGGCCTGGATGGTCAGATTGCCGGCAACTTGGATGGCCTGGGGGCCGTGGTTGATTTGTTGAACCGATGGTAGCGGCGAAGGAGACGGAGTAGCAGGAGCTGGAACGGCGTCCTGAAGGATAGCAGCGATCTTCTGGGCAAGGTCATCATTAGCGGTCATGGGAGGCTCCCTGATACATTAGGCCATATCGGCAAGAATGGCGGAGAACTTTAAAAAGAAGCGAAACGGGGGCATGGCTCGGAGGAAAGATCATCGGATGATCCGGTAGTCGGCTGGGTCCTGGATGCTGCCCCGGGCCAGGGTGCGGCGGGAAGTCATATCCAGAAGGGAATAGTAAGGAAATTTCAAGATGTCCGGTCGCTGCCGGGATAATTCCTGGAGATGGAGGGCGCACATGAGGGTGACGCCCTCTTTTTCTTTGTGGCTAAGCACAGTCCAGAACTTTGGTTCGACATAAATGATAGTTACCTGATCGGGGAAATGATGGACTTCCAGAAAGCCGCGGCGCTCCAGGTCTTGGAAATATTTGCCGGCCTGCTCATAGACCTCCCGGGGCGCTGAAGGGGGAGGCTGGACGGGCGCCGCGGCCGGAGTGTCAACGTGGGGAACCGGCGGGGCCGGCGGGCTCACATACCGGACGATGCTGTGGAGCAGCAGAAAAGCAGCCACGCCACCAGCCAAGACCAGATAACCGAGCTGACGATCTGATAGCATAGATATAACCTCTAACTAATATAGAAAATAACAATATATAAATTTACATAATATTTTAATGGAGCAAAATTCTCAAAATGAGAAGGGCCTGACGCTCGGAACTTTGGCAAAAAACGCTCGGAACCTACAACAATTTGATATACCAAGAAATTGTAGAAATGTCACTGTAAGACGCTCGGAACCAAAAAAATGGAAAGTTCAAAAATTTGAACCACCATCAGGCCACCAGGCGGAGGTAGCGTTCCACGGTCTGGGGGGTCGGGGCCTCCTGGGATTTGACGGCATATTCATATAGCAATGATATGAGTTCGACCTTTTTTTCTAATGGAAGGGTGATACCTCTATGAGCTAAGCCGATTTCGATACCAGCAATGACTTGGCGCAGCAGATCGGTATTGAGTAAATGCGGTGTTTCATTATGTTGCAAATTATTGGAACTAGATTCGTGCAAAAGATTGTCAAGAGACAATCCCGCCAAAGAGGCATACCGGAGCAAAATCTCTTTGGGAGGGATTGATAATCCGGTTTCATATCGAGATATCGTTGCCTTAGTAAGATTTAGCCTATCAGCCAATTTTTCCTGAGATAGACCTAAGCGACGTCTTATTTCCAAAAGACGCTGCGGTAATCCGGGACAAATTTCATCTGAGGCTAATTTTTTTCTTGACAT
>CAZARS010000102.1:1790-9897 GCA_964487625.1 uncultured Desulfobacca sp.
GACGCTGCGGTAATCCGGGACAAATTTCATCTGAGGCTAATTTTTTTCTTGACATATGCAGAGTAAGCGCTATAAATAATCATAGTGTGGCCGACGGCGATGGTCAAGGGAAAAACCAGAGACAATTTCGGACAGGAAAAACAGCGGCACCTCTGGGAAGAGGTGGCGGTTGATCCTGGTCCGGCGGTGAAAGCGGCCATGCGAGAGGCGGTGCGGGCAGTTTCATTGTCCAGGGAGCAGATCGTGGATGAGATGAACCGGCTGGCGCTGGCGGCCGGGGTTACCTGTAACGGCCGGAGCCAGAAGGTGACCCCGGCCTTATTGGATAAATGGCTGGCGCCGGCGGCGCAGCAGCATGTCATCCCGCTGCGGCTCCTGCCCATCTTCTGCCGGGCGGTGGGGTCGCCCCTGCCCCTGGCGGCGCTGGCGGCGGCGGTGCCAGGCGTGCGGCTGGTCAGCAACGAGGAGTATCTGATTTTGGAGTGGGCCAAGGCGGAGATCGCGGGGAAGCGGGCCCGGAGACTGGCCCGGCGGTTGGCCCAGGAGGTGGGGATTGAGTAAACCGGTGAATCGCAAAGAGATCAAAAAATTCCTGATAGACCAGGAAATGACCATTACCCAATTGGCCCGGCTGGCGGGCGTGAGTTTTGTCTACGCCCAGAAGACTTTGGCCGGGAAGGAGCGGAGCTGGGCGGTAGTGGAAACCCTGAAGGCGTTAGGCTGCCCGTCGGAATATCTGGGCGAAGAGTGAGTTGTGATGTTCACCGAGATGACGGCCAAGGAGGCGGCTGATCTCCTGGGGTGCAGCAGCCGGGCAATCAGAAAAAGGGCGCTGCAGGAGAAGTGGGCGTTTAAAGAGCGGAACCTGCCGGGTGGGGGCAAAGAGAAGCTCTATCAATTGCCGGAGCAAATCAGGGAAAAATTGGCGGTTGAGATGGAAAAAAGCGCCAGGAAAGTTGTCCAGGCGGAGCCATTAGGACCAGGGAAACTGCACGAGAGGGAGGGAGCGGTGTGGGGTCGGCCGGCGGCGCAGCGGCTGGCGTTGGCCAAGGGGGATTTTCTGCGGTTTTACAGCCAGGCGGCCCGGTCGGCGGCGGTGCGGCAGGGCCGGACCCGGGCCAAGCAGGAGTTCCTGGCGGCCTACAACACGGGCCTGCTGCACCCGGAGATCTTCCGCCAATTGGGGACGGTGAGTTTCCAGACCGCGGAGCGGTGGTATCGGGAGTGGCGGGAGACGGGCGACCCCCTGGCCTTGGCGCCGCGCTGGCCGCGGCGGCAGGGGCAGACGGTGCCGGCGGAGGCCATGAAGGTGCTGCTGGCGGTGGCGCTCCATCCCAACCGCCTGTGCATCGCCGAGGTCATCCGGGTGGCCCGTCGGCTCATGGCCGCCCGGGGTGTGCCGGACGGCCTTAGCGATCGGACCTATCGGCGGGCGCTGGAGGACTGGCGCTGCCGGAATTATGACTACTGGACCTTTTACCGCCGGGGCGAGAGGGCGCTGCACGATGAATGCCTGCCGTATCTGCAGCGGGACTATGACCGTTTAGAAGTGGGAGATGCCCTGGTGGCCGACGGCCACCGCCTCAATTTTGAGATCATCAATCCCTGGACCGGCAAGCCCAAACGCATGGTCCTGATCCTCTTCTATGACTTCAAGTCGAATTATCCCTGTGGCTGGGAGATCATGCCGGAGGAGAACACCCAGGCCATCGCGGCGGCCTTCCGGCGGGCCCTCCTGTGTTTGGGGAAGCCGCCTTTGGCGGTCTATTTGGACAACGGCAAGGCCTTCGGGGCCAAATTCTTCACCGGCAACCTGGCGGAGGCGGGGCTGGCCGGCCTGTTTGAGCGGCTGGGCTGCCGGGTGGGCCACGCCTGGCCGTATCATGCTCAGAGCAAGACGGTGGAGCGGTTCTTTCGGAGTTTCGGGGAATTGGAGCGGCTGCTGCCCAGCTACACCGGCACGAGTATCCAGAACAAGCCGCCGCGGCTGAAGCGGGGGGAAAAGCTGCACCGCCGGCTGCACGAGAAGCTGGCCGGGCCGGCGCCGACCCTGGCGGAGGCGCACCGGGCCATTGCGGCCTGGTTTGACGACTACGCCCGGCGGCCGCAGCGGGGCCATCTGGAGGGGCGCTCGCCCTGGGAGGTCTTCCAGGAATGGCGGGAGCGGCAGGGTCACCCGGCAATGGATCCGGCGGCCTTGCGGTATCTCATGATGAGCTGCGAAATCAGGACGATCAACCGCAACGGCATCTATTTCCGGGGGCAGAATTATTATCACCCGGAATTGTATGGCCGGCAGCACCGGGTGGTGGTGCGGTACGACGAGCAGGACCTCTCTGCCTTATTAGTATACGAACCGACGGGGGCCTACCTCTGCGAGGCCACGGTGGTGCCGGGGGTGCATCCGTTGGCGTCGGTGACGGGGCAGGAGGAGGACCGGCAATTGCTGGCGGCGCAGATCGCCCAGAAGCAGCAGTTGCTGCGCCGGACGACGGCCACGGCCCGGGAGATGGCGGAGCTGATCGTGGGGCCGGAGGTGCAGCGGCAGTTGGCCTACCTGCCTGAAGGCAGGGGCCAGGGGCCAGGGGCCAGAGGCCAGGGGCCAGAGGCCGGGGAGCAGGAGCCAGGGGCTGGGGAAAAAGAAAAGCAAGCCATAGAGGCGGAATTTAGACAGCGGCAGGCGGAGCTGGCGGCCGAAAAGGCGGCCATTGCGGCCGAGCGGCAGTCGGAGGATTGGCAGCGCTATGAAGCGGCCCAGGAGGCGGAGCTGGCGGGTCGGCTGAGCAACGAAGAGGCGGTGTTCATGCGCTACTTCGAGCTGACGGCGGAGTATCAGCAGAACCGTGACTATTTCGAGGAACGGCGGCTGGAATTGGCGGTGCAGTTGCGGGCAGTGGGCCTGGGCCAGGGGCAGAACCATTGAGCGCTGATGGCAGAGGGAGGTTGGAATGACAACGGAGCGGCAGTGGCTGGATTGGCTGCTGGAGAAGGCGGCGGCACAGGCGCCGGACGGCACTTTGGCTCGCACCTTCTGGTATCTGGTGGATCGTCTGGACCATTTGACCAGGTATGAGCTGCTCCAGGAGTGTGCGGCCCGGGGGTGGGTAATCCCCCGGGAGAAGCGGCTGTTCTGGGACTATTTTGAGGTGACGGAGCAGTATCGGCGGGAGCAGCCGCGGTTGGACAGGCGGCGGGCCTGGCTGGAGGCCAGGGGACAGGGGCCAGAGGCCAGAGGCCAGGGGCCAGGGGCCAGGGGCCAGGGGCCAGGAGGCAGGGGGATAATGAACCTCTGACGGGAATTGGAAAGGATGGAGCGATGGAGGCGAAAAAAAAGCGGGGGACGGCGTTGATCAAGCCGGTGTTTGTGCAGACGAAAAATGTGCGCAATTTTACCGTGCTCATGGACGGCCTGGAATTGGGGGCGGGCGAGGGCCGGTTCGGCCTGGTCTATGGCCGGGCGGGCCGGGGCAAGAGCCGCACGGCGGTGTGGTGGGCGGCGAACCACGGGGCGCCGCTGCTGCTCTGCGCCACGGTGTGGCGGACCAGCCTGACGGAGTTCCTGCGGGCCTTGGCCCTGGAATTGGGGGTGAAGGAGCCTCCCAAGGGCAAGGGGGGGTGTTATCGGGAGGTGCTGGAGGCCTTGCTGACCAGGCCGCAGCCGGTGTTTCTGGATGAATTTGAGAAATTGACCCAGGAGCACCTGAATGTGGTGCGGGAGATCAGCGAGATCACTACGGCGCCCTTCATCCTGATCGGGGAGGAGGAATTGGCGCCGTTCATGAAGCGCAACCGGCGGGTCTGGAGCCGGACCTTCCAGGCCTTGGAATTCGAGGCCATCACGCCGGTGGACGTGATGACCTACGCCGGAGAGGCGGCCGGCCTGGAGATGGACTCGGAGGCCTCGTTGCTGCTGCAGCGGGAGACGGGCGGTGATTTTCGGTTGGTCAAGCGGGAGATCCTGAAACTGTCGCACTGGGTGAAGAGCAAAGGCGGGCCCCCGGCGGTGACGGCGGAGATGGTGCAGGCGGTATTAAAGGCCTCGGTGACCGGTTAGGAGGAGAAATGGCGGCGACGTTGACCGATCGGGTGCGGGCGGCGCTGGCGGGAATGGCCGAGATCCGGGCGCTGGAGGTGGCGGAGCGGCTGGGGGTGCAGACCAAGGCGGAGGTGCGCCGGATCGCCGAGGTCTTGCGGGAGTTGGCCAAACGGGGGGAACTGCAGCGGCAGGAGCCGGGGGTTTACCGGCCGACGCCCCGGCAGCCGGGGCAACCGACCAAACAAGAGGTGATGTGGCGGGTGCTGCGGGCCCGGCGGACGGTGACGGTGGCGGACCTGCAGGAATTGGCCGGGGTGGACCGGGATTATGCCAGGCAGTTTCTGCGGCACCTGCAGAAGCGGCAGGTCGTGCAGGAGGTGGCCGGGCCGGCAGGCAGGAAATATCGCCTGGCGGCGGATCCGGTGGAGCTGCCCCGGAATGAAGAGAAAGCGGCGTATCTGCGGCGGCGCCGGGAGGCGCAGAAACGGGCGTTGGCGGCGTTGGATGCGGTCTTCGCGGCGGTAGCGGAGGCCAGGATGGCGATTGCGGAGATTGATTAGGCATCGCTCTTCCCTGCTGGTCAGGAGGCAAGGAAATGTCAGAGGCAGAAGACAGGAGCTTGGTTGACGAGATCAGATCAGTATGGCTGGAGGATTATGAGCGGCGGCTGCGTGATCTGTATATGCTGGAACAGCGGCTGACGGACATGCAGCGCCACTGCATCTTCCGGATCAATGGGGTGTGTTGGTGGTTCTGCAATGCGCGAGATTTCTGCCGGCCGGAGGAAAACGGGCTGGTGTCGGTGGCAGAATTAGGGAAAAGGGGGAAGAGGAAAGGGAAGAGGGGAGAAAAATAATCCCGTTTCCCCGCCTCTCTCATCCCTGCTCTTCAGGAGGCAAAGCATGGAGCGGTCAAACAGGTTGGGCCAAAGGCGGCCGGCCGGGCGGCGGCCGGCGCCGAAGCCGGGGGAGCGTCCCATTACGAACCGGCAGAAGGCGTTGGTGCATGTGGCGAAGGCGCAATTGGGGCTGGATGAGGAGACGTATCGGGAGATTCTGGCCAGTTTTGGGGTGCAATCCAGCAAGGAGTTGACGGAACGGGCCTTTCAGGACCTCATGCGGCATTTGGGCAAGCTGGGGTTTCAAAAGAAAGGGGCCAGGGACCAGGGGCCGAGGGCCGGGGCGGCAGAGGGATATGTGGATGAGCGCCGCCGGTATCGGGACGCCATTGAACGGCTGCTCATGGAGAAGAATCTGCCCTGGAATTATGCCCGGGCTATCGGGGAGCAGATGTTCGGGGTGCAGCGGTTAGAGTGGCTGACCGCGGAGCAGCTGCACAAGGTAATGATCGCCTTGATTTATCACAAAAAACGGGGGTAGGAGGCGGTGATGCGGGTGGTTTTGCGGCCGGAGGCGGCGGTGCGGTCGCCGTGCTATTCCTGCCGGAAATTGGGCAGCGAGGAATATCCGGACTGTGCCGATACCTGCCGGGAGATGGCGGTGTACCGGCGGCAGGCTGGGCTGAAGGAGACGACCAGCGCCGAGGCCAGTCGGGGCGCCGCCGATGACAACATGGAGACATTACGACGGCAGGTCAGGGGTCTGCAGCGCAAAGGCTCGTCGTATGTGGCCATAGCTCAGGAGGCCGGGATCAGCTACTGGGTTATCTATAGTTTCGCCAAAGGGACATCTCCCCGAATCTCTGCGAAGGATATGGCTAAATTGCGGCAATATATGGAGGCAAAACATGAGTAAAGAGCTGGCAAATCATGAGCTGCTGATTGGCCGGCTGTTGATGGAGCTGACGAAGCACATCGGCAAGGCCAAGGCGGTGGGTATGGGCGAACTGTATGAAAAAGTTTTCGGGGAGCCCTGGTCACACCGGATTAATGACACCAGAAAATTGCGGCGGTTGATCACGCGGGCGCGATATGGCGATCGCCCCCAGCCCATCTGTTCGACGCCGGCCCGCAATGCGCCGGGGTATTACCTGGCGGCGGCGGGGAGCGAATTAGAGGAATACATCGGCAAACTGAAGGCCACGGCCTTGAAGAAGTTGGCGATGGCGGCCAAGTTGGAGCGGGTGCCGTTGCCGGAGATGCTGGGGCAGATGGCGATGCGGCTGCGGGAAGGAGGTCAATAATGGGGCTGCGGCGATTTTGGGCCAGGTCGGTGGAGCAGGGCGAAATGATCCGGAAGGCCAGAAAATTATTGGAATATTTAGGGCATGACACCACCGGCCAGCCGGCGGGGGAGATTCAGGGGGTGTTGATGCGCTTGGGGCTGTCCCACTTGGAAAGTCTGGCCAATTGGCAGGCGGCCAACAGAATCGGTCGCTGAATTAGGGGTGGCCGTATGGGGAATCAGCGAAGATTGCCGGAGGCGGCGGCTGCCGCAGACCTGTTGTTGGTGAAGTTGGGCCGGACGCAACGGGAGCTGCACTATCTGCAGGCCGAGATGGAGCGGGAGATGACCCGGCTGCGGGAGAGCTGGCAGGCCAGGTTGGCGCCTCTGGAAGAGAGGCAGGAACAGATGGCCGCGGCGCTCCTCACCCTGGCCAAGGAGCATAAAGAGGAGCTGTTTCGGGGGGAGTCGTGCCGACTGGACTTGCCCCACGGGGCCCTGCTGTACGAGGTGCAGCGGCGGGTGAAGCGGGTCCGGGGGCTGTTAGACCGGCTGAAGGAGCAGGGCTTCCTGGAGGCAATAAAAGTGGCGGAGTCGGTGGATTGGGACCGGTTGGAAGCCTGGCCGGAGGAGCGGTTGCGGCAGGTGGGGACCAAGCGCGTGGTCAAAGAAGTGTTCGGCTATGAAGTCAAGGAGGCATGAGGTGGAGACGTACTATTTCGGCGAAGAAGCCAATGAGCGGATCGAGGTGCTGGAGGAGACCATGAAGGTCTTGGAAGAGGCCAGCTGTGCAATGGCCCACCGATTACTGGAGGTCATCATTGAACTGACCGGCAAGTGCCAGGAGAAGGGGCAATGCTTGGCGGGGCGGGAGGTTGATTGTGGAGCGTGGCGGGATGGGTATTGCTTGGTCCCGGAGCTGGCCGCGCGGAGGCAGGAGTCGGCGTAATGCGGCTGCGGTGTCCGGAGTGCGGGGCGCGGCTGACGCTGGCGGCGGCGGAGCGGGCGGAGGCGGCGGCGGCGATGGCGGCGGAAGCGGCCTTTTGGGGGCCGGATTTTCCCGTGGTGGCTGAGTATGTGGCCTGTTTCCGGACCAGGCCGGGAGGAGAGGTGCAGGCAGCGAAACGGCTGCGCCTCTGCCGGGAGGTGCGGGAAATGGCGACAACGGGCCGGCTGCGCTACCACGGCCAGGACTGGGCGGTGCGGCGGCAGGACCTCGTCGCCGGACTGCGGCTGGTGGCGAACCGGGAATTGGTGGGGCTGCGGAACCACAACTATCTGAAGGCGGTGGTGGTGGGGAGGCTGCGGCAAGGGGGGGGGCGGGGGGAGGGGGGGGGGGGACAGGGACCGCGGCCGGCCGGTGGTGGCCAGGCGGCGCCGCCGGCTGCGGCCGGGCCGGGTAAGCGGAAAGTAATAGAAATTCCTGATGAGTAAAATGGGAAACAATACAGATAATAAAGCCGTCTGCCGGGAATGCGGGGCGCCGGTGGAGATGCTGCCGGTGGTGGTGGGAGAGTATCGGAGTGAGGTGGCGCCACCGTACTGCGAAGGGTGCCAGGGGCGGCGGCAGGAGGCGGCCGAACGGGCCCGGGAGGAAGCCCGGGAGGCGCAGCGGCAGGAATGGCGGCGGCAGATTGACCTGCTGTTGGCCCGGGCGGGGGTGCCGAAGCGGTATCTGGCCTGCACGTTGGCCAATTTCCGCGGCGAAGTGCCCCGGCCCCGGCCGGCCTATCTGACGGGGCCGCCGGGGGTGGGCAAGACGCACCTGGCGGTGGGCTACTTGCGGGAGGAGATCTTGGCGCGGGGGCCGGGGGCAGGGCGGTTTGTGCGGGCAGTGGATCTGCTGGCGGAGATCCGGGCGACCTATGGAGACCGGGCGGTGGCCAGCGAACAGGAGGTGGAACGGCGCTACACGGTGGAGGCGCCGTTTTTGGTTTTGGATGACCTG